>DATJGR010000066.1:0-3121 GCA_035494855.1 Pseudomonadales bacterium | reverse complement strand
TGTGGTCTTCCAGAGTTACTCTCTGATGCCGTGGCTGTCGGTTTCCGGAAATGTTGCGCTCGCGGTCGACAGCGTGCTGTCTCAGTGGCCGCGGGACGAACGTCGCGCGCAAACGCAGAAATACGTCGAGATGGTCGGACTAGCGCACGCCGCGGACCGGCTGCCGAGGGAACTGTCGGGCGGCATGCGGCAGCGGGTTGCTGTGGCGCGCGCACTCGCCACCAATCCGGCGATTCTGCTGCTCGACGAACCGCTCTCCGCGCTGGACGCCCTGACGCGGGCCAACCTGCAGGAAGAGATCGAATCGATCTGGACGCGGCAGCGCAACACGGTAGTGCTGGTGACCAACGACGTCGATGAGGCGCTGCTGCTCGCCGACCGCATCATCCCGCTCACACCGGGTCCGCGCGCCACCCTCGGTCGTGAGTTCCCGGTTCCGTTCGGCCGCCCGCGCGATCGGACGACTCTCAATCACGACGAGTCGTTTCGCAGCCTGCGCGCGGAGATCACGCAATACCTCATCGACATCGGCATGCAGCGCAGCGCATCGACGCCCCGTGGCGATGCGCCGCCGGAGGTCGTGCCGCTGACCGCGTCGCGGGCCATGCGCAGCGCGACACAGACGAAACCGGCCGAGAACGCCGGCAAGTTCGTCGAGTTCTTCAACGTCACCAAGGTCTATCCGACGCCAAAAGGTCCCGTCACCGTGGTGGACGGATTCAATCTCGACATCCGCAAAGGCGAGTTCGTCTCTCTGATCGGCCACTCCGGATGCGGCAAGTCGACGGTGCTGTCGATGATCGCCGGTCTCAATGAGGTGAGCGGCGGCAACATCGTGCTGGATGGCCACGAAATCACGTCAGCCGGTCCCGACCGCGGCGTGGTCTTTCAGGCTCCGAATCTGCTGCCGTGGCTGACGGCTGCCGAACTCGTCGCGCTCGGCGTTGACAGCGTCTACGCGCACGCGGACCAGAGCGAGCGGCGCGCCATTACCGACTATTACCTCGCGCGCGTCGGCCTCGGCGATGCCGGCGACAAGAAAGCAAGTGAGCTCTCGAACGGCATGCAGCAGCGTGTCGGGCTGGCGCGCGCGTTCGCGTTGTCGCCGAAGCTGCTGTTGCTCGACGAACCTTTCGGCATGCTCGACGCGTTGACGCGATGGGACCTGCAGGAAGTGCTGATGGACGTGTGGAAACGCAACCGCGTCACCGCGATCTGCGTCACGCACGACGTCGATGTAGCGATTCTGCTCGCTGACCGGGTGGTGATGATGACGAACGGCCCGAACGCCCGCATCGGCAACGTCATGCATGTCGATCTTCCAAGACCGCGCACGCGCAAGGCGCTGCTCGAGCATCCGAAGTACTACGAACATCGAGAGGAACTGCTCGCGTTCCTGGCGGACTGCAATCGCGCACACGGGCCGGTGCAGGTCGGAGAAACCGCATGAGCGCGCTAGCGATCCACCGGTATGTCACCACCGCGGCCATTTGCGCGGCTATTGCCGGCGCGGCGCATGCCGACGGTCTCGGTCCGATCGGTGGTGCGATCCGCGAGACCAAGCCGATCTTCGATACGCGGCTGCGTTTCGAGGACGTCGACCAGGACGGGATCACGAACGAAGCCGAAGCGGGTACGTTGCGCATGCGCCTCGGATTCGAGACCGGCAAAGCGTGGGAGACCGCGCTGCTCGTCGAAGGCGATCTGCTGTGGCAACTCGACTCCGACTACAACAGCACGACCAACGGCAAGACCGACTATCCCGTGGTGGCCGATCCGAAGACGCACGAGATCAACCGTCTGCAGCTCTCGAACACGAGCCTTCCGATGACGGCGATCACGCTCGGCCGCCAGCGGATCGTGCTGGACGATCAGCGTTTCGTCGGCAACGTCGCCTGGCGCCAGAACGAACAGACCTTCGACGCCGTGCGAACCGTGAACAAAACGCTGCCGAACGTGACTGTCGACGTGGCCTACGTCGATCAGGTCAATCGCGTATTTGGTAACGACTCTTCGCAGGGGCAGTTCGAGGGCAACATCTATCTGACGAATCTGGCGTATCAATTCCCGGTCGGAAAGTTGAGCGGCTTCGGATACTGGCTCGACATCGATCCGATCGACGACGTACCCGCCGCGGTGCGCGACTCGTCAGAGACGGTGGGTTTGAGGTTTGCCGGCGAGCGAGTGCTGGGCAGAATCAAGCTCGCCTATGCGGCGTCTTACGCGACGCAGCGGCAATACGCCGACAATCCGCAGCGCTTCGACAACAGCTACGGCATGTTCGAACTCACCGGCACGTACCGGCAGTTCAGCCTCGGTCTGGGCGACGAAATTCTGGAAGGCGACGGCGTGAAGGGATTCACCACACCGCTCGCGAGCCTGCACAAGTTCCAGGGTTGGGCCGACAAGTTCCTGGTCACGCCGCCGAACGGCGTGGACGACCGCTACGCCAGCGCGGGTTTCATGCTGAAAGGTGTGGGCCCGTTCGACACCGTCGCGGTCCAGTCCACGTATCACGAGTTCGAAGCGCAGCGCGTCTCGAGCGACTACGGCTCGGAACTCGACGTGCAACTGCAGATCAAATGGCGTCGGTTCCTGGCGGCGTTCAAGTATGCGGACTACGATGCGGACCAGTACCTGACCGATACGACCAAATACTGGATGCAAGTGGACTATGTATGGTGACGCGAACGTGAACGGACTGTCTCCGTGAAGCTGCGGATCGTCGATGACTCTCTACGGCTTCGGCTGACGCGCACCGAAGTGACGTCGATCGGGCGCGGCTGCACCGTGGAAGCTACCACGCACTTTCCGGGTGGGGCGGCGTTGACGTATGCACTCGAGGTTGCGCCGGTCGCCCGGATCTCGGCGACTTTCGAGGCGGCGCGCATCCGCGTGTCGCTGCCGCGCGAGGTCGCACTGCCGTGGGCCAGCGGCAACGACGTTTCGCTCCACGGCGAACAGCCGCTCGAACACGGCGTGTTCCGGATTCTGGTCGAGAAAGACTTTACCTGCGTCGAGCCGCGCGACGGTGAAGACCAGTCGGATCTCTATCCGAACCCGAAAACGGAGTCTCTCCGCTAGCTCGCCTCATAAGTGGGATGGCCTTTCGGTCGGCGGG
>DATJGR010000065.1:0-9178 GCA_035494855.1 Pseudomonadales bacterium | reverse complement strand
CAGACGCACCTCGGCGGTCACCAACGCAACGCGCGACCGGAAGCCGAACTTCGGCACGCGACGCTGCAACGGCATCTGGCCGCCTTCGAACCCGGGCTTCGGATTACCGCTCTTGCGCGCCTTCTGACCTTTGTGGCCGCGGCCGCACGTTTTGCCGAGACCGGAGCCGATACCACGTCCGACGCGCTTCTTGACCGGCTTGCTGCCTGCGGCGGGAGACAATTCGTTCAATCGCATCACTGCTCTCCCTCGACGCGGACCATGTAGTAGACCTTCGCAATCATCCCGCGCACCGACGGCGTGTCCTGCAGCTCGACCGTATGGCCGATACGGCGCAGACCCAGGCCGGCAACGCATTTCTTGTGCGTAGGCAGACGATGAGCAACGCTCTTGGTCTGCGTGACGCGAATCGTTTTTCCGCTGCTCATCTCACCACTACCTTCTGATTCCTGCGGCTTACGCCTGCATCTGTTCCGTCGTCAGTCCGCGCTTTTCCGCCACCTGCTGCGGTGACTTCATGTGCCGCAGCGCTTCGAAGGTGGCGCGCACGACGTTGACCGGATTCGTCGAGCCGTAGCATTTCGCCAGCACGTTGTGCACCCCCGCCGCCTCGAGCAGCGCGCGCATCGCACCGCCCGCGATGACGCCGGTACCTTCCGACGCCGGCTGCATGTACACCTTCGATGCACCGTGGCGTCGGGTGATCGGATACCAGATCGTGCCGCGGTCCAGCTCTACTTCGATCATGTTGCGGCGCGCAGCTTCCATCGCCTTCTGGATCGCCACCGGCACTTCACGCGCCTTGCCGCGACCGAATCCGACGCGGCCTTTGCCGTCGCCCACCACGGTCAACGCGGTGAAACCGAAAATCCGTCCGCCTTTCACGACCTTGGCGACACGGTTCACCTGGACCAGCTTCTCGAGCAGTCCTTCTTCTTTCACTTCCTGGGTATAGGCCATGGTTTACCTTCTAAAATTCCAGGCCGCCCTCGCGGGCAGCGTCGGCCAGCGCCTTGACGCGACCGTGATACTTGAATCCGGATCGGTCGAACGCAACGCGCGTGATGCCTGCGGCCTTTGCGCGTTCAGCAATCAACGCACCCACTTTCGCAGCGGCATCTTTGTTGCCGGTCTTGCCGGCTTTGCGCAGTTCCGCATCGAGCGTCGACGCCGTCACCAGCACGCGCGCACCTTCGGGCGCGATGATCTGCGCATAGATGTGACGCGGCGTGCGATGCACCGACAGGCGCGTCGCGCCGAGTTCGCGCATCTTCATCCGGCTGCTGCGCGCGCGGCGCATGCGGGCCTGCTTCTTCTCGTTCATTGCCGTCCCTACTTCTTCTTCGCTTCTTTGCGCACGACGCGCTCGTTGGCGTATCTGACGCCTTTGCCCTTGTACGGTTCCGGCGGACGGAACCCGCGGATTTCCGATGCGACCTGGCCAACCAGCTGTTTGTCGACGCCGCTGACGATCACTTCGGTCTGGCTGGGCGTTTCGGCCTTGATGCCTTCCGGCAGCTTGTACTGCACCGGATGCGAAAAGCCGAGTTGCAGGTCGAGCCGTCCGCCGGTCGCCTGCGCGCGGTAACCGACGCCTTGCAGTTCGAGCTTCTTCGAGAAACCCTGCGACACGCCTTTGAGCATGTTGTTCACGAGCGCGCGCAACGTGCCTGCCATCGCCTGCGCGTGCTGGTCGTCGCGCCGCGCGGTGAAACGCAGCCGATCCTCTTCGCGCTTGATCTCAACGGCTTCGTCGACCGCCACCGACAGACTGCCTTTGGATCCTTTCACCCGCAGCTGCGCTGCATCCAGCGTGACTTCGACTCCCTTCGGGACGTCGATCGGATAGTTACCAACTCGAGACATGGCTCACCTCAAAATACGGTGCACAGAACTTCGCCACCGATTCCCGCTTTGCGCGCAGCGCGATCGGTCATCAAACCATTGCAGGTGCTGATGACGGCGATGCCGAGACCACCCTGGATCGTCGGCAGATCGTCTTTGTCGCGGTAGATCCGCAGACCCGGGCGACTGACGCGATCGAGCACTTCGATCACCGGCTGACCTTTGTGATACTTCAGTTCGATCGTTAGAACGCGCTTCGGACCTTCAGACACGGTAAAGGCGCTGACGTAACCCTCGTCGCGCAACACCTGCGCGATGGCTACTTTCAGTTTCGAACTCGGCATCGACACGTTCGGGTTCTGTACCGCTTGTGCGTTGCGAATGCGCGTCAGCATGTCGGCAACCGGATCCTGCATCGTCATGTTCTAACTCCTTACCAGCTCGCCTTCACCAGACCCGGCACGTCGCCACGCATCGCCGCTTCGCGCAGCTTCGTGCGCGCGAGCCCGAACTTCCGATACACGCCGCGCGGCCGACCGGTGATCGAACAGCGGCGGCGCTTGCGGAACGGACTCGCATCGCGCGGCAGCTTCTGCAGCTTCACCTGCGCATCCCAACGCTCGTCGTCGGACGCATTGCGATCGTTGATGATCGTCTTCAGCGTCTTGCGCTTGTTGGCGAATTTCGCCTGGATCTTGGAGCGCCGTTTTTCGCGTTCGACTACCGATGTCTTAGCCATACCTCAATGCGCCTCGCGGAACGGAAAGCTGAATGCCTTGAGCAGCGCGAGACCTTCCGCATTGGTCCGAGCCGTCGTCGTAACCGTGATATCCATGCCCCGGATCGTGTCGATCTTGTCGTAGTCGACCTCGGGGAAAATGATCTGCTCGGTTACACCCATCGAGAAATTGCCGCGACCGTCGAACGAACGCGGGTTCAGTCCGCGGAAGTCGCGCATACGCGGAATCGCGATACCGACCAGCCGCTCGAGGAATTCGAACATGCGCGCGCCGCGCAACGTCACTTTGCAGCCGACCGGATAGCCTTCCCGGATCTTGAAGCCGGCTTCGGACTTGCGCGCGTTGTTCACGACGGGCTTCTGCCCGGAGATCAACATCATGTCGTTGACGGCGTTGTCCATGATCTTCTTGTCGCCCACGGCTTCGCCCACGCCCATGTTCAGCGTGATTTTCACGAGCCGCGGAACTTCCATGACGTTCTTGTACGAGAACTGCTCCATCAACGTCGGACGGATGTTCTCGATGTAGTGTCGGTGTAAATCTGCCATCTCTGTCTCGTTAGGCGTCTATCGTCTTTTTGGTGGACTTGAAGTAGCGAACCTTCTTTCCGTCCTCTACCCGGAATCCGACGCGATCGGCTTTGCCGGTTTCGCCGTTGTAGATCGCAACGTTCGACGCCTGGATCGGAATCTCTTTGTCGATGATTCCACCGGGCTGCCCTGCATTCGGATTGCCGCGCGTGTGCTTCTTCGCGACGTTCACGCCGGCGACGACCAGTCGACCGTCCGGTCGCACCGACAGCACTTCACCGCGACGGCCTTTGTCGCGCCCGGTGATGACGATCACTTCGTCTTTGCTTTTGATCTTGCGCATCGATCTCTCCTTAGAGCATCTCTTTACAGTACTTCCGGCGCCAGCGAGATGATCCGCATGAAACTCTCGGTACGCAGTTCGCGCGTCACCGGTCCGAAGATCCGCGTGCCGACCGGTTGCATCTGAGGGGTCAACAACACCGCTGCGTTCTGATCGAACTTGATCAACGAACCGTCCTGACGACGGATGCCGTGCTTGGTGCGAACGACCACCGCGTTCATCACCTGGCCTTTCTTCACGCGACCGCGCGGGATCGCTTCCTTGATGGTCACCTTGATGACGTCGCCGATGCCGGCATAACGACGCTTCGACCCACCCAGCACCTTGATGCACATCACCCGGCGCGCGCCGCTGTTGTCTGCCACGTCCAACATCGATTCCGACTGAATCATTTTCTTACCCTAAGCCGTTATTCGGATGCCGGAGCGCGTTCGTCGATGCTCGCGAGCACCCAGAACTTCGTTTTCGAATACGGCCGCGATTCGCGCACCGTCACCAGATCGCCTTCGTTGCACTCGTTCTTCTCGTCGTGCGCGTGAACTTTCGTCGAGCGACGGATGTATTTGCCGTAAACGGGGTGCGGCTCTCGACGCTCGATCAGCACGGTGATCGTCTGATTGCATTTGTTGCTGATCACGCGACCGGTAACGACACGGCCTTTGACCCGCTTCTGCTCGACTTCAGCCATTGTCACGCTTCTCCCTGAGCACCGTTTTCACGCGCGCGATGTCGCGACGCAGTTCCTTGATGAAGTGCGGCTGGTTCAACTGGCCGCTCGCGCCCTGCATGCGAACGTTGAATTGCTCCTTGCGCAGACGCAGCAGCTCGGTCTTGAGCTCCGCCGGTGTCTTCTGTCTGATATCGGACGCTTTCATCACATCACCGAACGCTTGACGAACGTGGTCTTGAACGGCAGCTTCGCCGCCGCCAACGAGAACGCTTCGCGGGCAAGCTCCTCGGTTACGCCTTCCATCTCGTACAACACGCGACCGGGCTGGATCAACGCGACCCAGTATTCGACCGCGCCTTTACCTTTACCCTGCCGCACTTCCAGCGGCTTCTTCGTGATCGGCTTGTCCGGGAACACGCGAATCCAGATCTTTCCGCCCCGCTTGACGTGTCGCGTCATCGCGCGACGTCCGGCTTCGAGCTGACGCGCGGTCAGACGCCCGCGACCGGTCGCCTTCAAACCGTACTCGCCGAAGCTGACGGTGCTTCCGCGCACCGCAAGGCCGCGGTTGCGGCCTTTGTGCATCTTGCGGAATTTCGTTCGCTTGGGTTGCAACATGAATAGATTCCCTAATCCGACGCCGCGCTATGCGGTCGCCTGTGCCTCTACGTCCGAGCCCAGAATTTCGCCTTTGAAGATCCAGACCTTGATTCCGAGCACGCCGTACGTCGTTTTCGCTTCCGCCGTTGCGTAATCGATGTCGGCGCGCAGCGTATGCAGCGGCACGCGCCCTTCGTGATAAACCTCCGAGCGCGCGATCTCAGTGCCGCCGAGACGACCTGCGACGCGCACCTTGATGCCCTTGGCGCCGAGCCGCATCGCGTTCTGAATCACGCGGCGCATCGCACGGCGGAACTGCACGCGGCGCTCGAGCTGCTGCGCGACGTTCTGCGCGACCAGCAGCGCATCGATCTCCGGTTTGCGGATCTCTTCGATGTTCACGTGCACCGGTACGCCCATCATCACGGCGAGTTCACGGCGCAGGCGTTCGACGTCTTCGCCTTTCTTGCCGATCACGATGCCGGGACGTGCCGTGTGGATCGAGATGCGCGCCGTCTGCGCCGGGCGTTCGATCTCAATGCGACTGACTGAGGCCTGGGAAAGTCGATCACGCAGGAATTCGCGGACACGCAGATCGTTCAGCAGGTATTTGGAATACTGCTTCTTATCTGCATACCAGACCGATGTATGGCTCTTGACGATGCCAAGTCGCATTCCCGTCGGATTAACTTTCTGGCCCATGTGTGCTCCGCTTTGCCGCGCTTACGCGGCCGTGTCCGATACAGTGACGGTGATGTGGCAAGTGCGTTTCGAGATCCGATCCGCACGTCCCTTCGCCCGCGGCATGATCCGCTTCATCGTCACGCCTTCATCGACGAATATCCGGTGTACGCGCAATTCGTCGACGTCCGCGCCCTCGTTGTTCTCCGCGTTCGCAATCGCCGACTCGAGCACTTTCTTCACGAGCTCAGCGCCCTTCTGGTTCGCGAAATTCAGAATGTCGAGCGCTTGCGCGACCGGCTTACCGCGCACCATGTCGACCACGAGTCGCGCCTTCTGGGCGGTGATCCGTAGACGTTTTGCAATTGCCGTGGCTTGCATCATTTCGCTCCGTAACTCTCGCGCATCAGCGCTTCACCTTCTTGTCGCCGGCGTGACCGCGATACGTGCGGGTCGGCGCAAACTCACCCAGCTTGTGACCGACCATCTCTTCCGAAACGTAAACGGGGATGTGCTGGCGCCCGTTGTGAACCGAGATCGTCAAGCCGACCATGTCCGGCAGAATCATCGAACGGCGCGACCAGGTCTTGATCGGACGCTTGTCGTTCGTCGCAACCGCGGTCTCGACTTTCTTCGCGAGGTGAAGGTCGACGAAGGGTCCTTTTCTCAACGATCTTGGCACTTGGCTTCTCCCGCCCTATTTCTTGCCGCGACGGCGCACGATCATGCCGTCGGTGCGCTTGTTGGAGCGCGTCTTGTAACCTTTGGTCTTCGTGCCCCACGGCGATACCGGATGACGACCCGCGGAGGTCTTGCCTTCGCCGCCACCATGCGGATGGTCGACCGGGTTCATCGCAACGCCGCGCACCGTCGGCCGAATGCCGCGCCAACGTCGCGCACCGGCTTTTCCGTACGAGCGAAGACTGTGCTCGCTGTTGCCGACTTCGCCGAGCGTGGCTCGACATTCGATCAGCACGCGCCGCATTTCGCCGGAGCGCAGACGCAACGTCGCGTAGGCACCTTCCCGTGCAACCAATTGCGCTGAGCCGCCCGCACTGCGCGCGAGTTGTGCACCTTTGCCGGCTTTCAACTCCACGCAATGGACGACGCTTCCGAGCGGCACGTTGCGCAGCTGCATCGCATTGCCCGCACGAATCGGTGCCGTCGAACCGGACATCAACTGATCGCCCGCGGTGATGCCGCGCGGGGCGACGATGTAACGGCGCTCGCCGTCGCGATATTTCAGCAACGCGATGTTCGCGGTGCGGTTCGGGTCGTACTCGATGCGCTCGACCGTCGCAGGAATACCGTCTTTGTCGCGCTTGAAATCGATCAATCGATAATGCTGCTTGTGACCGCCGCCCTGGTGGCGCGTGGTGATGCGGCCGGCGTTGTTGCGACCGCCTTTCTTGTTCTGGCTTTCGACCAACGGCCAATACGGCTCGCCCTTGTGCAACTCCGGATTGACGACCTTGATGACGAAGCGTCGTCCGGGCGAAGTGGGCTTGGTTTTGACTACTGCCATCGCGTTCCCCTTATTCCGACGCCGTCAGGTCGATGGTCTGACCGGGCGCGAGGCGCACGTACGCCTTCTTCCAGTGGTTCTTGCGCGACAGGCCACGCTGCGTCTTCTTTTCCTTGCCGCGCACGTTCAACGTCGACACGTTTTCGACGCTGACGGAAAAGATCGATTCGATGGCGGCCTTGATCTGCGGCTTCGTCGCGTCGCGCGCCACCTTGAAGGCGTACTGGTTCGACGCATCGGTCAACGTCGCGACTTTCTCCGAAAAGTGCGGCGCGAGCAGAATCGTGAAGTGACGTTCGGTGGTCATGCCAGCACCTCTTCGAAGCGTTTCAGTGCCGCCACCGTAATCAACACGCGCTCGTGGCTCAGTAGCGCAACCGGATCGAGGGCCGCGACGTCGCACACGTCGACGTTCTTCAGATTGCGGGCCGACAGATACAGATTGGTGTCGACGTCTTCGGTGACGATCAACACGTTGCTGAGTTCGAGGGCTTTGAGTTTGGCGAGGAGGGCTTGGGTCTTCGGGGTATCGACGGAGAAGGTGTCGATGGCAATCAGGCGGTCTTGGCGGATCAGTTCGGAGGCGATACAGCGCAGAGCCCCCTGGTACATCTTGCGGTTCACCTTCTGCGAATGGTCCTGCGGACGCGCCGCGAAGATGATGCCGCCGCTGCGCCACAACGGGCTGCGGCTGCTGCCGGCGCGCGCGCGACCGCTACCCTTCTGTTTCCACGGTTTCTTGCCGCCGCCACTCACTTCGGCGCGGGTCAGCTGCTTGCGCGTGCCCTGACGGGCGCCCGCGAGATACGCGACCACGACCTGGTGGACCAACGATTCGTTGAACTCGCGCCCGAACGCAGCTTCCGAGATTTCCACCGTGCCGCCACCGGGTGCTGCCAAGTTCAGATTCATACCGACTATTCCTCCAACATCCGCAAGCCGCTCAGCCCTTTACGGCCGGGCGGATGTACACATCAGCGCCTGCAGAGCCGGGTACTGCGCCCCGGATCAGCAGCAGATTGCGTTCCGTGTCGACGCGCACGACGACGAGGTTCTGTTCGGTCACCCGGCGATTGCCCATGTGACCCGACATCTTCTTGCCCTTGAACACTCGACCGGGTGACTGGTTCTGGCCAATCGAGCCCGGCACGCGGTGCGACACCGAGTTGCCGTGCGTCGCGTCCTGACCCGCGAAGTTCCAGCGCTTGATCGTGCCGGCGAAGCCTTTGCCTTTCGAAACCCCGGAGATGTCGACCTTCTGGCCGGCTTCGAACTGATCGACGCCGAGCGTCTTGCCCGGCGCGAGTTCGGCGGCCGCCGCATCGTTCTCGAGCCGGAATTCCCACGTGCCCCGACCGGCCAGACTGCCCGCCTTCGCAAAGTGACCCGCCATCGGCTTCGTCACCCGCTGCGCCTTGCGCGTGCCGGTGGTGATCTGCACAGCGGTGTAGCCGTCGCGCTCTTCGGTCTTCACCTGGGTGATCCGGTTCGGATCCACCTCGATCACGGTCACCGGAATCGACACGCCTTCCGGCGTGAATATCCGCGTCATCCCGCTTTTCCTGCCCACCAAGCCAATGGCCACGGCATTCCTCTCAGTTCAGTTCGACCGCTCGCGATGTCACGTGCGCAGCCACATGTAGAAACCGTTTGCCAGCTCTCTCCGCGAAAGCTCGCAAACGGTTACTGCCTTACTCGTGATCCCCTGTCGGGACCCTGATGCACCTCCTCGTCCTGGTCGTCCATCGAGACCGACGTGCGCTAAGCAAAGCGCCGCGAGGAAGTTCTAGTTCAAGCTGATCTGGACCTCGACTCCCGCCGCCAGATCGAGCTTCATCAACGCATCCACGGTTTTCTCGGTCGGCTCGACGATGTCGAGCAGCCGCTTGTGGGTGCGAATCTCGTATTGGTCCCGCGCGTCTTTATTGACGTGCGGCGACACCAGAATGGTGAAACGTTCTTTGCGTGTCGGCAGCGGAATCGGCCCACGCACGAGCGCACCGGTTCTCTTCGCCGTGTCGACGATTTCCTGCGTCGACACATCGATCAAACGGTGATCGAAGGCCTTCAATCGAATGCGGATCCGCTGGTTCTGCACGTCTGGTTGACTCCAACCCTTTGTTTTGGGGGAAAAAAGAGCCGCCCCTTGGAAAAAGGAGGCGGCATTCTAATGAGCGGTCCGACGACTGTCAAACAGTCTGTGGTCCGCGCTTCTTCTTTTTCGCTCGATCGCCCTGAGTCCCG
>DATJGR010000064.1:0-10680 GCA_035494855.1 Pseudomonadales bacterium | reverse complement strand
GGAAAATCCGGAGCGAAATCGACGTCGTTCGCGTCGAGTTCGAGTCGTTCGAGCAATGCCCGCGGATCGGTGATCGCGTCGGCAAGTGCGCGCGTCCACGCATCGGACTGCCACGGAATCAGCTTCAGCGGTATCATGACGCCGTTTTTTGCACAGGTGCTACGCACGACAAATGGCCTTTTATTCTACCAGTGAGTTCAAACCCGGCATGAAGGTTCTCCTCGACGGAGCGCCGTGTTCGATCGTCGAGAACGAGTTCGTCAAACCGGGTAAAGGCCAGGCGTTCAATCGCGTGCGATTGCGCAATCTGCAGAACGGCCGCATGTGGGAGCGAACGTTCAAGTCCGGCGAAAGCCTCGAAGGTGCCGACGTGCTGGACATGGACATGCAGTACCTCTACACCGACGGCGAGTTCTGGCACTTCATGAAAACCGACGGCAGTTTCGAGCAGCTCGCAGCCGGCGCGGACGTGCTGGGCGATTCGAAGGATTGGCTGAAGGAAGAAGACACCTACATCGTCACGCTGTGGAACGACGTGCCGATCGCTGTTACGCCGCCCAACTTCATCATTCTCGAGGTCGTCGAAACCGATCCAGGCATCAAGGGCGACACGGCGACCGGCGGTACGAAGCCGGCGAAGGTTTCCACGGGCGCCGTCGTCAAGGTTCCCCTCTTCATATCCGTTGGCGACGTGCTGAAGATCGATACCCGCACCGGCACGTACGTCAGCCGCGCGCAATAGCGGTGGAGAAGGCGGTTGCACGGCGAGGATTGGCGTCCCACCTGTTCGATTGAGACGCTGGTAGCGCGCTCGCAGACACTGGCGTCGATCCGCGCGTTCTTCGCGCAACGCGGCGTTCTCGAAATGGACACGCCGGTGCTGTCGCGCACGACCGTTACAGACCCGGCGATCGAGTCTCTGTCTCTGGTCGATGGCGGCGAGCGAATATACCTGCAGACATCGCCCGAGTACCAGATGAAGCGTCTGCTCGCTGCAGGCGCGCCGTCGATGGTCCGCATCGGCCCGGTGTTTCGTGCGGAGGAGTCCGGTAGGCTGCACAACCCCGAATTTACGATGATCGAGTGGTATCGGGTCGGATTCGATCTCGAACAGCTGATGGACGAAGTCGCCGCGCTCGTCGATCTGGTGCTCGGCTCCGAGCGCTATCGCACCGTGACATATCACCAACTGCTGCACGAAGGGGCCGGCGTCGACGCCTTCGAAAGCGGTGTGAGTGACCTGATCGCCGCGCTCGACCGGTTCGGCGCGGAGCTGTCGCCTGGCGTGGCGGGCGATCGTCGCGCCTTGCTCGATCTGTTGGTCACCCACGCACTCGAATCGTTCGGGGCCGGTCGCGTGTTCATGACCGACTATCCGGCCGACCAGGCGGCGCTGGCCCGTCTGGTGCGCGATTCTTCGGGCCGCAGCGTTGCCGCGCGATTCGAGCTGATCATCGATGGCGTCGAAGTTGCGAACGGCTACGACGAGCTCGCCGACGCGGACGTGATGGAGAAGCGGATGAACACCGACCGCGAGCTGCGGCGCGCTGCGGGCCGACACGAGCCCGCGCACGATCGACGCCTGCTGGCCGCGATGCGCCACGGAATGCCGCGCTGTTCCGGCGTGGCACTCGGTTTCGACCGGTTGATGATGCGCAAGCTCGGAGCGGCCCGCATCGAAGAGGTCATGCCGTTCGGGATTGCGCGCGCGTAACGGTGCCGAGCGATTCGCCCATGCGCACGCGCGTACCCACGGCGAGTCGCGGCGCCGGAACGAACGTGTCACGCGGCACGATCACGATCACGGTCGAGCCGAGCAGGAAGCGCCCGATCTCGTCACCGCGCGAGAACGCCCGATCGTGCGTGTTCGTCATCTCGCTGCGATATGGCGATGGTGGCGCTGGAAATACGGTTTCGATGCTGGCGACGATCAGCGCGCCGACCATCACCACGACGAACGGACCGATCGCGCTGTCGAAGTGCATCACCAGCCGTTCGTTTCGGCAGAACAGCCGTTCTACTCCCGCTTCTGTCTTCGCGTTGACCGAGAACAGCTCGCCCGGAACGGCGACCGAACGCACCAGCGTGCCGTCGATCGGCACATGCACGCGGTGATAGTCCGACGGCGCGAGATAGAGGGTGGCGAACCACCCGCCGTCGAACGTCTTTTCGGCGCGGGTATCGAGCACGAGCGACGTCAGCGGGTATTCGATGCCCTTCGCCTGCAACAGTTGGCCGCGACTGATGGAACCGAGCTGACTCACGGCGCCGTCCACAGGTGAGACCAGGGCGGTACGATCTTCCGGCAACGGCCGCGTACCCGGTGCGAGTGAACGGGTGAAGAAATCGTTGAACGTCCGATACTCGTCGACGGAGCGGCGCTCGGCTTCGTCGAGGTTGACCCCGTACGCTGCGCTGAACGCCTGAATCAGCGGCCGGCTCAAGAGCGGAGAACTCGCGAAGCGGCCCAACAGTCGCGACAAGGCGTGCTGCGGCAGCAGCCGCTGAAACCGAACGAACGCGCTCATCGGATGCTCACCGCCCGGTCTCGATCGGCGTGTCGTCGCGGTTGCCCCATTCGGACCACGATCCGTGGTAACCGCGGATGTCCGGATAGCCGAGCACGCGGCCGACCAGATAGGCGAGGCCGGAACGATGGTGGGTCTGGCAATGCGCGATGACGTGTTTGTCAGGCGTAATGCCGCGCGATGCGAGTAGCGCGGCGACGTCGGTGCGCAGCCGCAGCTGTCGCGCACGATCCATCAGATCGAGCCAGTCGAGGTGCACCGCACCGGGAATGTGTCCGTTGCGGGCCGCGGTCGCCCGGGTGCCTGTGTACTCGTCAGCGCTGCGGCAGTCCCAGATGACGGTGTTGGGGTCGTCGAGGCGGTCGAGGATGTCTTGCGCGTCGGCGAGCGGCGCGCGGTCGATCGACAGCCGAACCTGCGTCGGTTGCGGTCGCACCGGCGTTCGGTCGATCGGCATGCCGGCCGCGGCCCACGCATGGATGCCGCCGTCGAGGTACAGCCAGTCGGTGTGGCCGATGATGTCGAGCGTCCAGATGAACCGGCCGGCCCAGCCGCCGCCTTCGTCGTCGTAAGTAACGATCGTTGCCTCGGGTCTGTAGCCGATGCGCGCGAACAGCTGTTCGAGACGCGCAAGTTCGGGCAGCTGGCCGGTGGCAGGTCTGATGCCGGAAACGAGTTCGCCCGGCGCGACGTGAATCGCGCCGGCGATGTGTCCTGCTGCGTACGCCTCCGCCGACGCCACGTGGATCAGCATCAGGTTGCGGTCCGCCGCGATGCGCGCCTCCGCGACAAGCGCCTCCGCGATAAGGGCCGCCAGACCGTCGGGTTCGAGGACGTGATTCAAGGACGGATGCCCGGGTTCGAAGTCGGCGCGGATGATACAACGACCGTGCCGCAGCAATCGCCGCACCGCTGTTCTATCCTGCGGCGTAAGAACAAATGTGCGGTGAACGGCGTGGCGATCAGCAATCTCGTGTGGATGGACCTCGAAATGACCGGGCTCGATCCGGAGCGCGACGTCATCCTCGAAATGGCGACGATCGTGACCGACGGCGACCTGAACGTGATCGCCGAGGGGCCAGCGATTGCGCTCGCGCAGCCCGAGGCGAAGCTGGCCGCAATGGACGACTGGAATACCTCGCATCACACCGCGTCCGGTCTGGTGCAGCGCGTGCGCACCGAAGGCATCAGCACGACCGAAGCCGAAGCGGTGACACTCGCGTTCATCGAAAAGCACGTCGAGAAAGGTCAGGCGCCGTTGTGCGGCAACACGATCTGGCAGGACCGCCGCTTTCTCGCCCGGTACATGCCGACACTGGAGAGCTTTCTGCACTATCGGATGATCGACGTCAGCACCGTGAAGGAGCTGGCGCGGCGTTGGGCGCCGGAGGTGCTCGGCGGCTTCTCGAAGCAGAGCCAGCATCTGGCGCTCGCTGACATCCGCGAGTCGATCGCGGAACTGGCGTATTACCGGACGCGACTCTTCAAGATTCCATGATCCGTTGTCGCTCGAGCTGGCGCTCGACGGCCCAGTCGATGTGGTCGGCGAGCAGCGCCGACGCGTCTGGACGACGCTGCCGCAGCGCCGCAACGATGCGCGGATCGTATGGCGCGTTGCCGAGCGCGACCGCGACGTTGCGTTGCCACTGTTGGTAGTTGATACGACGCAACGCACTGCCTTCGGTACGCGCGAGAAATTCCGCTTCGGACCAGCCGAACAGGTCCAGAAGCGGCGTGCGGTCGAGCGCATGACGCGGCATGAAATCCGCTTCGGCGCTGGTCTGCGCGAAGCGATTCCACGGACACACCAGCTGACAGTCGTCGCAACCGAAGATGCGGTTGCCGATCAACGAACGTAGTTCGAGCGGAATCGCGCCTTTGTGTTCGATCGTGAGATACGAGATGCAGCGGCGCGCGTCGAGCTGGCGCGGACCGGTGATGGCCGACGTCGGACACACCGTCATGCACGCGCTGCAACGACCGCAATGATCGGCCGCGTCCGGCGCGTCGATTGGAAGCGGCAGGTCTGTCAACACTTCGCCGAGGAAGAACCACGAGCCGGCTGCGCGGTTCAGCAGCAGCGTGTGCTTGCCGATCCAGCCGAGCCCGGCTTTTTCGGCGAGCGCTTTCTCGAGAACCGGCGCGCTGTCGGTATATGCCCGCACGCGCGCGTCGCCGCTGCGTTCGTTGATACGTCTCGCGAGTGCGCGCAAGCGGCCGCGCACCACCTTGTGGTAGTCGCGCCCGAGCGCATAGCGTGACACGTACCCGAGGTCGGGCCGTTCGAGGATCTGCAACGGCTGCGTGTCGGGTGGTTGATAGTCCATGCGCGCGACGATCGCACGGCAGCTGCCGGGCACGAGCCGCGATGGATCGAATCGAAGGTCGACTGCACGCTCGAGGTATTTCATCTCGCCGTGCCGTCCAGCCGCGAGCCATCGCTCGAAGCGTTCGCGATATGCGGTAACTTCGAGGTCGGCGATCGCGATCTGCTGGAAGCCGAGTTCGCGGCCCCAGCGCTTGATGTCGTTGGCGAATGCGTCGAGCTGCAACGGACGTTCGATCCCGCGGGTAAGGCGCGTTGGCGGCACTATAATGCCGGCGCGTGGTCGGGTCCTTCCTCGTTCAGGTGAGCCGTGTCTCTCGATCGTTTTTCAGGAGCAGCGTTCGACCGTTTGTTCACGGCCGCGGAATCGCGCGCGCTCGACCGCCTCGCGATCGAAGGCCACGGCATTCCCGGCATCGTGTTGATGAAGCGCGCCGGCCGTGCCGCATGGTCGACGCTGCAGCAACGCTGGCCCGGCGCCGCGGCGATCACCGTCGTGTGCGGCCGCGGCAACAACGCCGGCGACGGGTACATCGTGGCGGGCTGCGCGCGCACCAGCGGCGTCGCGGTGCAACTCGTCCAACTGGGTAACGCCTCCGAACTCGGCGGCGATGCGGCGCTCGCCCGCGACTGGGCCGTCGGTCTCGGTGTGGCCATCGAAGAAGTGGCCGGTGAAGCACCCGTGTTCTGCGGCGAGGTGATCGTCGATGCGCTGCTCGGCACGGGCGCCAGCGGCGAGGTGCGCCCCGGCTTCGCGCGGGCGATCGAGCGGATCAACTCGGCGGTGACGCCGGTTCTGGCGCTCGACATTCCGTCGGGCCTCAGCGCCGACACCGGCGCCGTGCTCGGTTGTGCAGTGCGCGCGCACGCCACGGTCACGTTCATCGGCGTGAAGCGCGGGCTCGTGACCGGCAGCGGACCGGATCACACCGGCGAGATCGTGCTCGACACGCTGGGCGTACCGGACGACTGTCATCGCCAGATCCGAGGCATCGCCGCGCTGCAGTGGAGCGCGCTGCGACACCTCGTTCCGCAACGCGCCGAGACCGCATACAAACACCAGTCGGGCCATGCGCTGATCGTCGGCGGCGACCAGGGCATGGGCGGTGCAGTTGCGATGGCAGCAGAAGCCGCGCTGCGCGTCGGCGCGGGACTGGTGAGCGTCGTGACGCAACCCGAACACGTGCCGGCCGTGCTCGCGCGGCGGCCCGAGATCATGGTCAAAGGCGTCGCCGACGCACACGGGCTCGACGCGTTGATCGAGCGCGCGAGCGTGATCGCGATCGGTCCGGGACTCGGTCGCGGCGATTGGGGACGCGCGCTGTTCGAGCGTGTGTTGCGAGCGGGCAAACCGCTGGTGGTCGACGCGGACGGTCTGCACCTGCTGGCGCAGTATCGCGTCGAAGCCGCGAGTGCGCCGATGGTGCTGACGCCGCACGTCGCCGAGGCCGCCGCCCTGCTGGGCAACACCGTCGCCGACATCCAACGGGACCGTTTTGCCGCGGCGACGGCGCTGCTCGCCCGTTCGTCGAACGGCGCGGTGATTCTGAAAGGCGCCGGTTCGATCGTCGCAGGCGACGATCGTCTGGGCGTCTGTCTGCACGGCAATCCGGGCATGGCGACTGCAGGCATGGGCGACGTGTTGACCGGCGTAGTCGCCGGTCTCATGGCCCAACGACTGAGTGCGACGGATGCAGCCGGCGTTGGCGCATGTCTGCACAGCTTCGCCGCGGACCGCGTCGCCGAACGCCACGGATGCATCGGCCTGCTGGCGACCGATCTGATGAGCGAACTGCGCGGGATTCTCAATGAACGCGCAAACTGAGTTCGTGCTCGGCGAGGCGGCGATGCTCGAATACGGCGCGGCGATGTCGAAGCTGATGGCGGACGACGAACTGGTGTTTCTCGAAGGTGAACTGGGCGCAGGGAAGACGACGCTCGCGCGTGGGATTCTGCGCGGCCTCGGTTTTCCGGGTCACGTGAAGAGCCCGACGTACACGCTGGTGGAACCGTACGAGTTCGCGTCGCACCTCGTGTATCACTTTGACTTTTATAGAATCAGAGATGCCGAAGAGCTAGAGTACATCGGCCTCGACGATCTGCTTGGCGAACGCGCGATCAAGCTCGTCGAGTGGCCGGAGAGGGCGTTCGGACGACTGCCGCGGCCGAACAGGGTCGTTAGGATCAGGGTGGAGAACGACGGCAGAATCATCGAGCAGACATGCGACGATCGCGCGGCGACTGGAAACCGTGGATGAAGGTTCGGCTCCGACATCTCGCTGATCGCCTCGCGGTCTGCTTTGCGCTGCTGGTGGTGGTATCTCCGGTGTACGCAGCGACCATCGATGCGGTGGCGGTGCAACCCGACAGCGGCAACACCCGCGTCGTCTTCGATGTGTCGGCGCGTGTTCGATTTCAAGTATTCACGCTCGAGAACCCGCACCGTGTGGTGGTCGACCTAGACGACGCGCGCCCGCGGAGCGGCGTCAATGTCGGTGATACGAGAGTGAGCGGCAACGACGTCGCCGGCATCCGCGGCGGGCCGCGCGACGACGCAGGCTACCGGATCGTCATCGACGTGGCCGATCGACTGCAGCCGAACGCCTACATGATTGCGTCGCCGACATCGCGCGGCGACCGCTTGATCGTGGAACTGCGTGCCGGGTCTCCCGGCGCTACAGCGAGCCGACCCACGCCGGCAAAAGCGGTGCCGCCTGCGCCGTCGCCTGTGCCCGTTGCAGCAGCGCCGGCGGCAGCGAAAACGAAGGCCGGTCGCAGCGAAGCGAGCACGGCCGAAGGTCCGCTGCGCGATTTCATCGTCGCGATCGACGCCGGTCACGGCGGACAGGATCCCGGTGCGATCGGCGTCGGCAAGATCCAGGAAAAGCGCATCGCATTGGCGATCGCGAAGGAACTCGAACGGCTGTTCAACAGCGCCTCGGGTTATCGCGGCGCGTTGACCCGCAAAGGCGACTACTACCTCACGTTGCGGCAGCGCACCACCGTCGCCCGCAATCAGCGCGCCGATCTGTTCGTGTCGATCCACGCCGATGCGTTCTCCGGACCCGACGCGCGCGGCGCGTCCGTGTACACGCTGTCGGCGAAAGGCGCCACCAGCGAAACGGCGCGCTGGCTCGCCGAAAAGGAGAACGCCTCGGACCTGATCGGTGGCGCCGGCGACGTAAGCCTCGACGACAAAGACGCGCTGCTCGCGCACGTGCTGCTCGATCTGTCGATGGATGGCAATCGTTCGGCCAGCATCGAGGCCGGATCGGCCGTGCTCGACGCGCTGAACGACTTCACTCAGTTGCATCGCAATCACGTCGAACAGGCCGGCTTCGTGGTGCTGAAGTCGCCGGACATTCCATCGATCCT
Organism: Pseudomonadales bacterium; assembly: GCA_035494855.1. Lineage (GTDB taxonomy): Bacteria > Pseudomonadota > Gammaproteobacteria > Pseudomonadales > Azotimanducaceae > DATJGR01. Next base: position 2,451 of record DATJGR010000064.1, on the reverse strand, counting down.
GGTGGAGACCGGCTATCTGTCGAACGCGACGGAAGCACGCAGCCTGTCACAGGTCGCGTATCAGCGAAAAGTCGCGCAGGCGATCTTCAAAGGCGTCACCGCGTACGCGCAGCGCCACGCGCCGCCGGGTACGACGCTCGCGTGGCGGCAGCAGAAACGGAGTCCGCCGAGTTGAGCCTCGCCCGTATCAAGAGACTGTCGTCGTTCGTCGCGAACCAGATCGCGGCGGGCGAGGTCGTCGAGCGGCCCGCTTCGATTGTCAAGGAGCTGATCGAGAACAGCCTCGACGCGCAAGCGCGCAGGATCGTGCTGACGATCGAACAAGGCGGCGTGAAACGCGTGAAGGTGTCCGACGACGGCGTCGGCATTCACGCCGACGATCTGCAACTCGCGGTGTGTCCGCACGCCACCAGCAAGATCGACGGCGCGGACGATCTCGAAGGCGTCGCGACGCTCGGTTTCAGAGGTGAGGCGCTCGCGAGCATCGCGTCGGTCGCGAAGGTGTCGATCAGCACTCGAACCGCCGATGCGGAAAACGGTTCCCGCATCGACGTGGACGGTGCATCGGACGCGCACGTTGCCCCCGCGGCACATCCGCGCGGTACGACGGTCGACGTCAGCGATCTGTTCTACAACACGCCGGCGCGCCGCAAGTTTCTGAAAACCGAACGCACCGAACTCGCGCATCTGAACGACATCGTGACGCGCCTGGCGCTGGCGCGGCTCGACGTCGAGTTCGAAACGCGCAACGGAACGTCGATTCAGCATCTCGCACCGAGCGAAGCGGACGGTCTGCGTCGCGTCGCGCAGTTGCTCGGCGCCGGATTCGCAGCGGCGTGTGTGCCGATCGACGAAGAGCGCGACGGGTTGCGCCTGCGCGGATGGGTCGGGCTGCCGACGCATTCTCGCGCGCAGGCGGATCAGCAGTATTTCTTCGTCAACGGTCGCTCGGTGAAAGATCGCATCGTCGCGTATGCGGTGAGGCAGGCATATCGCGACGTGCTCTTTCACGGCCGCCACCCGGTGTTCGTGCTTTATCTGGAGGTCGATCCGCGCCAGGTGGACGTCAACGTCCATCCCACCAAATACGAAGTCCGGTTCCGAGACGCCCGGAACGTTCGCGACTTCGTGTTCGGCGCGCTGAACCATGCGTTGCGTAACCTGCGCCCGGCTGGCGCGTCGCCGGGGCGGGTGTATCGGCACGACCAGGTTCTTTCGCAGGTCCACGAGCGCGTCCCTGAGCGCGCAATGGCGATGCCGTCTCTGCAGCAGTTGATGGTGCTGCCGTCGTCGGCCCACGCGCACGAACTTCCTGTGCGCGAAGAAGTGGCGCGACCGTATGAATCTGCAACGCACGTGGTTCCGCCCCTTGGCTATGCCGTTGGGCAGCTTCACGAGATCTTCATTCTCGCCGAGAACGCCGAGGGTCTAGTCATCGTCGACATGCATGCCGCGCACGAGCGGATCACGTACGAGAAGATGAAAGCGGCGCGGTCGCAAGCGGAGGGCATACAACAGCAGCGTCTGCTGGTGCCGCTCACCATGAGCGTGAGCCCGGCCGAAGCGGAGGTTGCGGAACAGAATCGCGAAGGGTTGGCCGCGTTGGGGTTCGACATCGACCGCAGCGGTCCGGCGAGCCTCACCGTGCGCGCCATTCCCGCGTTGTTGGCGAGTTCCGATGCAGAGAACCTTGTAGCGGACGTGCTTGGCGATATCGGCACGGATGGTTCGTCGGAGCGGTTGCGCCACTACGAGGACGACCTGCTGGCGACGATGGCATGCCACGGATCGATACGCGCGCACCGCAAACTGACCATCGCAGAGATGAACGCGCTGTTGCGCGAGATGGAAACCACCGAGAACGCGGCTCAGTGCAATCACGGGCGCCCGACGTTCGTGGTCGAAAACCTGCGCGATCTCGATCAACGGTTTCTGCGCGGACGATAGTCGCGAGCAACGTGTGTGACGCATCCGGACGATGTCATCGTCTCATTGATGGGGCCGACCGCATCGGGTAAGACCGACCTGGCGATGCGTATCGCCGATGCATTGCCGGTGGAGATCATCAGCGTCGACTCGGCGATGGTCTATCGCGACATGAACATCGGCACCGCCAAGCCGACGCCCGAGGTACTGGAACGCTATCCGCATCGCCTCATCGATCTGAAGGATCCTGCGGAGTCGTACTCGGTCGGTCAGTTCGTCGCTGACGCTCGCGCGTGCATCGCGGCGGCGCGCGAAGCGGGGCGCCTGCCGCTGCTCGTCGGCGGCACCATGCTGTACTTCAAGGCGTTCAAAGGCGGCATCGCCGATCTCCCGGAAACGTCCGAGGAGATCCGTGCCGAGCTGGAGCGGCGCGCCCAACGCGAAGGTCTGGCCGCGTTGCACCGGGAACTGCAGCGCATCGACCCGGTCGCTGCCGCCGGGATCCATCCGAACAATCCGCAACGT
>DATJGR010000063.1:0-35829 GCA_035494855.1 Pseudomonadales bacterium | reverse complement strand
GAAGCTGAATGTCATCGAGCTGGAGTTCAAAGGTAAGAACGTGCTGTTGGTCGACGATTCCATCGTGCGCGGCACCACGATCAGCCAGATCATCGCCATGGCGCGAGCCGCGGGTGCGCGCAAGGTTTACATGGCTTCTGCCGCGCCGGCGGTGAGATTTCCCAACGTTTACGGCATCGACATGCCGTCCGCCGGAGAGTTCGTCGCCTACAACAGAACCGACGAGGAAGTTGCGCGCGTGATCGGCGCGGATTGGCTCATCTATCAGAACACCGACGACCTCGTTGCTTGTGCGGTCGAGGGGAACCCGCGGATCACGCGCTACGAGTGCTCGATCTTCGACGGCGATTACGTGACGGGAGACATAGACGATGCGTACCTCGAACGACTATCGTTCAACCGCAACGATCAAATGAAACAACGCCGTGAAGCCGACTACAGCGGTGATCACTCCTTCATCGAGTTACACAACCACGCTTGACGGCTCGACGCACGACGTCATTGCAGAGGTCGTCGAGCGGCTGGGATCGGTACTTCTCGGCAAGGAGCATCAGATCAAACTCGCGTTGGCGTGTATGTTCGCCCGCGGGCATCTGTTGATCGAAGACTTGCCCGGTATGGGCAAGACGATGTTGTCGCACGCACTCGCGCGTGTGCTGGGACTTTCGTTCAACCGCATCCAGTTCACCAGCGACGTTTTGCCCGGCGACATCGTCGGCGTGTCGGTATTCGATCGCGAGCAGAACGCGTTCCGTTTCGTCCCCGGTCCGGTGTTTGCGCAAGTCGTACTCGCCGACGAGGTGAACCGCGCAACGCCCAAAACGCAAAGCGCGCTGCTCGAGGCGATGGAAGAAAAGCAGGTCACCGTCGACGGTCAGACGCGCGCGTTGCCTGATCCGTTCTTCGTCATTGCGACTCAGAATCCGAGCACGCAGACCGGAACCTTTCCGCTCCCGGAGTCGCAACTCGACCGGTTCCTCATGCGGATCGAAATTGGTTACCCGGAGCCGGACGCAGAGCGGGAACTTCTCAAAAGAGGCGACCGGCGCGAGATGCTCCAGCAGCTGCCATCGATCGTCGATCGAAAGCGGCTGATGCAGATCCAGGCAGAGGTCGACGCTGTAAAAGCCGCGGATCCGCTGATCGATTACGTGCAACGGCTCGTTCACTTCAGTCGACATGAGCAGGAGTTCGCGTTCGGTCTTTCGCCTCGCGGCGCGCTCGCGCTGCTGCGAAGCGCACGCGCGTGGGCACTGCTGCACCGTCGCAGCCACGTCGTGCCCGAAGACGTTCAGGCTGTTCTGCCGAGCGTCGTCGAACATCGGTTGCGCTCGGCGGCGGATTTTTCGGGCCATGGCGGTGGGGCGCTGGCGCAGAAGCTGTTGTCCGGCGTCGATGTGGTCGGCTGATCGTTCGCCCTCCCAAGTCGGGTGACTGGCATATGGCGGTGGAACTGTCCGCATTCGAACGTTCCCCCCGATTCAGTCGTTGGCTCGATCGACGAATACCGCCGTCTCGGAGCCTCACGCTCAGTCAGCAGTCCATCTTCATCTTTCCGACGGTTACCGGATTCCTTTTCGGCGGCCTGATCGTGCTGTTGATTCTCGGGGCCATCAACTACCAGAACAGCCTGGTGTATGGCGTGGCATTCACGTTGGGAAGCCTCTTTCTCGTCACGATTCTGTACACCTTCAGGAACCTGTCGGGGCTGACCATCGAGTTGATCGCAGCAAGCACGGGCTTCGTCGGCGAAGACGTGGAATTCCAGGTACGCATATCGCGCCCCAAGGGAAAGGGACGCGAAGGCATACAACTTGGCTGGCTCGGCGCGATCGCGCAGTGGGCCGAGCTCTACGACAGCGAAGCCTGCACGGTACGGCTGTTCGTGCCTGCGAAGACGCGCGGTTGGCTCGACCCCGGACGCCTGCTGATCGAGACACAGTATCCGCTCGGGTTGCTGCGGGCCTGGACGTGGGTCGACCTCGGGGCGCGGGCGCTCGTGTATCCGCAGCCGTTGTTCATCGATCAGCCGGACCAGATTGCCCGTCGCGGCGAGGACGGGGAGTTGATGGACCCGCAGGGTAGCGACGATTTCAGCGATATGCGCGCATATCGGCCCGGAGACCCGGTGCGGCACGTCATCTGGCGCGCGTACGCCCGCACCGACCAGCTCATAGTGAAGGAGTACACGAGCTACCTCGACCCAAGGCTGATGCTCGACTACGACCGTGTGGCCGGCGGAACGGAGGAACGCCTGTCGCGCCTGACGGGGATGGCATTGAACGCGGCGCGATCCGGTCGTGAGTTCGGCCTCGTGTTGCCGGGAACCAGGATCCGACCCGGGATTGGCGACCTCCATCGTGATTCGATATTGCGGGCGCTGGCGTTGCATGGCCTTGCTGAAGCGTAACGACACCACTGAGGCGCTCGGGATCGGATATCAGATCCCGCGCACCAGTCTGGCGCTACTGATGATCGCGCAGGCGGTAGTCGTGTTGCCGCACGCGGCGCACATCACGCCCTGGATCATCGCGGTGGGCCTCTTCTGTGGATACTGGCGGTGGATGGTGTTCCAGGGGCGATGGGATTATCCGCAACGCTGGATCAAGGTCCTGCTCGTGGTCGCGTCGGCGATCGGCGTCGGCGCGAGCGGCAAGAGCGCGTTCAGCCTCGAGACGGCCACCGGTCTGTTGATCGTCGCGTTCGCGCTCAAGCTGGTCGAGATGAAAAGCCGCCGCGATGCGTATCTGGTCATTCACCTCTGTTACTTCATCGTCGCCGCGGAGTTTCTGTTTGATCAGTCGATCGGTATAGCGCTCTACGGCGTGATGTCGATGGTGATCGTCACGGCAGCGCTCGTCGGCCTGCATCAACTGCACACGCGCGTGCGTGTCTCGACGTCGCTGCGCACGGCGACGGTGCTGGTGATGCAGGCGGTGCCGCTGATGCTCGTGCTGTTCCTGTTCTTCCCCCGAGTTGCTCCGCTGTGGTCGGTACCGCTGCCCGGAGGCACACGAACTGGCATGAGCGATCACGTAGCACCGGGTGACATCGCGGCGCTCACACGTTCCGACGCGATCGCATTCAGGGCCGTGTTCGACGGGCCGATGCCGCCCCCGCGCGATCTGTACTGGCGCGGTCTCGTGTATTCGAATTTTGCGCGAGGCACATGGTCGGTGGGCGGCGTGTCGCTCGCGCCCGAGAATCTGCCGGCCGGCCCGGGCGGACGCGCGGCATTCATTCCCGATGTATCGGCGATTCGATCTGTGTCGTACCAGATATTGCTGGAGCCGACGCAGCAATCGTGGTTGTTCGCGCTCGATGTCGCGATCCCCGTCACGTACGGCACATCGGTGACGCGCGACTTCAGGCTCATCTCGGCCGAACCGGTACACACGATGGTGCGTTATCGCGGCGTGGCGTATCCGGACGCGCCAATGGATCTGCAATTGCCTGAGTGGTTGCGCGTCCGCGAGACGCGTCTACCCGATGATGACAATCCGCGCATCATCGCCTTCGCCAGGGACCTCGCCGCACACAGCGACGGCAACGAGGCATTTCTGCAGAACGTGCTTCAGTACATTCGCACCGAGCCGTTTTTCTACACGCTGAGTCCGCCGCGGCTCAGCGACGCCGGCAGTGTCGATGCGTTCTGGTTCGATTCGCGCCGCGGATTCTGCAGTCACTTCGCTGGCGCGTTCGTGTATGTTGCGCGCGCGGTCGGCATACCGGCTCGGATGGTAGGCGGATATCAGGGCGGCGAGGTCAATCCGCTCACCGGCCACCTCGTTGTGCGGCAATTCGATGCGCATGCGTGGACGGAAGTGTGGCTCGAAGGGCGGGGCTGGGTGCGGTTCGATCCGACCGCCGCCGTTGCGCCGGCGCGGATCGACTCCGGCTTGAATGCAGCTCTCTCCGAGGCGGACCGTGAAGTGTTGTCGTCGGTCACCGGTGCCCGGTTCGAAGGTGTGCCGGGGCTGCGTGACGTGGCGTACCTGTTCGAATCCATGCAGCACCGCTGGAGTCTCTGGGTGGTCGGATACGACACCGAAATGCAGGCGCGCTACCTCGCGGACCTGTTGGGTAAAGTGACGCCGACACGCGTGGGTCTCGCTATGTTGCTCGGTGGCGGCGTCAGCCTCGCACTGGTAGTCGTAAGTCTGTTCTGGCGCCGGCGTCCGACGCCGGATCATCCGGCACAACGCATCTTCCGGCGATTTGCCGAGCGCCTCGTTCGCAGCGGATTGACGCGTGCGCCGCACGAGACGCCGGCGCATTTTCTCGATCGCGTCAATTCGGCACGCAATCGCGCGCCGTCGGACATCGCGCCGTTGATCGATCATCTCGACTCGCTGCTCTACAATCCCGACGTCGCCTGCAGCAAGGAAGCGTTGCGCACGCTGCGCAGCGGGCTGCGTCGACTGCAAGTCGACGTTGCGCTGCGCGCGCGTACCTGACGCCGTTGGAAAGTGATGTCGAAACCCATGCGATCAACGCCTTGCGTCGGTATCTGCTCGACGACGTATGGCGACCTCGTTTGCCGTGGCTGCAAGCGGTTTTCGCACGAGATCGTGGCCTGGAACGTTTACACGGAAGACCAGCGTGAACGCGTCTGGACGCGGCTGCAGGCACTGCGCGATCAGGCGACCGGAGTATTCGTCACGGTGCTGGACGAGCAACTGTTGCGCGATGGGGCTCGGGCTGCCCGAATCGAGCTGCGCGCCGGTGCGTCTCTGCTGACCTTGGGCTACGAACTGCTGCGGCGGAAGGCGCGCGATCTGCGATCACTGCACGATATCGGGCTGGTCGCGTCGGACCTAAACCGTTGCGATCCGATTGCAGTACGCGACGCGATCGATGCCGAATTCCACGTCCGGTCAGTGGCCTACTTCGAGCACAGCTTCCACACGCCGGTCGATTCATAGTGGTTGCCAGCGCATTCGACGCACCGGCATTGCTCGAGTGCGCAACGCCCGAGCGCTGGTACGCGGTGGCAGCGCGCGATCTGCGCACGCTGTTGATCGATCACGCCAACTGCGAGAAGAAGGCGGCAGGGACCGCGCTGAGCCTGCTCTACCGCTACGTCGACAAGCCGGATCTGCTGCGACGGATGTCGCGACTCGCGCGCGAAGAGCTACGCCACTACGAGCAGGTGCTCTCCACGATGGACGCGGTGAATCTCGAGTACGGTCCGCTAACACCCGGTCGATACGCCGGTGCGATGCGAGCGCTGATACGCACGTCGGAGCCGGGCCGCCTGGTCGATACGCTGCTCGTCGGCGCAGTGGTGGAGGCGCGTTCGTGCGAACGGTTTGCGGGACTCGCAACGCGGTTCGAAGGTCGCCTCGCTGCGTTCTACGAACGACTGCTGGAGTCGGAAGCGCGCCACGCCGGCGTCTATCTCAGTCTCGCGCGCCGCTACGCAAACGATGACGTGTTACTGGAATCGCGCCTCAGTGTGTTTGTTAGATGCGACAGAGACCTGATCCTGGCGCCCGACGCACAGTTCAGATTTCACAGCGGCCTGCCAGCGGAAACTGCAGCAGGGTGAAGTCGGCGTCGAACCGGAGCAGCCAACCGCAACGGTTCCAGTCGCCGAGGACGTAGCGGGTGGCCGCGTTGCCGGCCGCATGAATGCCCGGGCGATGAGTGTGTCCGTGTATCAGAACGTCGGCGCCATGCCTGGAGATGATTTCGGCGACTGCCGTTTCGGTGGCATCCATGATGTTGCTCGGCTTATTGGCGTTTGCGGCCCGGCTTTGCGCGCGCATCGCACTTGCGAGCGAGCGTCGTACCGAGAGCGACTTCGCTTTCACCTCGTTCTGCCACTCGGGCGATCGCAGTATCGTGCGGGTCCGCTGATACGCAACGTCGTCGGTACATAAGGTGTCGCCGTGACACAGCAGCAGCCGTTTACCGTTGCGCTCGATCAGGGTCGGATCGTCGATCAACTCGAGGCGGCACGTTCGCGCAAAATCGTCGCCAATCAGAAAATCGCGATTGCCGTGCATCAGGCGGATGCGGCAGCGCGTCGCTGCGTCGAGCAGCTCCGATTTGAGTGCGGCGGCGAACGCCGAGTCGTCGTCGTCGCCGATCCAGACTTCGGTCAGATCACCGAGAACGTAGAGTTCGTCGCACTGCGCAGACTCGCGCCGCAGAACGCGGCTGAACGCATTCAGACGTTGCGGCGTGGCAGTGTCGAGATGAAGATCGGAGATGAAGCTGCAGCGGACGAAGGTCACGAATCGAAGTGCTCGGCGGCGTAGAGCGTGTTCTGCAGGATCGCGACCCGCGTCATCGGACCCACGCCGCCTGGCACCGGTGTGATCCAGCTGGCGCGCTTGCGAGCCTCCGTGAATTCGACGTCGCCATGCAGGCGCCCGTCCGAATCGCGGGTGATGCCCACGTCGATCACGACTGCGCCGGGCTTGATCCAGTCGCCTCGGATGAGTCCCTGCTTGCCGGTCGCTGAAACGAGGATGTCGGCCGAGCGGACGTGCCGTTCGACGTCCTGCGTGAACTTGTGCGCGACTGTAACGGTGCAACCGGCCAGCAACAGCTCGAGTGCCATCGGGCGACCCACCTGGTTCGATGCGCCGACGATGGTCGCGTCGAGACCGCGTATGCCGATGCCGGTGTGTTCGAGCAGTTGCATGATGCCTTTCGGCGTGCACGACCGCAGCACGGGTTGGCGGAGCGCCAGACGGCCGATGTTGTACGGGTGGAATCCATCGACGTCCTTGTGCGGAAGAATCCGTTCCAGGACGTCTGTGCTGTCGATCTGCGGCGGAAGCGGCAGTTGAACGAGCAAGCCGTCGACGGTTGGATCGGCGTTCAGCTCGTCGATGTGGCGCACGAGTTCAGCGTGCCGCGTATCGGCGGGCAGATGTCGGACGTCCGACTTGAAGCCGACCTCGGCGCAATCCCGTTGCTTTGCGCGAACGTAGATCTCGGAGGGTCCGTCGTCGCCGACGAGGATGACGGCGAGTCCGGGCCGCCGGAGTCCCTTCGCGACGCGCGCGGCGACTTGTGAGGCAACGTCTTTGCGAGACCGAGCGGCAATCGAGTTGCCGTCGAGTATCTGGGCGGTCATCGGGTGATTTCAGCGAGTTTGGAAGGAAATATGCGCGAAATTCTACACCGCGTGTCATAACGTCGTGCGGAACCTCGTGGTTTGACGCTAAAAATACCCGTGAGTATGATGCGGCCGCGCCACTCGGCAGGCGATCATCGAGCTGCCTTATGTTGGTATCGATCGGGGTATAGCGCAGTCTGGTAGCGCGCCTGCTTTGGGAGCAGGATGTCGGGAGTTCGAATCTCTCTACCCCGACCAATCAACTCCGTTGGGGTGCGGTCACGAGCGCCCGTAGCTCAACCGGATAGAGCATCGGCCTTCTAAGCCGAGGGTTGAAGGTTCGATTCCTTCCGGGCGTACCAGGTAACGGTTACGGCCGTGGTCGTTTCCATAGACTCTGGTGGACGTAGCTCAGCTGGTAGAGCTCCGGATTGTGATTCCGGCGGTCGCGGGTTCGAGCCCCGTCGTCCACCCCATCTTCGATGCGCGACGCACGCGCGGCAGGAATAAAAAGAGGTAGCAGCTAGACATGCAGGTCTCCATTGAAACCACGAGCGGCCTCGAGCGCCGAATGACCATCGTGGTGCCGTCGGAAACGTTCGAACAACAGATCAGCGAGCGCCTGAAAGCGACCGCTCAGCGCGCGCGGTTGGCCGGATTTCGTCCAGGCAAAGTGCCGGTGAAAGAGATTCGCAGACGGTTCGGCAAATCGGTCCGTCAGGAAGTGGCCGGCGAGTTGATGCAAAGCACGTTCTTTGAAGCGATCGAGCGAGAGAGCATGTCGCCAGCCGGTTCGCCGAGTCTCGACGTGCTGCGCATGGAACCTGGTGAAGATTTCGAATTTGCCGCGACCTTCGAAGTGTATCCACCGGTGGATCTCGCACCGCTCGCGCGCATCGACGTGAAGCGTCCGCGCGCGCAGATCGTTGACGCCGATGTCGACAAAATGATCGAGAGCCTGAGAGAGCAACGCAAGCACTGGCACGGGGTGGAGCGTGCCGCTGCCGACGGCGACCGTGTGACGGTCGACTTCAAAGGGAGCATCGACGACGTGATGTTCGATGGTGGCACCGGCGAGAACGTTGCGTTCGTGCTCGGTGCGAAGCAGATGATCGACGACTTCGATCGCGGCGTTCGCGGCGCGAAGGCCGGTGACCAGGTCAGTTTCGATGCGACGTTTCCAGCTGACTATCGGGTCGAAACGCTGGCAGGCAAGACGGCGCGATTCGACGTCACGGTCAAGGAAGTGGCGCAGGCGCACGTGCCGGAGCTCGACGAGACGTTCTTCAGGGCATTCGGAATTGCCGAAGGCGGAATGGACGAGTTTCGCGCAGAAGTGCTGAAGAACATGCAGCGCGAACTCGATGGGGCGGTCCGCAACCAGGTGAAGCGCCAGGTGATGGACGAGTTGAAGCGGCTGCACGAAGTGCAATTGCCGCAAGCGATGGTGATGCGTGAAATCGGCGCACTGAAGCAACAGATGCAGCAGCAGATGCAGAACTACACGCAGAGCCCCGACGCAGTTCATGAGGACGATCACGACCATGACCATGACCATGACCATGACTCCGGTCACGATCACGACCATGATCATGACCACGCGCATGATCACCCCAAGGCGCGCCGACCCCGAGCGCCCGAACTGCCGGACAATCTGTTCCGCAGCGAAGCGGAACGTCGGGTGAAGGTAGGCCTGGTAGTCAACGAGTTGATCAGCGCACACGGCCTGAAGGCCGATCCGACTCGCGTTCGTCAGCGTGTGGAAGACATCGCGAGCACGTATGTTCAGCCGGAGCAGGTCATCAATTGGTACTATAGTAACGAAGCCCAACTGTCGCAGATCGAGATGGCCGTGTTGGAGGATCAGGTGGTCGACCACATTCTCGAAAATGCGTCTGTCAGTGAAATCGACAGCAACTACGAAGACGTCATCGGAGGTCGTGCGATTCCGCAACCTTCCGAATCATCGACGTCGACGGAATCGAGTGGGGCATAGTCAACCGCGTTCAGGAGAACAGCGATGTCGTATGACAGAACGGAACAGATGACGAGTCTCGGCCTCGTGCCGATGGTCGTCGAACAGTCGGCGCGTGGTGAACGCGCGTTCGACATTTACTCGCGGCTGCTGAAAGAGCGGATCGTCTTCCTCGTGGGACCGGTCGAAGACCAGGTCGCAAATCTCGTCGTGGCACAGATGCTGTATCTCGAGTCCGAGAACCCCGACAAAGACATCCACCTCTATATCAACTCGCCGGGCGGATCGGTGACTGCAGGCATGTCGATCTACGACACGATGCAGTTCGTGCGCTGCAATGTCAGCACGATGTGCATCGGGCAGGCAGCGAGCATGGGCGCATTCCTGCTGGCGGCTGGTGCGCGCGGCAAGCGTTTTGCGCTGCCGAACTCGCGCATGATGCTGCATCAGCCGGCCGGTGGTTCGAGAGGTGTCGCCGCTGACATCGAAATTCAGGCGCGCGAGATCCTGTTGATGCGGGGCCGCTTGAATGCACTGTTGGCGGAGCACACCGGACAATCGCAGGAGCGGATCACGCAGGACTCCGATCGCGACTTCTGGATGAGCCCCGATGAAGCCGTCGGCTACGGTCTGGTCGACTCCGTACAGCGTCCGCGCAAGCCGCTTGCCAAAGTGGTCGGCCAGTGACTTCAGCACGACGAAGCAAGGCTTGAAAAATCAGTGGTTTCCAAGCAAGGTGTCCAGACCTTTGGGCCTCCGGGGTAACTGAATGGCGGACGATCATAGCGGCAGGAGCGACGATTCGAGCAAACTTCTGTATTGCTCGTTCTGTGGCAAGAGCCAGCACGAAGTCCGGAAGCTGATCGCCGGACCGTCTGTATTCATCTGCGATGAATGCGTCGAGCTGTGCAATGACATCATCCGCGAAGAGGTGCAGGAGACGGGCAGCGGGACCGACCGCAGCAAACTGCCTGTGCCGAAGGAAATCCGCGCGATCCTAGACCAATATGTGGTCGGGCAGGATCACGCGAAGAAAGTCCTGTCGGTTGCGGTGCACAACCACTACAAGCGGTTGAACTACAACGGCAAAAAAGACGACGTCGAACTTTCGAAATCGAACATTCTGCTAATCGGCCCGACCGGTTGCGGTAAAACGCTGCTGGCTGAAACGCTGGCGCGGCTGCTCGACGTGCCGTTCACGATTGCCGATGCGACCACTCTCACCGAGGCCGGATATGTCGGCGAAGACGTCGAGAACATCATCCAGAAGCTGCTGCAGAAGTGTGAGTACGACGTTGAGCGCGCGCAGGTCGGCATCGTTTACATCGACGAAATCGACAAGATCTCGCGTAAATCCGACAACCCTTCGATCACGCGCGACGTGTCGGGCGAGGGTGTGCAGCAGGCCTTGCTGAAATTGATCGAAGGAACGATTGCGTCGGTGCCGCCGCAAGGCGGACGCAAACATCCGCAGCAGGAGTTTCTGCAGGTCGATACGACCAACATTCTGTTCATCTGCGGCGGTGCGTTTGCCGGTCTCGACAAGGTGATCATCGACCGCTCCGACAAGAGCGGCATCGGCTTCAACGCTGTGGTCAAGGGCGAAGCCGACAAGCAGAGCATCGGCGATACGCTGCGCCAGGTGGAACCTGAAGACCTGATCAAATACGGACTCATCCCCGAGTTTGTAGGACGGTTGCCGGTTGTCGCGACGCTCGAGGAACTCGACGTCGATGCGTTGATGCAGATCCTCACGGAGCCGAAGAACTCGCTGACGAAGCAATACGCGAAACTCTTCGAGATGGAAGGTGTCGAAGTCGACTTTCGCGAAGATGCGCTGCAGTCCGTTGCCGAGAAGGCAATGGAGCGGAAAACCGGTGCACGCGGCCTGCGTTCGATTCTCGAATCGGTGTTGCTCGACACGATGTACAGCCTGCCGTCGACGAAGAACGTGACGAAGGTGGTCATCGACGCGAGCGTGATCCGTGGCGAGAGTCCGCCGATGTTGATCTACGAAAACGTCGACAAAGCGAAGGTCGCACCTGAAGACTGATTCGCGAACAATGCCATACGAAGGGGCCGCTACGGCCCCTTCAGCATTTGGGCAGGGTTACAATCGAGGCACAAGATCGCCCACGCGGGCCGATCGGACCGCCCGTAAGCTCTCGAGAGGTTCCAGTTGAAACAGGTGACCATGAAGCAAGCCACGAGCGAAGTCGTGACGGAGATTCCGGTACTGCCCCTGCGGGATATGGTCGTGTATCCACACGGTGTGCACCCGCTGTTCGTCGGTACCGAAAGCTCGATCCGGGCGCTCGAAGCCGCGATGGCCACCGACAAACAGGTGTTGTTGGTCGCGAAGCGCGATGCAGACATCGAGCGTCCGGCGCGCGAAGACCTGTTCGACGTCGGAACCGTATCGACACTCCTGCAGTTGCTGAAGCTGCCCGACGGCACGGTTAAGGTGCTGGTCGAAGGCGGGTTCCGTGCCCGCATCCTGGATTTCGACGACGCCGGTGATTACATGGCGGCCGATGTGCAGGCGCTTGCGGAACCTGCGCCGCCGCCGGCCGCCGATGCGTTGCTGCGCTCGCTGATGAGCCAGTTCGAGCAGTATGTGCAGTTGTCGAAGAAAGTGCCCGAGGAAGTGCTGTCGTCGCTGTCCGGCATCGACGAGCCGGGCCGACTCGTCGATACGATCGCGGCGCAGATGTCGCTGAAGGTGGACGATCGTCAGGGCATTCTCGAGACCGTCGAGATCGAACCCAGAATCGAACGCATTCTTGCGTTGATGGGCGCCGAGATCGATCTGTTCCAGGTCGAGAAGCGCATCCGCGGCCGCGTCAAGAAGCAGATGGAGAAGAGTCAGCGCGAGTACTACCTGAACGAACAGATGAAGGCGATCCAGAAGGAACTGGGGGACCTCGATGACGTACCGAATGAAACCGACGATCTGAAGCAGCGCGTCGACGACGCGGGCATGTCGAAGGAAGCGCACGAAAAGGCGCTGACCGAACTGAACAAGCTCAAGATGATGTCGCCGATGTCCGCCGAGGCAACTGTGGTGCGCAGTTATCTCGATTGGATGCTGAGCGTTCCATGGAAGCGGCGTAGCCGAGTGCGGCGCGATCTCGCGCAAGCAGAGCGGATCCTCAACGAGGATCATTACGGGCTCGAAGAAGTGAAGGAACGGATTCTCGAGTACCTTGCGGTACAGGGTCGCGTGCAACGGATCAAAGGACCGGTGCTGTGTCTGGTGGGCCCGCCGGGTGTCGGTAAGACTTCGCTCGGCGAGTCGATCGCGCGCGCAACCAATCGCAAGTTCGTTCGCATGGCGTTAGGGGGTGTTCGCGACGAAGCCGAGATTCGCGGTCACCGCCGAACTTACATCGGTTCGCTGCCGGGGAAGGTGCTGCAGAAGATGGCGAAGGGCGGCGTGCGTAATCCACTGTTCCTGTTCGACGAAGTCGACAAGATGGGCATGGATATGCGCGGCGATCCTGCGTCGGCGCTGCTCGAAGTGCTCGATCCCGAACAGAACAACACGTTCAACGACCACTATCTCGAAGTGGACTACGATCTCTCCGACGTGTTCTTCATCTGCACGTCGAACTCGATGAACATACCGCCTGCGTTGCTCGACCGGATGGAAGTGATTCGTCTTCCCGGCTACACCGAAGACGAAAAGCTGAACATTGCGAAGCGTTATCTCGTACCCAAGCAGCGCCGCTTGAACGGGCTCGCAACCGACGATCTCGAGATCGGCGACGAAGCGATCCTGCATCTGATCCGTTACTACACGCGAGAGGCGGGTGTGCGCGGGCTCGAACGCGAGATCGCCAAGCTGTGCCGCAAAGTGGTCAAGGAGCAGGCGCTCGGAAAGTTTGCGAAGTCGATCGACATCACGACCGACCTCGTCGAGCACTACAACGGAGTGCGCAAACACACGTTCGGCCGCGCGGAGCAGACCAATCAGGTCGGCATGGTGACTGGGCTCGCGTGGACTCAAGTCGGGGGCGAGCTGCTCAACATCGAAGCAGTGGCGGTTCCCGGTAAGGGCAAACAGACCAAAACGGGTTCGCTCGGCGACGTGATGCAGGAATCCATTCAGGCGGCGTTGACGTTCGTGAGAAGTCGTTCACGCATGCTGGGCATCCCGCGCAATTTCCACGAGACGAACGACATCCACGTGCACGTTCCGGAAGGAGCAACACCGAAAGACGGTCCGAGCGCGGGCATCGGGATGTGTACCGCAATCATCTCGGTGCTCACTGGAATTCCGGTGCGCGCCGATGTTGCGATGACCGGCGAGATCACGCTGCGCGGACAGGTGTTGCCGATCGGTGGACTGAAAGAGAAGTTGCTCGCGGCACATCGCGGTGGAATCGGCATCGTGATCATTCCCGATGAGAACGCGCGTGACTTGAAAGAAATACCGGACAACATCAAACGCGATCTGGACATTCGTCCGGTGAAGTGGATGGACGACGTGATGAAGATCGCGCTCGAGCGCATGCCGGAGCCGATTGCAGAATCCGTTGCTGAACCGATCGTCGAGAATGCAACACAATCGGTGAGCGTTCCGGCACCGACGGTTTCAATCAGCGCACACTGATGCGCGTCGCAGCGCATCGGTGCCCGCGCCACGCGGTTGACTTCCTTGACAGTGATTTTCCGGAGTTGGTATAAACCACGCCCACTTCCCGATGTCACCCACATGTCATTGCGACATCCCATACTTCATCCCGAGGGCGCAGAGTGAACAAAACAGAACTCATAGATAAGATCGCAGAATCCTCCGACATTTCGAAAGCGTCGGCGGCGAGAGCGTTGGAGTCGATGCTCGATGCGATCACTTCTGCATTGAAGGACGCCGACCCCGTCGTGCTGGTCGGCTTCGGCACGTTCGCCGTAAAGGAACGCGCTGCACGCACCGGTCGCAATCCGCAAACTGGCGAGCCGATTTCAATAAAGGCCGCGCGTGTTCCCGGCTTCAAACCCGGTAAGGCGTTGAAGGACGCGCTGAACTGATCAGTCGCGGTCCCGATCGATGATCGGGTGCACGACGCACACCACCGAAGGCGCAGTTTCTGCGCCTTTTTTCGTTTGTTGGAGTTGATTTTTCATGCTGCAGAAGATGCGAGACCATTCTCAGAGCACGGCCACGAAGATCCTGCTCGGGCTGCTGATCATCGTGTTCACGATGTTCGGCTTCGGTGCATTCGAAGCTTTCATCAAGAGCGACCCGCCTGCAGCAAAAGTGAACGGCACCAACATCACGCGTGCACAGTTGGCGATCGAGACGGAGCGGCAGAAGCAGCAGATTCTGGCGCAGATGGGCGATAAGGCGAATCCCGACCTGATCGACGAATCGCGCCTCGCGAAGTCGGTTCTCGACCGTCTCATCAACCAAACGATTCTCATGGATTCGGCGAAGGACATGGGCCTGCGCGTATCGGAAGCGGAGGTTGACCGGGTCATCGTGGAGAACCCGCAATTCATGTCAGGCAACAAATTCGATCGCGACGTATATACGCGCCTGCTTGCGAACGCCGGACACACGCCGATCACGTTCAAGGCCCAGCTGACTGACGATTTCACCATGAGGCAGCTCACCAATGCCGTTAGTGAGACGCCGTTCGTGACCGATGAAGAGGTGCGCAACGCAGCGCGCCTGGCGGCTCAGACGAGAGATATCGCGTTTCTGATGTTCACGCCGGAGCAGTTCGAGAGCACGGTTACGGTGGGCGACGACGAAGTGGATGCGTATTACCAGGCCCACGTGTCGGAGTTCATGACGGCAGATACGGTCGACGTCGACTTCGTGCATTTGTCCATCTCGGATCTTGCGAAGGACGATTCATTCGCACCCACCGAAGAACAGATCGCCGGGCAGTACGAGGCTGATGCGAAGGCGTTCAAGCCGAACGAACGGCGCCAGGTGGCGCACATCCTCCTCCAGGTCAACGATTCGCGCACCGAGGATGCGGCGCGCGCCGAGCTCGCCGCGCTCAAGGATCGGTTGGCACACGGCGAACGGTTCGAAGACCTTGCACGCAAAGTGTCCGAGGATCCGGGTTCCGCGAAGAGCGGCGGCGATCTCGGTGCGATATCGAAAGGCGCCATGGTTCCGGAATTCGAAGCGGCCGCGTGGTCTTTACAGCCGAATCAGGTGTCCGATCCCGTGCGCACGGAGTTCGGAATGCATCTGATCAAGGTGCTGTCGATTCAGAGCGACCAGTACGCGCCGCTTGCCGAAGTGCGCCCACAGATCGTTGCGCGGTTGCGCGAACAGGCGGCCGACGAGAAGTATCGGACGAAGATCCGCGAACTGGATGAGCTGGCATTCGAGTCGCCGGATGAACTCACGCATCTGGCGGAGACGAGCGGGTTGGCGATCCAGCACGTGACTGGCGTGACGCAGGACGCGGGTGTCGCACCGTTCGATTCCGCGGCACTGCGATCGGCGGCCTTCGCCGATGACGTGATCGCGCGGGGGCTCAACAGCCGCGTCATCGAGGTGGACAAGAATGCATACGTAGTGCGGGTGAAAGATCACCGCCCTCCGCAACAACGGCCACTTGCCGAAGTATCGGATGGAATCCACAAGCGAATCGCCAGAGAAAAGGCCTCGGACCGTGCGCGCGAGGCATCGGCCGAAGCGATGGCGCGTGTTACCAACGGCGATCCGAGTTCCGTGATCGCGATGGCGTACGGCCTGCAATGGCAGCTGGCCACCGCGGCGTCGCGAGGTATGCCCGGACTGGATCGCGAAATCATCAAATCGGCCTTCGAGTTGCCGCGGCCGAGCGCGGGGGCACGACCGGTCACGTCTGCCGAGCTCGGGAACGGTCGAGTCGCGGTGATCACCGTCAGTGCGGTGAACGATGGTGATTATTCCGCGCTCACCGAGACCGACCGCGCTGCGATCCGGTCGCAGTTGCAGCGGCAGGTAGGGAACCAGGAATTCACGGCATTGTTTCTGACGCTACGTGATTCCGCATCTGTCGAACGGATGTAGCGGGGGTTCAGGAAACGCCGCGGCGACTCGGCACGTGTAGCACGAGTCGGCGTCCCGGCTTGAGCACGTCCGACGGATCCACATCGTTCCAATCCGCAATCGCGGATACGGAGACGTTGAACCGGTCGGCGATCCGCGCGAGCGAGTCGCCGCGCCTTACCGTATATGTTAGGCGATGCGTCGCTTTCGAGCGTGGAATCGAGAGCATCGGGTTCGCAGGTAACACCGCCGTTTCGATCGCGGCACCTGCTATCACCAGCGACTGACTCGGGTGAATCGTGTTGTTCGTCATCCCGTTGGCCTCTCTAAGCGCCGCAACGGTGGTGCGGTACTGGCGCGCGATCTTGTCCAGACTCTCACCGCGCTTCACCACGTGACGTTGCCATTGCAAGCGTTCCTTCGGGTACTGGCTCAACGCGTCTTCGAACGCCTCCCGGTACAGTTCGGGTATCAATAAACGATACGGACCATCGGGTGGCGTGGCGCGCCTATTCAGTCCCGGGTTGTATCGGAACATCTCGTCCACGGAAAAGGAACCCAGGTTCGCGAGCACGGCGAGGTCTACCTGATCGTCGAGCGTCGCGGCGAAGAACGCGGGTGTCGGATCAATCGGCGGCAGTGTCCACGCTTCGTTCTGAGAGATCAGATGCGCGAGCGCCAGTAATCTCGGAACGTATCGCTTCGTTTCGATCGGCAGATCGAGGTCGAAGAAATCCGCTTTGGGCGAGTCTGACAATGCGCGTCTGACGCGCCCTTCGCCGCTGTTATAAGCCGCGATCGCTAGCAGCCAGTCGCCGAATTCGTCGTGCAGATAGGTGAGGTAGTCGAGCGCTGCGGTGGTCGAGTCGATCGGATCCCTGCGACCGTCGTACCACCAGTCGATCGTAACGCCGTAGTGCTTCGCAGTAGTCGGAATCAGCTGCCAGAGCCCCGCTGCGCCGCTGTGCGAGTACGCATATGGATTCAACGTGCTCTCGATGATCGGCACCAGCGCGAGTTCCATCGGCAGTTGCCGTTGTCGAACCTCCTCGACCACATAGGCGAGATAGCGACGTGCCTGTGCTTCGATGTCGAGCGTCGGGGCTGCGAGATAAGTCTCGACCGCGCGAGCAACCGATGGCTCGTGCGTCTGGTGATTCAGTTCAAAGCCGTCGCGCAACACCGTCCACACATCGGTTGGAACCGGTTCACGTTTTTCGGCAGGAGGGGCGACTTGCTTTACCGACACCGGATTGTCGACTGGAGCGGCCTGGTCGGGCATGCGAGAAGTACTTTCGCAGCCCGCCACTGTGATGGCCCAGAGAATGAGCCACCAGCGCGGCGTCGGCATTGTTGCGCAATCTCCGTGCTGTCTGCACAATGCCGAGCGACAGTGTTTGAACCCTGCCGTTGATTCAACCGTAGCCGGACGAGCGTGACGACTGACGAGATACACGGTCTCGCGACCTGGTTCGAGAGCCCCTTGGGCGCAACTCTCTTGCAGAAAGAGACACCTCTCCTCGTCCAAGGCGTACGACGATTTCACGGCGATTCGATGTTGTGGCTCGGGCCGATTCCGATGCCTGGCGTCGAGCTCGACCGATGTATGGTCCGAAATCGCTTTTATGGGGCGATGCCAGGATTTCACGCACGCCCTGGCGATGCGTCGAACAGCGGCACTTACATCGGCAACATCGAAGCGCTTCCGTTTCCACCCGCGTCGCTCGATGCGGTGGTGATGCATCACGCGCTGGACTGCTGCGCAGACCCGCGCACCGCGATGCGCGAGGTGTGCAAGGTGTTGCGGCCCGGTGGGCGCCTGCTGATCTGCGGCTTCAACCCGATCAGTCTGTGGGGCATACGCCGTCTCGCGGCACGATTGTTCGACGATGCGTTCAGCGACGCGCGCTTCGTGAACCCGTGGCGGCTCCTCGACTGGATGGCGGTGCTCGGTATCGAGGCGGATGAGGGGGTGCAGTACCTGATGTATCGACCTCCGCTCGGCATCGGCGCGTTCGAAC
The DNA here is from genome assembly GCA_035494855.1 of Pseudomonadales bacterium. Lineage (GTDB taxonomy): Bacteria > Pseudomonadota > Gammaproteobacteria > Pseudomonadales > Azotimanducaceae > DATJGR01. The sequence continues at coordinate 17,758 of DATJGR010000063.1, read as the reverse complement.
GTAAATTGTGGGTGCGCCTGCGCGATGCACTCGAGCGGGCACGGATCCCGCTGGGCGGCGCGTATTACGTACTCGGCCGCAAGAGCGCCGTCGGCATGACGCGATTGCGCGGCACTGCGGCGCTGCGGCATGCCAACATGACGTCGGTGGTCGTGCCTCATCCAACGCTGCGCAATCCGCGGTGACGCAATCGGTGGCGGCGTCGCAGTTGCTGGAGATATTCACCGACGGCGCGTGTCGCGGTAATCCGGGACCCGGCGGTTGGGCCGCGCTGATTCGCGAAGGGGGCTCCGAGAAAGTGCTGAGCGGCGCGGAGCCCGCTACGACGAACAACCGTATGGAAGTGATGGCCGCGATCGAAGCGCTTCGATCGATCGCGCAGCCGAGTCGCATCCGGATCACGACCGATTCCGAGTATCTGCGGCAAGGCATCACCAGCTGGATGCAACGCTGGAAGTCGAACGGTTGGCGCACGGCGGCAAAGCAACCGGTGAAGAACAAAGATCTGTGGGAGCGGCTCGACTCACTGGTCGGCGCGCATCAGATCGAGTGGTGCTGGGTGAAAGGTCATAGCGGACACGCCGAGAACGAGTTGGTGGATGCTGCGGCGAACGAAGCGATCGACGCCTTGCTGTCCGGACGATCTGCGGCGGGTAGCCGATGAACCGACAGATCGTGCTCGATACCGAGACCACCGGTCTGGAGCCTGAACACGGCCACCGCATCATCGAGATCGGCGCGGTCGAACTCATCGACCGTAAGCTGACGGGCCGCCACTTTCATCGTTATCTGAATCCACAGCGAGATATCGACGACGGCGCGCTCGCGGTACACGGAATCACGAACGACTTCCTAGCCGATAAGCCGCCGTTCGGCGACGTAGCCGACGAGTTTCTCGCATTCATCGACGGCGCCGAACTGATCATTCACAACGCACCATTCGACGTCGCGTTCATCGACTACGAATTGGGTCGACTCGAGCAGTCGCGCCGCCGCATCGAAGAGGCATGCGCCGTAGTGGATACGTTGGCGATGGCGCGTCACAAGCATCCCGGGCAGAAGAACAGCCTCGATGCGTTGTGCCGTCGTTACGACGTGGACAACTCCCAACGGCAGCTCCATGGCGCGTTGCTCGACGCAGAGATCCTCGCCGACGTCTATCTGATGATGACCGGCGGACAGACGGTGCTATTCGTCGCAGACGAGGTCGAGACGTCGTCGTCCGGTTCGGACGTCTACGTCGTGGTGCGCCTGCCCGCCGACCGACCTCGGCTGCGAGTGGTCGTTGCCACCGAAGCCGAGCTGGGTCGACACAGCGCCATGCTGGACGACATCGATCGTCGCGCGAGGCGGGGTAGCGTCTGGCGATTGCAGGCGTTGGCGCTCGCCGAGTGATACGCGTTCGTTGCGGCTCCTGAACCGACGGCGCGTCGTGTTAAGGTTTCAAAATCCATTCGTTCTTCCCGGGTGACATTTCATGTGGCCTTACGACCCCGACGATTTCGAATCGATGACTCAGCCGCCAGCGGACCAGTCGCACGACGACGCCTGGTATTTCGTGTTCATCGGTCAGGAGATTCTGTGCGTATCGGAGAACGGATCACCGCGTCCGATTCTGGCCGACGAAATGCGCTGGCTCGAACTCGAACGACATGCCGAGATTTACCTCGGGCGATACCAGGGCAGGTCCTGTTTCGCAGTGGTTGCATCCGGGCGTCCGCAGCAGGGATATGCGTTGCTCGGGTTGCGGGCTTGGCTCGGGCGGGTCGCACCGTCGATGTTCTATCTCGCCGGCAGAGCACAACAGTTGGCGGATTGGGAGCGCGACCACGCGTTCTGCGGACGATGCGGCACCGAGATGGAGAGTCATCCCGTCGATCGCGCCAAGCATTGCCCGGACTGCGGTCTGATGAACTATCCGCGGTTGTCGCCGAGCATCATCGTGCTGATCCGCAAAGGCGAGGAGATGCTGCTGGCGCGCAACGCGAACTGGCCGCAGGGGATGTACTCGACGCTGGCTGGCTTCGTCGAACCGGGCGAGTCGATCGAACAGACCGTTCACCGAGAGGTGTTCGAGGAAGTGGGCCTGCGCGTCAAGAACGTGCGCTATCTGGGCAGCCAGTCGTGGCCGTTCCCGAATTCGCTGATGCTCGGTTTTCACGCCGATTACGCGAGCGGAGACATCGTGTGTCAGGAGGGAGAGATCGCCGACGCGCGATGGTTCAGATATTCGGATCTGCCCGGTGTTCCGCCGGCGACCGCGATCTCGCGCTGGTTGATCGATCACTTCGTCGACGAGATGACTAATCGTTCGGCGTAGGCGGCAGGCTGCGACTGCCGAACAGTTCCATCAACCGGAACGCCATCATCAGATAGCCGTCTGAACGAAAGCGGTCGTGCATGAACTCCTCGATAGCATTCGCCTGACCGCGGATGATCGCAAACGTCGACGGCAGATCCGGGAAATGGAACGTGACATCGGGTATGGCATCGTCCTGCGTCACGGTCAGCGCGCAATCCGCGATCTTCAAGACGAGGTGTTGCTGATCGGACACGTCGAGGCGCACGACCATGTCGACGCCGACGGCCGCTTCCGGTCGAAAGCGTGCGCGTAGTTCACGAGCGAGATCTTGTAACGTCATCGGGCGCGATTGAGGCACGCCGTGGCACGAGCGTCAAGCCGCACTGCCGTGGACGCTCGCCGCGCCGACGAAGTAGAGTACGCGCCTTTCCCCGGTACGGCCGACCCGATGGAGCATCTGTACGACTACCTCGAGTTCCTCGCGAAGGCGGCTACCATCGTCGTCGCGATCGTCGCGGTGGTCGTCGCTGCAACCTCGCTGGGATTGCGTCGTGGATCGAGCGAGGGCGGCCACCTCGAAGTGCGCAAGTTCAACGACCGACTCGACGACATGAACCGGACGTTGCGGCAGGCGTTTCTCACGGCGCCGGCCTTCAAGAAGTCGATCAAGCAGGAGGACCGCGCGCGCAAGAAGGCCTCCAAGGAAGGCGAAGACAGGCGACGCGTGTACGTGCTCGATTTCGATGGCGATCTGCAAGCATCCAAGGTGAATCACCTGCGGCACGAGATCACCGCGGTTCTCACGAGCGCGCGGACGCAGGACGAAGTGCTGGTCAGAATCGAGAGTCCGGGCGGAATGGTGCACGGATATGGGCTCGCCGCTTCTCAACTCGAGCGCGTGCGACAGAACAAGATCCGGCTCGTGACCGCAGTAGACAAAGTCGCCGCAAGCGGCGGCTATCTGATGGCCTCCGTATCCGACCACATCATTGCGGCGCCGTTTGCGTTGGTCGGTTCGATCGGCGTAGTCGCGCAGATTCCGAATGTGCATCGATTGCTGAAGAAGCATGATGTCGACGTCGAAGTGCTCACTGCAGGCAAATACAAACGCACGTTGACTATATTCGGAGAGAACACGGAGCAGGGTCGTGCGAAGTTCGTCGAAGAACTCGAGGACGTGCACGCGCTGTTCCAGGAGTTCGTTCAGGCGAACAGACCGCAGGTGTCGCTCGATGAGATTGCGACCGGCGAGGCCTGGTACGGGCGCCGCGCACTCGAGCACCGCTTGATCGACCAATTGTCGACGAGCGATGCGTATCTGACCAATGCGTGCCACGACGCCGACGTTTACGAAGTGCGATGGGTCGAAAACAAAAAACCGATCGAACGTCTGCTGTCGCAATTTGTCGATGCCGCGCGCAGCACGCTCGCGCGTCTCGGTTGGGTCTGATCAACAAGGGGAAGGACGATGTCGAAGTTCAGTGCGCTGGTCGTAGAGAAAACCGCTGACGAGAAGTTCACGCGGCGCGTGTTGGAGCGTTCGACCGACGCGCTTCCGGCGGGCGACGTACTGGTCGACGTGCGTTACTCGTCGCTCAACTACAAGGACGCTCTTTCGGCGACGGGCAACCCGGGCGTCACGCGCAACTTCCCGCACACGCCGGGCATCGACGCGGCTGGCACCGTGATCGAGAGCGTGTCGACGCAGTTCAAACCGGGTGACGAGGTCATCGTCATCGGATTCGACCTCGGCATGAACACGCCGGGCGGATTCGGTCAGCGGATTCGCGTGCCGGCGGGATGGATCGTACCGCGGCCAGCAGGACTGCCGCTGGAACAGAGCATGATTCTCGGCACCGCCGGATTCACGGCCGCGCTCGCGGTCGACAAGCTCGAAGCGTCGGGCATGCGCACGAACGGTGGACCGGTGCTCGTCACGGGCGCGACCGGAGGCGTGGGGTCGGTGGCGGTGATGCTGCTGACGCACCTCGGGTACGAAGTCGCCGCAGTGACCGGCAAGGCTGCTCAGCACGACTTTCTGAAGAAGCTCGGGGCAAAGGAAATACTCGGTCGCGAGGCGCTGCTCGAAGGCGCGAATCGCCCGATGCTGAAGGAGCGTTGGGGCGGGGTAGTCGATACCGTCGGCGGCGACATCCTGTTCAATGCGGTGAAGTCGCTGAAATACGGCTGCAGTCTCGCCGCGTGCGGGCTCGTGGCGTCGCCGCAGTTTGCTGCCACGGTGCTGCCGTTCATCCTGCGTCACGTCAATCTTCTCGGTATCGATTCGGTGCAGCTGCCGCTGGCAGAGAAAGCACGCATCTGGAACAAGCTGGCCGGTGTTTGGCGGCTGGACGGTCTCGCGGCACTGAAGGTGGGCTTCACCCTGGCTTCGATCTCATCCGGAGTCGACCGGATTCTGGCAGGGGAGATGGTGGGGCGGGGCGTCTTGGACCTTCGCGCCTGAGCGCAGCTGTTGGGGTCAGCTGCGCCTCAACCGATCCGACACGGCGATCGGGCTCGGGTATCTGAAGATCACGATGTACGTCGAGATGACGAACGTAAGGACGGTTGCGCCCTGTACGACGTGCGATGCCGAATCGCTCATGAGCGCGATGCTTGTCGCGAGATAAGCGACCAGCAGCGAGAACTCGCTCGTCTGACCGAGCCGCACGCCGGCTTCCCACGCGACCTTGGTCGAGTCGCCTTGTAAGGCGATCAACCAGCGGAATACGACCGGCTTCAAGCCGATGAGCAGCACGGCGAGCACCAGCGTCGGCAGCGCGACCTGCAGCAGCAGATCGAAGTGGATCGCGGCGCCGACCGAGAAGAAGAACATGACGAGGAAAAAGTCGCGCAGCGGCCGCAGGTTCTCCGCGATGTATTGTGCGATGGGGCTCGTCGCCATCGACACGCCGGCCACGAATGCACCGATTTCGAGCGACAGCCCGATGGCCTTCGCACCGCTAGCCACCGCCAGGCACCAGCCGATGGCCGCCAGAAAGATGAACTCGTGGAACGCATCGAATTTGTGGATCAGCGGCAGCACGAGGAATCGCACGATCACGAATGCGACGATCACAAGCGACGGCAACGCTACGAACACCTCGATGACGCTGCCTACCGCATCGGTCACCGACGTGCCGCGCCCCGACAGGATGATCAGCGCCAGAATCGCAATGAGGTCTTGAATCAGCAGCAAGCTTACGACCAGTTCCCCGATGTGGCGGTGATGCAACACCGTGGTCGGCAGCAGCTTCAGTCCGACGATGGTGCTCGAGAACATGCAGGCGGTGCCTGCAACCGTTGCGTCGACCCACGAGAACCCGAACGCGCGCATGACGCCGACCGACACCGCGAAGAAGATCAGCGAACTCACGACTGCCGTGATCACGGCGGAACCGACCATGTTGCGCAGCTTGGACGGCTGCAGATCGAGGCCGACGAGAAACAGCAGAAAGATGATCCCGAACTCCGAGACTTCGGACACCATCGACGCGTCGTTCACCCACGCGAGCCCATGCGGGCCTGTGATACCGCCGACCGCGATGTAGGCGACGAGCAGCGGTTGCCGCGTGTATAGCGCAGCTGCGGCGAGCACGGCGGCGCCGGCGAAGATCAGGAAAAACGATTCGACGATCCCGGCGTGCATTCCTAGCCAGCCGCATAGAGGTGCGGGCGATTATGCCAGCAGGTCCGGTGTACTAGCAGGCGGAATCTACTTCGCGCCGCGCGCAATCCGCCTGAACGCGGGTCGTGGGTCGACCACGGATCCCTGATAGAAGTCGGTGAGGGAATTCATCGCGGCGAGCGCGACCTTGGGATCGTGGCCATCCGGTAGCTGATAGGAGTCGATTCCACATCGGTGCATGTAGTTCAGCACGTCCTCGTGCACTTCGCCGATCGCGCGCAGTTCACCAGTGAACGCGAATCGCGTGCGAAGCAGCACGGCGAGCGACAGACCGCGACCGTCATTCATCGTAGGAAACCGGATCGCTACCAGCGCAACCTTTGGCAGCAACGTGGCGATCTCACCTGGTTCGCCGTCGCCGGGTAACCAGATGCCGACATCGCGAGCCTCACCGAATAGCTCGGCATGCGCCAGCGCATAGCTCGCAGGGACGATCGTGTGCGGCCTAATGGCGCCGTCGGCGATCTCTTCCTGCAGCGTCCAGTCGTCGGAAACTACGCGACCGCCCTTAATGAGCGTCGGCATAGATGCGCTCCTTGAACGGGTCGATACCGATGCGGCGATAGCAGTCGAGAAAGCGTTCGTCTTCCTCTCGATGCGCGACGTAAACCTCGAGGATCTGGTCGATGACGTCGGGCACCGCGCCGCGCGAGAACGAAGGACCGACGATCTCCGCCAGTGACGAGTCTCGTCCGGCATTGCCGCCCAGCGAGATCTGGTACCACTCTTCGCCTTTCTTATCGACGCCGAGAATGCCGATGTGGCCGACGTGGTGGTGTCCGCACGCATTCATGCATCCGGAAATGTTCAGGCTGATGTCGCCGAGATCGTACAGATAGTCGACATCTTCGAAGCGCTGCTGAATCGCCTCCGCGATCGGAATCGACTTCGCGTTCGCGAGCGAACAATAGTCGCCACCGGGGCAGCAGATGATGTCGGTCAGCTTGCCCAGGTTCGCCGACGCCAGCCGCTGGCTGCGCGCGAGCTTCCATAGTTCGAGGAGGTCCCGCTCGCGAACGTCCGGCAGAACGAAGTTCTGTTCGTGGCTGATGCGGATCTCGCCGAAACCGAATTCGTCCGCCCAGTCGGCGACTGCGTCCATCTGCACATCGGTTACGTCGCCTGGTGGAACGCCGGTGACCTTGGTGGACAGTGTCACTATCGCGTATCCCGCCTGCTTGTGCGGCGCGACGTTGGTGTGCACCCAACGACTGAACTCCGGCTCGGCGAGCCGTGCCGCGGCGAGCGAAGAATCGCTCTCGAGCGGCAGATAGGGCGGTGGGGCAAATGCCGCAACGGTACGATCGATTTCTTCGCGCGTGAGCGTCGTCGGACCGTCCTTCGAATGTAACCACTCGGCCTCGACATGCTGGCGGAACACTTCGGGTGACATCGCGCGCACCAGTATCTTGATGCGGGCCTTGTGCTTGTTGTCGCGACGGCCGTACCGGTTGTAGACGCGCAGAATCGCTTCGAGATAGGTGAGCAGGTGTACGTCCGGCAGAGACTCTCGAATGAGACTGCCAATGACCGGCGTGCGTCCCAGACCGCCGCCGACCTTGACGTCGAATACGATGGCGCCGTTCGCGTCGCGTCGCGCTTCGAGGCCGATGTCGTGGACATCGATTGCCGCGCGGTCGCTTGCCGATCCGTTGATTGCGATCTTGAACTTGCGCGGCAACCAGTTGAATTCCGGATGCGCGGTCGACCATTGCCGGATCAGTTCGCAATAGGGGCGTCCATCGACCGCCTCATCGGCGGCGACGCCGGCGAACTGGTCTGCGGTGACGTTGCGAATGCAGTTGCCGCTGGTCTGGATCGCGTGCATCTGCACGGTTGCGAGATCGGCGAGGATATCCGGCACTTCGGCGAGGTCGGGCCAGTTGAACTGCATGTTCTGCCGGGTGCTCAGGTGCCCGTAACCCTTGTCGTAGTAGCGCGCGATGTGCGCAAGCATTCGAAGCTGCCTAGATGCCAGCGTTCCATACGGCACGGCGATTCGAAGCATCGGTGCCAGGCGCTGAATGTAGAGGCCGTTGCGCAAACGCAGATGCAGGAAGTCGGCATGCGACAGCGTGCCGTCGATGTAGCGCTGCGTCTGGTCGCGAAACTGTGCGACCCGTTGGTCGACAAAGTGCTGGTCGAATTCGTCGTACCGGTACATGGAGTGTTCAGTGCGTGGAACTGCTGATGGGCGCGAACGTTACCAAGACGGCAGAAACGAAAGAACTAACCAATGTCTCTATGGATAGAACGGATTGAGTCGCGTGGAAGGCTGATCTAAACTCGCGCGCGTTTCGTCAAATTGAACACCCGAGGCCAACGTGTCCAACCCCGAATCCAAGCACTGGAGCGATGAAAAAGCCGATGTCGTTGCGGTGCTGACGATCTTCGTCGCGCTCATTCTCGCGGCCGTGCACTTCATCTCGAATCAGGTCTGATTCCGCGCCTCAGTACGCCAGGTTCGGCCTGAGCCAACGTTCCACCTCGTCGATCGCTACACCTTTCCGGCGCGCGTAGTCTTCGACCTGGTCGCGTCCTATTTTGCCGACGCCGAAGTATCGGGCCTCGGGGTGCGAGAAATACCATCCCGCGACCGCCGCTGCCGGCAACATCGCGAAATGCTCAGTCAGCGACATGCTGGCGCGTTCCGGTTCGAGCAGCGCGAACAGGGTGGCTTTCTCCGTGTGATCGGGGCAGGCCGGATAGCCCGGTGCGGGTCGGATGCCGCGATAGCTCTCGGCGATCAGATCGTCGGTGCTCATCGCTTCGTCACGGCTATAGCCCCAGAACTCCTTGCGCACGCGCTCGTGAAGGCGCTCGGCGAATGCCTCGGCGAGTCGATCGGCCAGTGCCTTGAGCATGATCGCGTTGTAGTCGTCGTTCGCGGCTTCGAACTTCGCCACCACCTTTTCGATGCCGGTGCCGGCGTTCACCGCGAACGCGCCGACGTAGTCGATGTGCGGCGCGGGGGCGACGAAGTCGGAGAGCGAGAAGTGCGGACCCGCGGCGCCTTTCTTCGATTGTTGGCGCAGGTGATGCAACGTTGCGATCGGCGAGTTCGATTCGCCACCGTCGAACAGGTCGATGTCGTCGCTGCCGGAGCGCTGTGCGCGCCAGAATCCGAACACGCCGTTCGCACTGATCCATCCTTCGTCGATGATCCTGCGCAACATGGCTTGCGCGTCTGCGTACACGGCACGCGCCGCCTCGCCGACAATTGGGTCATTCAGAATCTTCGGGAATTTGCCGGCGAGTTCCCACGTCATGAAGAACGGCGACCAGTCGATGTACTGCGCCAGTTCCTCGAGCGGGTAGTCGTTGAGCACGCGCGTGCCGAGGAAGCGCGGCGTGCTGCCCTGGAAGTTCGACCAGTCGATAGCCGGTGCTTCCGCGACCGCTGCGCTGTAGGGTAACAGCACGGTCTTGTCGGCGCGCGCGTTCGAGCGTACCCGGATCGCTTCGTATTCGTTTCTGACGTCCGTGACGAAGGTGCCGCGTTGTTCGTCCGACAGCAGCGCCGACGCCACGCCGACGCCGCGTGAGGCGTCGGTTACATACACGGTGGGCCCGCGCTGGTAGGCCGGCTCGATCTTCACTGCCGTGTGCGCGCGCGAGGTGGTCGCGCCGCCGATCAATAGCGGCACGTCGAATCCCAAACGCTCCATTTCGGATGCGACATGCACCATTTCGTCGAGCGACGGTGTGATGAGTCCCGACAGTCCGATGATGTCGGCGTTCTCGGCGCGGGCCGTCTCGAGAATCCGGTCGCACGGCACCATCACGCCGAGGTCGATCACCTCGTAGTTGTTGCACTGGAGCACGACGCCGACGATGTTCTTGCCAATGTCGTGCACGTCGCCTTTGACCGTTGCCATGACGATCTTGCCCTTCGCCTTGGCGCCTTCGCTCTTCTCCGCTTCGATGAACGGAATCAGATGCGCGACGGCCTGTTTCATGACGCGCGCGCTCTTGACCACCTGCGGCAGGAACATCTTGCCGGAGCCGAACAGGTCGCCGACCACGTTCATTGCGGCCATCAGCGGCCCTTCGATGACGTCGAGCGGCCGCTTCGCGGCGAGACGCGCTTCCTCGGTATCGGCCACGACGAACGCGTTGATGCCCTTCACCAACGCGTGCCGCAGACGCTCCTCTACCGGCGCGCTGCGCCACTCCGGATCATCGACTACCGCCTTGTCGGTGCGCGCCGCGTATTCGCCGGAGATCGCCAGCAGTTGGTCGGTGGCGTCGGGCCGACGATTCAGCACGACGTCTTCTACGCGATCGCGCAACGCCGGCGGAATCTCGTCGTAGATGCCGAGCTGACCCGCGTTGACGATGCCCATCGAAAGTCCCGCGCGAATCGCGTGGTACAGGAACACCGCGTTGATTGCTTCGCGAACGGTGTCGTTGCCTCTGAACGAGAACGACACGTTGCTGACGCCACCCGAACTGTGCGCGTACGGCAGATGTTGCTTGATCCAGGCGCAGGCCTGAATGAAGTCCATCGCGTAGTTGTTGTGCTCTTCGATGCCTGTCGCGATCGCAAAGATGTTCGGGTCGAAGATGATGTCTTCGGCCGGGAACCCGACCTGCTGTACCAAGATGTCGTAGGAGCGTTTGCAGATGTCGACCTTGCGTGCAAGCGTGTCCGCCTGCCCGTGTTCGTCGAAGGCCATCACCACCACCGCGGCACCGTACAACCGGCAGCGACGCGCTTTCTCGATGAACTCCGTTTCGCCTTCTTTCAGGCTGATCGAATTGACGACGGGTTTGCCTTGAATGCAACGAAGTCCGGCTTCGATGACGTCCCACTTGCTCGAATCGACCATCACCGGCACGCGCGCGATGTCGGGCTCCGTCGCGACGAGGTTGAGAAAACGCGTCATCAGCGCCGCGCCATCGAGCATGCCTTCGTCCATGTTGACGTCGATGATCTGCGCACCGTTGTCGACCTGATCGCGCGCGACATCGAGCGCCGTTTCGAGCGCCCCTTCGCGAATCAGTTTCTTGAATCGCGCGGAACCGGTGACGTTGGTGCGTTCGCCTACGTTCACGAAAAGCGACGACTCGTCCACTTCGAGCGGTTCGAGTCCGGACAGCCGCAACTTGCGCGGCAGGTTCGGCAATGCGCGAGGCCGCGCATCGGCCACTGCCGCGGCGATCGCTTCGATGTGTTCCGGCGTAGTACCGCAGCAACCGCCGACCAGATTCACGAAGCCCGACGCGGCGAACTCACCGATCAATCGCGCCATGTGCGCCGGCGACTGGTCGTATCCGCCGAACTCGTTGGGCAGGCCCGCGTTGGGATGCACGCTGACGTAACAACTCGCCGCATGTGCGATCGACTCGACGTGCGGGCGCAACTGCTCGGCGCCGAGAGCGCAATTGAGCCCGGCGATGAGCGGCTGCGCATGCGCGATCGAGATCCAGAACGCTTCGGGCGTTTGGCCCGACAGCGTGCGGCCGCTGGCGTCCGTGATCGTTCCGGACACCATGACCGGAAGGCGTACGCCGCTGCGCTGGAACTCGGATTCGATCGCATAGATCGCGGCCTTCGCATTGAGCGTGTCAAACACGGTCTCGACCATGATCAGGTCGATCCCGCCGGCCAGCAGACCGCGCAACGCTTCCCTGTAGGCGTCTACGAGCGCCACGAACGTGATGTTGCGGCCGCCCGGATCGTTGACGTCGGGAGACAGGCTGGCCGTCCGGTTGGTGGGACCGAGCACGCCGGCCACGAAGCGCGGACGATCGGGCGTTGAGTAGTCGTCAACGCACGCACGGGCCAGGCGAGCCGCGTCCAGGTTCAATTCTTCGCAGACCGCTTCGAGGCCGTAGTCGGCCTGAGCGATCCGGGTGGAGCTGAACGTGTTCGTTTCGATGATGTCCGCGCCGGCGCGAAGGTATGCCCGATGGATGTCTCCAATGATCTCCGGACGGGTCAGCGTCAGCAGATCGTGGTTGCCGCCAAGTGGGTGCGCGTGGTCGACGAAGCGGTCACCGCGATAGTCCGCCTCCGCGAGCCGGTGCCGCTGCACCATGGTGCCCATGGCGCCGTCAATTACGAGGATGCGTCGTTCGAGGGCGTCAGCCAGCGCGGTCGAAGGCACGGTCAGGTCTTCCGGATTCGAAATTGAGGCCCGATCCTACCGGTACCCAACGTGAACGCAATGGAAGGCGGCGGAGATCAACATGAGCGCCGCTCAAGAACCCGGTCGAGCGTTGCACACGTTATGCCTGGCGAGTCACAACACAATTGCGTAGCATACCCGAGCGTTTTAGTCGGGTATGTCCGCCGATGATCGAAATCTCCAACACAGCTCAAGCGTATCTGCGCGACCTGCTCGCCAAGCAGGAGCACCCGGACGTCGGTATTCGGGTATTCGTGAGCCAACCGGGAACCCCACAGGCCGAGACCTGTATCGCGTACTGTCGTCCCGGAGAGGAGCAGACCAACGACATCCCGGTGGCGTACGACGGATTCACGGCATGGATCGAGAAGCGCAGCGAACCCTATCTCGAAGGCGGCGTCGTCGATTTCCAGGACGACCGGATGGGTGGGCAACTGACCATCAAGGCACCGAACGCGCGAGTGCCGAGCGTGGGTCCCGACGCGCCCATCGAAGACCGGATCAACTACGTGCTGTACAACGAGATCAATCCGGGCCTGGCGTCGCACGGCGGCCAGGTCACGCTGCTCGAAGTCGTCGACGGAAATACTGCGGTGCTGCAGTTCGGCGGTGGATGCCAGGGATGCTCCGCGGTTGATATCACGCTGAAGCAGGGCGTGGAGCGTTCGCTGCTCGCGCAGATCCCGGAACTCGTCGCGATCCGCGACAGCACCGACCACAGCGTGCGCGAGCACGCCTACTATCAGTAGTCGGTAGCCCCAACCAGGTCACTAAGCCGCATCGGCGCTTGTCGCCAAACGCGCTCGTTGGGGTAGCGTGTCGCGTAACCCGTCAGCCAACTCCCGCAGCAACGCGGCGGTAGTTAGCCAATCGAGACACGGATCGGTTACCGACACTCCGTACGCGAGCTGGCGCGGATCCTTTGTCAACTTCTGGTTACCCGCGTTGATGTTGCTCTCGAGCATGAGCCCCATGATCGAACGGTTTCCGTGCTGGATCTGTGCGGCCGCGTCGCGTGCTACAACCAGTTGGCGCTGCGGATCTTTCCCGGAGTTGGCGTGGCTGCAATCAATCATTATGTTCGAGGTGAGTCCGGCGGCGGCCAGCGCGCGCTCACATTCGGAGACGCTGTCGCGATCGTAGTTCGGACCGTTGTGACCCCCTCGTAGAACCACGTGCGCGGCGCGGTTCCCACGCGTGTGAATGATCGACACTTGCCCCGATTGGTTGATGCCGAGGAACCGGTGCGGCTTGGACACCGATTGCAACGCGTTGATCGCGACGTCGAGGCTGCCGTCGGTACCGTTCTTGAAGCCGACTGCCGACGACAGCCCCGATGCCATTTCGCGATGTGTTTGCGATTCAGTGGTGCGTGCGCCGATGGCCGACCAGGCGATCAACTCCTGTAGATACTGGGGGGAAATCGGATCGAGTGCTTCCGTGCTCAGCGGCAGGCCGATTTCGGCGATGCGCAGCAGCAGGCCCCGCGCGATGCGGATTCCTTCTTCGATGTGGAACGTATCGTTCAGGAACGGATCGTTGACGAGCCCTTTCCAGCCGACGGTGGTGCGCGGTTTCTCGAAATACGCGCGCATCACGATGAACAGATGCGGCGCCAGTTCGTCTGCGAGCGCCTTCAGACGGCGTGCATAGTCTTCCGCAGCGACGACGTCGTGAATCGAGCAGGGACCGACGACGATCAACAGTCGGTGGTCTCTGCCATCGAGGATGCTGCGCACCTGTTCGCGCGCTTCGTGCACCTTGTGTCGCACCTGATCTGAAACTGGCAGCTCCGTTTTCAGCTGCGCAGGGGTGACGAGCAGCTCCTGCGCCACGACGTTGAGATTCTCGAGTTGCTCCATGCTCCACCTCCAAAAACAAAAACCCCGAGGGCCGTTGCCGATCGGGGTTTTCCCGGAGGGCAACTGGCGTCGCCCTCCCATTCACGGGTCAGGCCACGCTAACTCGTGAATGCGTAGCCAAACCAATACGCCGCGATGGCGATCGCCGAGGATGCTCGCTCGGGCGCCAGTGACTGTCGATGCGTAGCTGCGTGGTTCATGGCGGCGGATTCTCCGCGTGCCTTTCCGAAAAATCAAGGTCGCCATTGCTGGGTCGTTGGACGCATCACATCGGATCGATGCGCGTCGAATCCGCGGGAGGTCGCCATGCATAGTCCGCCGACACGATGCGCCGCTCGGGTGAGGACGGCGAAGTCTCATCGGCGGCAGACTCGTCGAGGTGCCGGATGATCTCGATCCGGTCGCGCGCGAGTCGCCAGATCGGCGCAAAGAGGGAACGCGCCGGTGGCGCTTGCGGTTCGCCGTTTTCGTCTTCCATCAGGCCAAACAACCGTAGCGAGCGGCGCGCGCGCGTGGCCGCGACGTACAGCAGACGTATGCGCTCGTTTGCATCCCGATGTCGCTCTTCATGGCTCAGCCACCGATGCAGTCCGTCGCTTACGGTGCTACCGCGGACGCCAAGAAGCAGTCGACCGCCTTCGGGTCGCCACCGAATCGGCGGTGGATCGTCGATCCTGCTGACGCGGTGCAGTCCCAAGACCAGCACGTGATCGAACTCCAGCCCTTTGGCCCGGTGAATCGTCATGATCGCAACGGAGTCGTCACGCGCTGTCGTCTCGGCGAAGAGTCGCCGCACAGAGCGCTCGAGCGCGGTGATGTCGAGCGAGCGCCCCTGCGTATCCTCGATCAGCGCAAGCAAGCGCTGGGCGTGCGCGATCGCGTCGCCGTCGTATGCATCCGCGCCGCCGAGCCGGATGAATGCATTCTCGAGCCATTGCCGAAGGGGAATCTGCCTTCGACCTCGTTCGGCTTTGAGAAGCGTCGGGCGTATTCGCAGCACGCGTGCGCGCCCGTCATCACTGAGTGCGTCATCGTGCATGCCGGCGCGTATCGACGCGGCAATCGTCTCGTCGAATTGCGCGAGTTTCTCGATGTCGCGCAACGACATGCCGACGAACGGAGTTCGCAACAGTGCGAGCCAGGCGATGCGATCGGTCGTCGACGACATGGCCTTCAAGAGTGTCATCAGATCGCCGATCACGGGCTGTTCCGCGAGTGCGTGAATGTCCGCGCCGGTCCAGGGAATCGCGCGCTCTGTCAGCCTCGGCAACACGTGCGCGAGATGCGCGCGATTTCGAACCAGAATCGCGATCGACTCGCCGGGGTGATTCTCTCGAATCAACCCGACCGCGCGTGCTACTGCATCCGCTTCGGCTCGATCGGTATCGGGCGATACGATGCCGTATACGCTGCAGCCGTCGCCGGGTCGGGCGTCGCGAATTGGCGTCGACCTCGCGAATGCGACGCGTCCCAGCACCGGATCTTCCACATCGCCGAGCGACGCTTCGAACAACGCATTGCACCATTCGACGAGGGGAGCTGACGAGCGGAAATTCGCATCGATGCGGATTGACGTGGGCCGCAATGTCGAGATGCCGTTTCGACGCGCGCGCTGGAAGAGTGCGACGTCCGCGTCGCGGAACCGGTAGATTGATTGCATCGGATCACCCACGATGAACAGCGAGCGCGTGGTGTCGTTCGGCCATTCCCGAGTCAGTCGCTCCACGAGTCGATACTGGCTCGCAGAAGTGTCTTGAAACTCGTCGATCAACAGATGCTTGATCCGATAGTCGAGCGCCAGAGCGAGATCGGTCGGCGTGTCGGCATCTCCGAGCGCGCGCTGTGCGGCGAAGGTCAGTTCGGCGAAATCGATGACCGCGTTGCGGCGAAAGATGTCGTCCAGTTCCGCTGCGGCGAGTGCCAGGCCGGTTGCCACGTTTACGATGGCTTCCGCTTCTGTGCTCTCCAGTGCCGGAGCCGGTAGCAAGCGCAGCGAAGCCAAACGGGCGATCATGTCGTGCCGAGTCAGATCATCGATAAGTGCCCTCAGGCGCGCCTTGGCCGATTGGTTTGCGACGACGCCCGAGTCGCCGAATCCCTGGGCGGTCCCCAGGCGAACGCGCGGCGTGCTGTCGCGTGTCGTGATCAGCTCGGCAATGAAATGCCACTGCGAGAGGCTTGTCGGAAGTCCGTTGGATGGCCAATCGACTTTCAGGCGCGCCGCAGCCTCGGCAGCGACGGTGGCGAGTTCGCCGCGCAGGTGTTCTCCGAGGTCAGACGTCATGTCGGAGATGGCATTCGTGTGGAGCGTTCGGATTCCGGCTTCGATCGCGCTGGTGATCGCGCGTCTGCGTGAGTCATCGCGCTGTCCGTCACTTGTGGCGGCCTGGCCAGCCCTCAGTGTGAGTGCAACCACTTCCAGCCATTGATCGCGTTTGCCGAGCATGACGCCCAGTGACGCGCGCGCCTTTTCGAAGTCGTTATCGAACAGCGCAAGCAATGCAGCGAGTTCGTGATTCAGCTCATAGTCGTGATTCAGCCGCTCGAATGTCTTGTCGATGGCCTCTCGATAGAACGCCCCTGCATCTTCGACGACGCGGAACCCATCACCGAGGCCGCTGGATATCGGCAGACGCCGGACGAGGCCCGCGCAGAATGCGTCGATCGTCTGGACCCGCAGTCGTCCGGGTTGCGTCTCCAGATGCCAGCCGAGCGCCACGCTGCGCTCGCGGATCATGCGTGAACGTTCGTTGTCGTCGAGAAGAGCGTCCACGAGGCGTTCGAGCATTTCAGCGGCCGCTTTCCGCGTGAACGTAATGGCCAGTATCTCTTCCGGTCTTTCGACCACGACGAGGAGATTCAGGAATCGCTCCACCAACAGCGTCGTCTTGCCGGAACCGGCCGGCGCCTGGACTATGACCGATCGCCCGACATCGACCGCTGCCAGGCGTACGTCGGCATCGGGTGGGGCCTTAACCGGGTTCAATGCGTCGAATCTCGCGTATGCGGCACAACGCGTGGAGGTTGCACTCGTTGCATGCGAACGCGTCGCGCGGCCGAACAGCCGAGACGCCGCTGCGAAATTCCGTCGCGAGGCCAGTGAGTGACGCGCGCCATTCGTCGAGTTGCACGTTCCAGCCGGCGTCGCTCGTACCCACCTGGTTGAAGCGAACCCGCTCGGCGCTTTGCGCAATCGAGTACGTTGTGCCCGACCACCCGATCATCCGGCACTCGTCGCGTTCGACCTGCGCAAACGCGATGGCCGCGACGCCCGGCGTACTCAAGGCGTACATCGGCAATTGAGGTTCTTCGGGGCGCGCCCCTATGACAACGTTGGGATTCGTCTGTGCGGTTTTGTAATCGACCACGAGCAGGCTTCCGTCGGGAACAACATCGACCCGATCGATGCGCAAGTCGAATTCGATGTCATGTAGGACAAGCTCCGTTGCAACTTCGTTCGCGACGATTCGATGAGGCGGGCGCAGACGCTCGAGTTCCAGCCATTCCAGCAGCAGTGCCGTCATCCGGTTCTGCTCAGAGTCGCGGAACAAGGCGGGCAGTGGGCCGAGACTCGCGATTGCAGCGGCGGCGGACTCGGACGCCGTCATCGCGAACGTCGGTACGTCGATATTGGCGAGTTCCGTGTCCAACAAACGATCGAACAGGCGGCGCAGAGCGGCGTGGGTTGCCACACCGCGGTCCGTCGCGTCGGGAAATGAATGCGGCGGCGTGACCTGCCGTGCGTGCAACCGATAGCGAGCGAACGCGCGAA
>DATJGR010000062.1:0-38522 GCA_035494855.1 Pseudomonadales bacterium | reverse complement strand
CGAAATGACGCCGTCGAGCGAGGCCAGGCCGAACGGCATCTGCGGGTTCCACATCATCGCCGGGGCGTTCACGCCGAGCGCGCGATTGAACGGGTCGATGTTCGCCGCCACCTGAGAGTGCACGATCTGCGTGCTGGTGGTGAGCACCGCGGTGGTCAGCGAAACGCTGAACGCGGCGCCGATGTTGCGCAGCAGGTTCATGATGGCGGATGCATCGGTGCGGATCTCCGCCGGAATGGTCGAGAACGCGATCAGGTTCATCGGCACGAAGATGAAACCCATGCCGAAGCCCTGAATGAAACCGACCCAACCCATCGTCAGTCCGGTTACCGCCGGCGTCCAGCGCGACATCTCATATGTGGTCAGCAGCAAGACGACGGCGCCGAGCGTGATGACCTTGCGCGCGTCGAAACGCATCGCGATGCGACCCACCATCGACATCGCCAGCATCGTGCCTATGCCGCGCGGAACCATCAGCAGACCGGCGTCGGTGACGGAGTAGCCGCCCAGCGTCTGCAGATACGGTGCGAGCAGCGCCGAACTCGACACCAGCAGTCCGCCGGTTACGAACATCAGCATCGTGGCCGACGTGAAGTTGCGGTCTTTGAAGATCTCGAGCCGTATGAAAGGCCGCTCGGCCGTCGCCATGTGCACGGCGAACAGATACAGGCCGAGCAACGCGACCACGCCTTCGATCACGATCTCGGTCGAATTGAACCAGTCGTTGTGCGTGCCGCGATCGAGCATCAACTGCAGCGCGCCGAGCCCGAGCGCGAGCAGGCTGAAGCCGAGCCAATCGAAGACGAGCGACCGGTCGCGCCCCGGATCCCGATAGAACAGCCACAAACCGATCACGGCCGCGATGCCGACAGGCACGTTTATGTAGAACACCCAGCGCCAGCTGAACGCGTCGGTGAGATAACCGCCGAGCGTCGGCCCGAGGATCGGCCCGAGCATCACGCCCATGCCCCAGATGCCCATCACGGAACCCCGGCTCTGCGGCGGGAACATGTCCATCATGATCGTCTGCGACAGTGGACCTAACGCCGCGCCGAAGGCGCCCTGCAGCAGGCGGAACACGATGATCTGATCGAGGTTCTGCGCGAGCCCGCACAGCGCCGACGTCACCGTGAAGCCGGCCACCGCGACCAGAATGAAGCGCCGCTTGCCGAACCGCGATGCGATCCATCCCACCGGCGCGGTCATGATCGCGGAGGCGATGATGTACGACGTCAACACCCAGGTGATCTGATCGCGCGACGCGGAGAGACTGCCCTGCATGTGCGGCAATGCGACGTTCGCAATCGTCTGGTCGAGCGTCTGCATGAACATCGCGGCCATCGCGCAGGCAACCGCCAGGTTGCGCGCAACCGTCGAGGAGTACAGCGGGCCCGGCGCGGAGATCGTCGCGTCCATTCGCGTACGTCAGCCGGTACCGAACTCTTGCCAGCGCCGGTGGCCGGTATCGATCGAGATGACCGCGCTCATACCCGTGCTCAACGGTACGTCGCACGAGTTGGCGTCGAGGTTGATCCGCACCGGAATGCGCTGCACCACCTTCACCCAGTTGCCGGAGATGTTCTCCGATGGCAACGGCGAGAATGCACCGCCGCTGGCCGGTGAAACGGAACCGACGGAACCGCGCCACGTGCAATCGGGATAGGTGTCGATTTTGACGTCGACGCGCTGACCCGCGTGCACGCGCGTGAGATCGGTTTCCTTCATGTGCGCGTCGATCCACATGTTGCGGTCCGACACGAGACCCACCGCGCTCGTCGTGCTGAACGCCGACATCGCGGAGATGATCAGCGTTCCGGGCTGCAACGAACTGACCGCCGTCACGACGCCGTCGAACGGCGCGCGCACCACCGTGTGGTCGAGCTGACGCCGCGCCTCTGCCACTGCGGCGCGCGCCTTCATGACATCGGGGAAATCGCCGACCGGCAGATCGGGGTTGCCGTTGAGTCGCGCCAAGGTCGCGGCCGCGGCTTGATCGAGCGAGTTCAACGTCGCGAGCGCAGACAGATACGTGGCCTGTTGCTGATCCCACTGCGTTTGCGCAATCGAACCCTGCTTCACCAGCGAGGCGTATCGGTCCAGCGTCGTCTTCGACACATCGGCGATGGCGCGCTGCGCACTCGTCTGCTGGATGGCTTTGCGGTAGTCGGCTTTCAACGCGCCGACCGTCATCTCCGCCTGCAACTCCGTCGCCTTCGCGTTGGCCAATGCGATTTCGAACGGTTCGGCATCGAGACGGAACAGCACGTCGCCGGCAACTACCCGTTGCCCTTCGTGTACCTCGACCGACTTCACCATGCCGGACACGTCGGTGGTCACGGTGAGTTGCGCGGCCTTCACGTAGGCGTCGTCGGTGCCGACGTAGCGGCCGCCGTTCAGATAGGCCACGGCAGTGCCGCCGAGCACGATTAGGGTGCCGCCAAGCATCAGCGCGCGGCGCAAGCCACGGCGGTTCTTTGCCGGTGTGGGCGCGGGCGGCGCCGTGACGGTTTCCCGCTCCGGCGTCGCATGGATCGGTACGGGCTGCGGCGATGCAGCTGGCGTCGGACTGGTTTTCGCGGCCGACATGCTAGCGGCCTACGGCTTGCGACGGTCGCCTGCGCGCCATCCCGCCAACGCGATCGTCGAGGGGATTGACGGCGGTCATGTGCTCGCGCACGCCGAGCAGCGCGTCGACCATCGCCTCGCGCGCGGCGGTGCCGATGTGCGCGTCGATGTCGCGAATCAGCTCGCGACGATACGCGCTGATTTCTTCGAGGATCGGCTGCGCCGGCGGGAGATTGTGGAGGCGCCAGATGCGGCGATCGTGTGGATCCGCCCGCCGTTCCAACAGACCGCGCTTTTCGAGCCGATCGACAAGACGCGCAACGGTGATCGGCTCCACCTCGCAGATCGCCGCGAGTTCGCTCTGCGAAAGCCCGGGCTGCCGCTCGACGCGCGCCAGGATGTGCCATTGCGCGCGTGTCATGCCCCGGGCGCGCGCCCGCTGGTCGAACCTGGTGCGCATGATCCGTGCGACGTCATACAGAAGTACGACCGGGTCCCGGTCGAGTGACTCAGTCATGGGTCCAGACCATAAGCTTCGTTATCATCAGCCTACATCGTAATTCGATCGATTTAAACTCGGCACCCGAGTTCAGCTACCGATCAACTTCCCGATAGCGGCGAGGTAACCGCTGAAGGCCGCGCGGCCTTTCGCGGTGATGCGGATGCGGGTCAGCGGTTTGCGGGCGCGGAAACCTTTCTCGATCTCCACGTAGCCCGCCTCCTCGAGCTTGCGCAGGTGCACGGACAGATTGCCCTGCGTGGCTTGCAGCAGCGTTTTCAGTTCGTTGAAATCGGCTGTTTCCGCGCTCGCGAGATAGGCCATCACGCCCAGGCGCAGCCGACCATGGATGACGTCGTCGATCTGGCCGATGTCGAACGACGTCATCGGTTCGGGCGCCTCAACTCAATTCTTGGCGGGGCGCATCATGACCGCGCCGGGTACCGCCATGAACAACACCAGCGCCACGCCGGCAACCATCGGGTACAGCGGCGAACCGATGGCCGACGACAGCGCAACCGAACTCACCATCCAGCCCAACGCGACGACGCCGAGCCATATCCGGCGCCGCAATCGCCACGCGACCATCCACGCGGCGCCCTGCAGCGCGAAGACGGCACACGGATACAGCAACCAGATCGTGAGGCTTTCTTCGCGCAACGCGACAGTCGCGAACACACACAGCATCGCAATCGTTGCGGTTCCGGAGCCGGCGAACGCCGCTTGAAGGGCACGCGCCGCCACACCGCCTTCAGACGCCTTGCGAGTACTCCACATGATCCACGCCAGCGCCAGCAGAAAGGCCACCGTGATGCCGGTGGCGAACAGTGATTGGAACCTTTCGCTCTGCTGCACCCAGCCATAAGCGTGTGCGCCGGCGACGAAACATTGCAGGCCGTAGAGCAGTCCGCCCACCAGCAACGCCGCTCCGGTGCCGCGTTGCGATTCGCCGCCGCCTTCCGCAAGCGCGCGCAGGAAAGCGAGATCGGCGCCGAGATCGTGCTGTTCCGCATTCATGCAGTTCTCTCCATGCGTGCCTGCGCATCTGCTCCACTCGAACCCATCGGCGCGCGCGGATACCGTCGCCCGTTCAACACCGCACCGATGAACGTGCCGCGCACCAGATAGTGGTAGCTCGCGAACATGATCGGAAAGGCGATCGCGAGAATCAGCGGAAATTTGATCCACCACGGCCAGGCCAACTGCGACACCAGAATCTGCAGCGCCAGCACGATGGGCATGTGGATCAGATAGAGCCAATACGACGCATCTGCAATATAACGCCGCGTCGCGCTGTAGCCCGAGAGAAATCGCAGCGCGAGGCCGATCAGCCCGAAGCTCCAGCACCAGACCGCCAGCGCATAGCTCGCCGCATACGCGAGGGTCGGCAGATCGCGGTGCGCGACGTCGATGTTCGGAATCACGCCAACGTGCGCGAGGCAAGCGACGGTGGCCACCAGCGCAACTGCCAGATTCAACGGCCAGCGGGCCTCGAGGACGTTCAGCAATTCCACCTGCCGATGCATCAGCCAGCCGAAGCCGAACGCACTGCCGAACGCGGTCATCGCTGCAATGTTCGGCAGCAGCGTCATATCCGGCGTCGGAATGCCGAGCCAGGGTCGCCAATCGGACAACACCATCAACGCGACGCAGGTCGGCGCGGCGAGCATCAACACACCGAACGGACTGCGCAGCACTCCGCTAACGAGGCGATCGAGGCGCGCGCGACCGCGTCCCGCTCCATCGAATCTGACCACGATCGCGCGCGTCAGCAGCGTCAGGCCGTATAGCCACAGCAGTACGTACAGGAACCAAAGGTGTGTAAGCGGGAACGCCAACGGTGGCGCATTCGGATCTGGCGGCGGCTCGCTCGGCAGCGTGCCGCCATTCATCACCCACGCACCCCAGATCGCGCAGCCGACGATGGCCGCGAAGAGGAACGGCCAGCCAACCACCAGCGGCAAGCCGATGCGCCGCAACCGGTCGCGCACGAATGCCCGCTGGCCGCGGCGATGAAACAGCAAATGGGCAAAGAAGCCGGCGATGAAGAAGAACGTCGCCATCCGGAACATGTGCAGTACGTAGAACACGACGGACAGCGTCGTGCTGGGGTCTTTGTCGACGATCAACCACGCATGCTGCGGCGAGTTGAGAAACGACATCGTCGAATGAAAGACGATACCGAGCATGAGGGCGAAGCCGCGCACGGCGTCGAGCGCATGCAGGCGCTCCGGGTTCTGCGCGGGTTCGGGCGGCATGGCCGGGCCAGCGGCCGGAGTCGGTTCGTAG
Organism: Pseudomonadales bacterium; assembly: GCA_035494855.1. GTDB lineage: Bacteria > Pseudomonadota > Gammaproteobacteria > Pseudomonadales > Azotimanducaceae > DATJGR01. Next base: position 33,169 of record DATJGR010000062.1, on the reverse strand, counting down.
GTCTGATCCATCGTCTTGCTTCCGTTTTGAAGCTCAGGGACGCGGATCTTCTCCCGTTTGGTTTGTTTTGTAAACTAGTTTGTAATGTGCGTTTATCCCCATCGCCGGCACCGACGGCGCGACGTATATATGTGCGACCAACCCCGTGCGTGATTCCTACGATCGGTGTCGAGCATCTCGGACCGTTGTTCCTACCGGAATCTCACCTTGGCCGTGCCGAACACGCGCGTCTCCAAAGCCTCGTTCTTCACCGATACGTCCAGCTCGACGACGCCGGTATCGGTGTCGACGTCGGTCACCACCGCCGTCAGCACGCACGGCTCGTCGGCAATCAGCGGCGCCCGAAACACCGTGTCGATCCGCTCCACATGCGCGGCCGGCGACCATTTGTGGATCATCGTGGTGAGGAACCCCATCGCCATGATGCCCGGCACGAGCGCGCCGGGCAGACCTTCCTTCCGCGCGAGCGCGTGATCCTTGAACCGCGCACCGGCGCCCCACCCGACCGCATCGGCGAACTGGCTCACCGATGCGAGCGATGTATCGGGTTCGAAGGTCGGCAACTCGGCGCCGAACTCCACGTCGTCGATGTTCCTGATGGTCATGCGTCCGGCCTCTCGCGGATCACCATGTGAGAGTCGCTCGTCGCCAGGTGTTTCCCCTCGGCATCACGTATCTCCATGCGCGACACCAGGAAAATCATGCGTCCCGAACGGCCGCTCTTCGCGTAGATGTCGTGCAGGTGCGTGCGGCCGTTCAGCGGAACGCCGGGCTTCACTGCGGCGAGACACGTGACCGCCTTGCCGCCGTCCATCGGTATGCCGCCGAGTTCCGGAAAGTGGATCGGTAAGCGTCTGCCAGCCGCGAGACTCGCGATGATTGCGGGCGACGCCTGAAAGTCCGGATGCGACGGATCGGTCAGCTCGGCTCGTGTCTCTCCCGACATGCGCGCGACCGTCAGCGCCTTGTCGCGGTCGATGACGAAATTCGTGCTGTCGAATTCGAGATGCAGGAACCGCGCCTTCAGTTCATCTACGTCGAGCATCGCAGCGCCCTCTCAGGTATTCGTGGAGCCTCAACCGTCTTTGCGCGCGTCGATGCGTTCGAACGCGGCCCGCGCGCTGCGCATGCCTTCGACGGCACGCGGAAATCCACCGTACACGGTGAGCTGCACCATTACCTCCTCGACCTCTTCGCGCGTGACGCCGTGGTTCAGCGCACCGGGGACGTGAACCGCAAGCTCCTCGGCGCGTGCCAGAATGGCGAGGATCGCGACGGTTACGAGGCTGCGATCGCGGCGTGACAATTGAGTACGCGCCCACAGCTCGCCGAATCCCCAGTCGAACGCCAGTTCACCGACGCCCCCCAGCGCGGTGACGAGCCCTGCTCGCGCCACCGCCGGATCCGCCGACATGCGGCCGGCAAACAACGTCGACAGCACGTCCGTCGCATCGGCCCAGCGCGCCGGGTCGTCTTTCGCTTTCGCTTCCTCGCGCTCGGGTTGACGCTCGATACGGTCGATCGCGCAGAACACTTCGTCGACGATGCGCGACGCCTGCATCGCCATCGGATAACCCGCGTAACCCGCAACTTGCAGCACGATCTCCTCGACCTCGGCCCGCGTGACGCCGTGCTGCAGCGCACCGCCGACGTGGCTGCGCAGCTCTTCGATGGAGCCGATGGTCGCCAGAAACGTCACCACGATCAGGCTGCGATCGCGCCGCGACAGCTGCGGACGCGACCACAGGTTACCGAGCACGTGGTCGACCGCAAACGTGCCAAGCGCGCCGTGCCGCCGGACCATCGCAGTCGCCGCGCGCGCCGGGTCGTAGGCGCCGCCGCCCAGCGTACGCAGCAGATCAATGCCGTTAGCGCGCCGTTCCGATTGTTTACTCATGTCCCTCTCCCGCGTAGAACTCTTGTCCGTCCGGATGATCTCATCCTGGCGCAGTCCACTCCAACGGACAAACCACGATGCCGCCCAGAATCGTCGCCCGTCAGCTGTCTCATCCGCATGGATTTCTCGGCCGCATCATCCGGCTGCTGATGAACCGCACCAACGCCCAACTCAACGCGTTCGCCCTGCAGCAGCTACAGTTACAGTCCACTGACCGGGTGCTCGAGATCGGTTTCGGCGGCGGCGCCACGCTGCCGCTGCTGCTTGCGGGTTCGGCGTTCGTCGCGGGTCTCGATCGGTCGCTCGATGCTGTCGAAGCCGCGAAGGCGCGATTCTCGGCAACAGCGGACCGCACCGAGTTCCGGCAAGGCAACGTGGAGGCAATGCCCTTCGCGGCGGCGGCCTTCGACAAAGCGTTCACGGTGAACACCGTCTATTTCTGGACCTCGCTGGATGCCGGCTTTTCAGAAATCCATCGCGTGCTGAAGCCGGGCGGCAAGGTGGTCGTCGGATTTCTGCCGAAGGAATGGATGGACACGATGAACTTCCCCACCGACATCTTCACGTCGCGCGCGCCCGAAGACCTGCTCGCGACGCTCGGGCGCACCGGCTTCACAGACGCCCGCATCGAGCGCCCGAATTCCACAACGCGATGGAACGTGGTCGTGGCGCGGGCTTCCGCACAGCAGGGGAGCCATCGATGACACCGGACGACGGCGATTCCGCAATCGACTTCGTGCTCGGCGATTCAACCGGCACGGAGCGCAGTCTCGGTTCGCTCGTCGCGAACGGCCCGTGCGTGCTCGTGTTCTATCGCGGGCACTGGTGACCGTATTGTCTCCGTCAGTTGGCGGAGTACGAACGCAACGCCGGAGCCATCCGGGCCGCAGGTGCATCGATCGTCGCTCTTTCGGTCGACTCTGCGCAGCGTTGCGAGGGTGTGCGGCGCGAACTCGGCTTGTCGTTTCCGATCCTCTGCGACACGTCGCGAACGGTCGTGCGGGCGTGGGATCTCTACAACCCGAGTGAAATGGGCGGCATCGCGATACCGGCAGTATTCGTCATCGGACCCGACCTGCGCGTTCGCTATCGTTCGGTCGACCGCACCCGCGACCGCGTGAGCACGGCCGGGGTGCTCGGACTTCTGCGCGGCAGCGCACGTCCGGAGACGATCGAACGCACGCCGATCCGCGCCGGCCTTATGGAATTCGCGCGGGCTTTCTCGAACGCGATCCGGCGCGGCCTGAAGACGCCTCAGAAGTAGCAATCAGCGCGATCGCACCGATTCGACGATGCGCGCGACGATCGTTTCAACGGCTTCCGACGCGGTGTCAGCCTCGACCTCGTACTCGCCGACCGCAGGTCGCGCCGCCATCCCTCGTCCCAGACCTTGCCCGATCGCCGCGCGTCCCTGCTCACGCTCATCGAGCACCGTGAGCGGCGCTGTCAGCCTGACCCAACACGCCGGGACGTCGCGCAGTGCATCCGACCAGTCGCGCCAGTCGGCGTCGTCGTAGACGATCGATTCGCAGATGACGCCCACACCGGAGGTCACCACCGCCGCCACCGAACGATGAAACGCCGAGAGCACGCGTCGGCCGTCGGATCCGAGTTCGAGTTCGAGGCTGCCATCCGAACGGCGCGCATAGACGAAGCCCTGTGCCGCGTTTCGGCCGCGATAGTCGCCCCAGGCGATCCACGGGCGGGGCAGCGAGCGCGCAAACACGTCGAGTTCGATGGCGAGCCATAGTTCGCCACTGCGCGTGAGTTCTTTCTGCAATGCTTTCGTGACGGTGGATTTGCCTACCGCCGCAGGTCCCGTAACGACGATCAGCTTGCCGCTAGCCATTCGTGATCCCCTCAACAGGGTTGATTAAACAGCGCGGGTTGCCGGCACCACGACGTATCCGTCGACGGCGTTGCCGAAGATCCTAATCGACGCACCGGTCGCGTACAGGCCGCAGACATACAGACAGATCAACGAATCGAGCGCGTCTTCGTTGGCTTTGAGCGCCCCGCCCCTGAGTTGCATGATCGTCGACGGTTGCAGAAACCCCTCGAACGCCCCGGGAATCTTCAACTCGAGAACCGTCGATTGTTCCAGCTTTTGCAGCAGCGATGCCAGCGCAACCTGCCCGCCTCGCTTGGAGTCGACGTTGCCTTTCTTGTAGAGCAGTCGATGCGGGAGATCGAAGATCTCGATCAACGCCGGATGCGGATAGATCTCGATCTGGAATCGATCGGTGTTTGCCGCGCCGAGATGTCGATAGCCCGCATCGTAGAGATGCCGCGACAACGTAACGACGGCGGCGTCCGGATACAGCGTTCTGTTCGATGTATGGCAGCCCGCGCGCTTCGACGCGTAGACCTTCGACAGCGCCTTCTCGCACTCCCGCCGCCCGGTCTGGTTCTCGATGATCAACGGTCCGTCGATCGCGATGCCGTGCGGTTCGGCCGCCAGAATCGTCGCTGCGATGCGCGGCAGCCCGAAGAGCGCGCCATGGATCTCTCGACTTCGAGCGTTGTGCCGGTCAAGCGACCCACCGCCACGGCAGAACCATTGTTTTCCGGCTTCCATGCCGGATCGACGCCGACCAGACGCACGTCCCTTACAACGTCGGACGCGGCTTACTGAAATCGACAACCGGGCGCACTTCCACCGCGCCCAAACGCGCCATCGGGTTCCTGGCGGCGAGTTGCACTGCCTCGTCGAGGTCGCGCGCATCGATCATGATGAAGCCGCCGAGCACTTCCTTGGTCTCCATGAACGGACCATCGGTCGCCGACATCTTTCCATTGCGCACGCGCACCGTCGTCGCTTCGTCCGGCAACACCAGCGCTTCGCCCGAAAGCCTGTGACCGCTCGCTGTGAGTTCGTGGTTGTAAGGTCCGGTTTCTGCCAGGACCGCGTTCGCCTCGGCGCTCTGCCCGAACATCGTCTTCGGATCGAAATAGACTAGACAAGCAAATCGCATGAGCGGGTCCTCGTTGGCTGGGTGCAGCTAGTCGCTCGGCACCTTCGGCATTCGACAGGATCGACCGAGCGACTACAAGGCGCTCGAACCGAGCACACTCTCCGCACATTCGACTACGGTGGTCGCGGCAGGGCGTGGCGCAAACCCCAGCACGCGCCGCGCCTTCCCCGACGTCACCTCATTGCGCCGCCCAAGTTCTGCCGTGAATCCGCGCAGTGGCGGCAGGAACAAGGCCAGGACGCGCACGAGCGCGTCGGGCATTCGGCGTGTTGGAACCTTGGCCGCACGATCGCCGAGCCCGGTGCGCAGCGCGGTCGCGACCTCTTCCATCGACATGAAGTCGTTCGCGGCGATGAAGCGCTGGCCGGCCGCTCCGGGTGACGTCATTGCGCGGATGTGCAGATCCGCGAGATCACGCACGTCGACGATCCAGAGGCCGAGTCGCGGCAGACCCGGTGGACGACCCTGCAACAGACCGGCGATCACCTGGACCGAGCCGCGGTTGCCGTGCATCAACGTGGGTCCGAACACCGCACCGGGAAGGATCGTCGTGAATTCGGTCGGCCCGTTCTTCGCCATGAAGTCCCACGCGGCTCGCTCTGCGAGGATCTTCGAGCGTCGATACGCATCGAACCGGGGATCCTCCGGATCCGCCCACACCGTTTCGTCGCTGACCGCGTCGGAACTCTTCGGCGTTCGCGCTGCGGCGGCGGCGGACGTCATCACCACCCGTTTGACGCGCGCCTTCGTCGCCGCGCGCAGTACTCGCAACGTACCGTCGCGTGACGGTGCAATCAACGAATCGGGATCGCCCGACGCAGCGCCGCCAAGCGGCGACGCCACGTGCAGCACGTAGTTGCAACCCTTCATTGCATCGTCCCAGCCGCGGTCGGCGGTAAGGTCGGCGACAGCGAACGCCAACCGGTCGCTGTTGCCGGTTCCGGCGGACACCGCCGCACGCACATCGGTCTCCTTCGAGAGCTCCCGCACGGTGGTTCGTACCCGATAGCCGCGTTCGAGCAGCCCGGCAATGCACCAGAGCGCGACGTATCCCGTTCCACCGGTCACGAGCACGGTCTCGGTCATGGTTGTTCTCCGACATTCCTGGCGATGGCGCTTGCCACACGATGTCTACAACTGTATATATAATCTCGAGCGTATGTCTACAGCTGTATATTTGGAGACGATTGGTATGGCCGCGAGAAAGAACGCCCCAGTGCGACGCCGCAACGCCGCGAATACACGCGAGGCGATTCTCGCCTCGGCGCGCACCGCCTTCACGAATTCGGGCTACGACGGCGCGGGCGTCAGAGAGATCGCGAGCGGTGCCGGTGTTACAGCGATGCTGGTGAACCGCTACTTCGGTTCGAAGGAACAGTTGTTCGCGGAAGTCGTCGCCCGGACGATGGCGGTGCCCGTCATTCTCACGCCCGACATTCTCGAATCCGGCAATCCAGGTGAAGCCATCGCCGAAGCACTCGTCGACCTCACGCGAACGGACGCCAGCCCGCTCGACGGATTTCTGATCATGCATCGCTCCGGATCGAGCCGGCGCGCCGCCGAAATCGGCCGCGAGCAGATCGAAACACATCATCACAAGACGATGACGGCTGCGCTCACGGGAACACTGGCGCCGCAGCGCGCGGCGGTTGTGCTCGCGATCGTTGCCGGAATTCAGATCATGCGGCAGATGATCGGTCTCACAGCTCTGTCAAAAGCGAAACGGAAGGATCTCGTGCAGATTCTCGCGCCGCTGTTCCAACAGCTGGTCGATGGCGCATCGTCGCGGAAACGCGTCTGAAATGCTGGCCGTCATCCCGGACGAGTGGGCGCGCCGTCCCTGGTGGATGAACCTGATGTTCGCGCTGTGCATCTACATGGCGTTCGTCCGCGTACCGATCGACCTCGTCTTCACTTCGATCGAGCACGACCAGGAAGTGTGGTTCGGTATCGTCCTACGCGGCAACGCCGGACTCGGCGCCATGCTCGGCGCCGTTTTCCTGCTTCCAACGATTGCTCTATGGCGCAGCCGACCGATCTTCGGTCGGCCTGCCTGAGTCACGCGGTGCTGGTATCCATCACGAAGTCGTGCAACAGCGTTTCGATCAACTCGTTGTCGCGCGACTTTTGATACTTCGTTCCAGCCCGCCGCGGAACCGCACAGCGCGCTAGCCGCGATACGTTACCCGAGGAGTCCAGTTCGGCGAGCACCATGACGACGTCGTCGTCGCCCAGTGCCGGGTGGTCTTCGAAATTCATCCGGTAGGCTCTCCCGTGCCATACGCCGCGAATCGGTGCGGTCTTGTTCATCATCTGGCCCCGTAGCTTGTCCCAGCGCAAGAATACCGGCGACCCTTCGGTCATCTCTGTGAAGCGCTTCACCGGATTGCGCAGGACTCAACACGGCATGCATGAGTGATTGCGCAAAAATCCGACCCATTTGGGTCGACAATGGGCGCTGAGCCGCACCATCGCGCAGGGCGCACGATGTCCATCAAACACGCACTCGTGGTCGACGATTCGAAATCGGCCCAGCACGCGCTCAAGAAGCAGTTGGAAGAGCACGAACTGGACGTTACGCTCGCGGCCTCCGGCGAAGAAGCACTCGAGTTCCTCGAGTATCACAGCGTCGATGTGATCTTCATGGACCACACGATGCCGGGGATGGATGGTCTGCAGGCGCTCGCCGCCATCAAGCGCAACCCGCGCACCGCGATGATTCCGGTGATGATGTACACGACCAAGGAGGGCGAGGTGTACGTGGGCCAGGCCCGAGCGCTCGGCGGGCTCGGCGTATTGCCGAAGAACGTGCAGCCGCACGTGCTGTTCGACATGCTGTCGAACCTCGGCCTGGTCAAGGACAAGCGCACCGTTGTAGTGCGAGACGACGATGCCCCGCAACGCCGCGCAACCGATCCAACGGACGACCGCGAGCCGCGCGAGGAGTCGCCCGGTGGCATCGCGCTGGCTGCGCTCGTAGGCCGCATCTTGGAAGACCAGGCCGCGTTGCGCGCAGAGCTGCGCAGCGAACGCGACCGGATCGCGCGCCAGGTTGCTGCCGAGGTCATTGAGGCGCAACGGGCGGACCGGCCGCCGCCGATTGAAGCCGTGCCGCTCGTGCCGATCGCACCGGCGCCCACGCACGGCCAATGGACACTGCTGACGACCTTCTTCGCGGCCACGACCCTCATCGTCGCGGTGCTCGCGTGGCATTTCGAGCGTCGTATCGACATTGCTCCGCCGGCGGGCGGCGCCGCGGAACAGCGCCTGCATGCCGGCGACCTCGAAGTTGCGCTGCACACCGAAGCGACGCGCGCGCAGGCGAGATATTTGAAAGGCATCGATGCGCTCCAGTGGGCGGTGAATCAGCACGCCGGTGTACCGTTCGACGAGTTGCCGTTCGACGACACTCGCGCCGCGGAGATCCGCGACCTGCTCGAGCGCCTCGTCTCGCTGGATTTCAAAGGCCGCGTGCGCATCGAATCGCACCTCGGCGAGTTCTGCCTCAGCGGCGACGAAAGCAGCGGCTATCGACTGGCCGAGCCGGACGCCGCAATCGACGAGTGCACGCTGGTCGGCCATCCACTCGACAGTTCGTCGTTTCTGGCCGATCGACAATCGGTCGGGTTCGCCGAGTTCATGAAGCGATCACCGCTGGTGAACGGTTCGGACATCGTCGTGGAACTCGTCGCGCACGATCGCGCGCATTCGATGGCGCAGGTGCCGCCGCCGAACGACGTGAGTCGCGCCGGCGACTGGAACCGCAATGCGGAGCGGAACAACCGGTTGGAATTTTCGCTCGTTCCGAGCAGCCAGGTGGTGGGACCGGAGATCACCGACCTCCGGACCCAATCGAAATTGCCCAACTAGAACAGTGTCACCCTCTCTGGCGACAGCACTTCCCTTCGCCCAACACTTTAGAAGAGCCGCATCGGGGATCGCTAGCTATCGCGCTGAGGGCTGGAAGAACTCCAGAACGTTGCCGTTCGGATCGGTGAATCGGATTCCGACCATTCCCGGCCGCAGCTGCATCGGTCCGTCGAACGGAATCGCTGCGTTGCACAGTCGTTCCGCGATTGGCGCTGCATCGTCGACCTCGAATCCGAGACCGACGGCTGCCTTTGGCTGGTCGGCAACTCGATAGATGACCAGTTCGCTCTGCCCCGCGGCAAAAACGACGATCTCGTCGCCTCTGGCGAGCACTTCGGCAAAACCGACCCGGTTGTAGAACATTCGGAGTTCGGCGACGTTGCTGGCGCGAATCGTCGCATCGCGGATTCTGTCGATCGTGCCGGTCATGGTTCCCCCTCACCGCAAGAAGCGATCAGAGTCGCGGGCGCCGTCGACGCATCTGGCGGATTCAGCCGCCTTGGATCCTCGGCAGCAGGAAAACTTCGGCGCCATCGGGAATCTGCTGGTTGCGATCGTCGCGGTAGATCTCGCCGTTGATCGACACTGCAACGCCCTCGTCGATGCGCCGCTGCATGCGCGGGAAGCGCTCGATGAGCTTGCGCAATAGCTCGCGTATGGACGTCGCCTCGACGGTAACGGACGCGGCGCCACCCGCGAATTCGCGGAGCGACGCCGACAGTTGCACTTCAACCTTCACGACGCGCGGGCCGCGCCTTGGGGCGCCCGTCAGTGGCGCCCGTTCTTGATCGCCTTCAGAACCCGCGGCGGCGACATCGGAATGTGCGTCATCCGCACGCCGGCAGCGTTCGACAGCGCGTTCGCGATTGCCGCCAGCGGCGGCACGATCGACGTTTCGCCTACGCCGCGCACGCCGTATGGATGTCCGGGGTTCGGAATCTCGAGAATCTGCGTGTCGATGAACGGCAGGTCGGAACACACCGGAATGCGGTAGTCGAGAAAACCCGCGTTCTGCAATCGACCGTCGGTGCCGTAGATGTACTCCTCGTTCAGCGCCCATCCGATGCCTTGCGCGGCGGCGCCCTGGAACTGACCTTCGACGTAGTCCGGATGAATCGCCTTGCCCGCATCCTGGATCACCGTGTAGCGAAGTATTTTCGTTTTGCCGGTTTCGGGATCCACCTCAATGTCGCAGATGTGCGTTGCGAACGAAACGCCGGCGCCGTCGGCTACCGTTTCGTTGTGGCCCGCGATCGGCCCACCGGTTTGCGGCGACTTGGCTGCAATCTCCCCCAATGTCAGCTCGTTGAGATTGCCGTGCTCGGCACGCAGCGCGACTGCACGGCCGTTCTTCCAGTCTACGTCCGCGACGTCGATGTCCCACATCTTCGCGGCCCGCGCCTTCAGCACCTGGATCGCGTTGCGCGCGGCGAAGATGGTCGCCATACCGGACGAGAACGTACCGCGGCTCCCCTCAGTGGTGTCGTTGTGCCCAAGCGACGCCGTGTCTGCAATCGTGCACTTGATGCGATCGTACGGGATGCCGAGTTCTTCGGCGGCGATCAGCGACAGCGACGCACGCGAACCGCCGACGTCGACCGTACCGACCGTCAGCGACACCGTGCCGTCGACGCCGATGTTCAGATCCGTACAGGTCTGGCCGCCGAAGTTGAACCAGAAGCCGCACGCCATCCCGCGGCCCTGGTTTTTGCCGAGCGGCGCTTTCATGTGCGGGTGGTTCTTCGCAGCCTGCAGCGTCGGACCGATGCCGATCGGTCCGTACGTTGGGCCATACGATGCGCGCGTGCCTTCCTTCGCCGCGTTCCTGATGCGCAGGTCGATCGGATCCATTTTCAGTTCCGCGGCCAGCAGATCCATCGTGCTCTCTACCGCGAACGCCGCCATCGGCGCCGACGGCGCGCGGTACGCCGCCACCTTCGGTCGGTTGACGAGCACGTCGTAGCCGACCGACTTGACGTTGGCGAGGTCGTAGCAGGCGAACGACGTCATCGCGCCGAGCATGCCCCAGATCGACGTGAACGCGCCGTCCTGATAGCGCAGCGTTGCCGTTGCCGCCGTGATACGGCCGTCTTTGGTAGCTCCGATCTTCACGTCGATCGACGTCGAGCAGGTCGGACCCGTTGCGCGGAACACTTCCTCGCGCGTCATCACGAGTTTCACCGGACGGTTCGCTTTGCGCGACAACGCAAGCGCAACCGGCTCTGCCCACACGTGCGTCTTGCCGCCGAAGCCGCCGCCGATTTCCGACGACGTCACCTTCAGTTTCGCGATATCCATGCCCAGCAAACCGGCACACACGTTGCGGAACGTGAAGTGGCCCTGCGTGGTGACCCACAGCTCGCCCTGGCCGTCAGGACCGACGCTCGCGAGACACGCGTGCGGTTCGATGTAACCCTGGTGCGTCTGTTCCGTCTTGTAGCTGCGCTCCACGATGACGTCGGCCTGCTTGAAGCCTGCCTCCACGTCGCCGTGTCCGAACTCGGATTTCTGCGCAACGTTCGATGCCTTCGTCGGTTTCGGTTCGATACCGGCAGTGCGGATGTACGGTTGCACGATCGGCGCGTTGGGCTTCATCGCTTCGTCGACATCGGTGACGTGCGGCAGCACTTCGTAGTCGACCTTGATCAGCTTCAGCGCCTGGCGGGCCGTTTCCGCGTCGATTGCAGCGACCGCCGCAACCGCGTGTCCGTCATACAGCGCGCGGTCACGCGCCATGCAGTTCTCGAGCATGTCGAACATGCCGCGATCACCCTTCGTCAGGTCGGGCAGATCGGCGCTGGTGACGACAGCCTTTACGCCTTTCAGCTTCTCGGCCTTCGACGTATCGATCTTCTTGATCTTCGCGTGTGCGTGCGGCGAGCGCAGCACGAGCCCCACGAGTTGCCCGGCCGCGGACGCATCGGCGCCGAAACGCGCCCGCCCGGTGACCTTGTCCACGCCGTCGGGACGCGGCGGCCGCGTACCGACGATCTTGAATTCCTGATTGGTGAATGTCGTATCGGTTGCCACTTCGATTCGCCTCCGGCGTTTCGTTCAACGGTTAGCGTTGCTGTTCCTGATTTCCTTCGCTGCCGCGCTCACCGCACGGACGATCTTGTCGTATCCGGTGCAGCGGCAAAGATTGCCCGCCAATGCATAGCGGATCTCTTCCTCGTTCGGGTCCGGGTTGCGATCGAGCAACGCCTTGGCCGAAACGAGAAAGCCGGGCGTGCAGATGCCGCATTGCAGCGCCGCGTGCTCGATGAATTTGGTCTGCAGCGGATGCAGCTTGCCGCCGGTCGATAATCCTTCGACGGTGGTCACCTCGCGTCCATCCGCTTCGGCGCCGAGCACGAGGCACGAGCACACGAGGCGTCCGTCCACGGTCACGCTGCACGCACCGCAGTCGCCGGTACCGCAGCCCTCTTTCGCGCCGGTCAACCCCAGCCGATTGCGCAATACGTCGAGCAACGTCTCGCGCGGCGAACAGACGTACTCCACGGCATCGCCGTTGACCGTCGTCGCAACGTGAATTCCTTCCGACATCATTGTCCCCCTGCACGCTGATAAGCGATTACGGCCGCGCGGCGTGCAAGGACGCCCGCAACCTCGGTTCTGAATTCGATGGTGCCGCGCTTGTCGTCGATCGGCTTGCACGCCGCTTCGCACGCGGCGGCAAGTTCTGCGAGCGCCGCATCGTCGAGTGTCGTGCCGATGATCGCCTTCGCGGCGGCCGGCACCAGCAACACGGTCGGCCCCACCGCGCCGAGCACGACGCGGGCCTTTTTGACCACACCCTTCGACCCCAGCGTGAGGCAAACCCCCGCGCTCACCACCGCGATGTCCATTTCGGTGCGGGGTATGAACCGCAGAAAGGCGTCGCCGGATTTCGGTGCGGGCTTCGGCAGCGTGATGGCCTCGATCACTTCGCCCTTTTTCAGCGACGTTTTGCCGGGACCCGTGACGACGTCTTCGACAGCGATGGTCCGCTTGCCTTTCGGGCCGACCACGCTGGCTTTCGCCCCGGCGGCCACCATCGCCGGAACGCTGTCTGCAGCGGGCGATGCATTGCAGAGGTTACCGACGATGGTGCAGCGTCCTTGAATCTGATCCGAGCCGATCACGTTAGCCGCCTCGACCACGCCCGGCCACGCTTTCTTGAGCACGGCGTTCTCGCCGAGCGCGGCGCACGGCACGGCCCCGCCGATGCGAAAGCCGGACGCGGTCTTGGTGACCGTCTGCATGGACGGTATCCGCTTGATGTCGACCACCAGCTCCGGTTCGATCATGCCGCTCTTCAAGCGGACCAGCAGGTCCGAGCCTCCGGCCAGCACGAAGGCACTGCCTTTCGCCTTGGCCAACAATCCGGTTGCCTCTTTTATGGTCCTGGGTGCTTCGTATCTCATCGCCCGATGGTCTCCCCGTTTTGCCGCATCTGTTCCGAAACCGCTCCGGAACCATTCCGGAAACGTTCCGACGGGCAATCGTGCATACATTGGCCGCGGCCAGCAAGGTCTCCGTTCGCCAGCGCCCGACTTCGGGCACGACTGACGGCCGCAGGCGCGGTACAATCGCCGCCTCGGATCCGAGCAATCGCCCCTCAATAAGTCTGTTGGCAACGCGAACCCGGCACACCCGTCAGCGCGGCCATGGACCCGGCGTAAGTCGCAACGACAATCGGACAAATCGTTAGTGCAGGAGTTTCCATGCGGCGTCCAAGCCGATGTCTTCTTATCGTTGCCCTGATCGGCCCCTGTGCGCTGGCCGGCTGTGGCAAAAGCGGGCAAGGCGGCCCGCCGCAGGGCGGCACACCCGAAGTCGGCGTTGTGACGATTCAACCCCAACAGGCGGTGTTGACCGCCGAACTGCCCGGACGCACGTTGCCCTACGAAGTTTCCGACGTGCGCCCGCAGGTGAACGGCATCCTCAAGAAACGTTTGTTCACCGAAGGCAGCATCGTTCAGGCCGGCCAACCGCTGTATCAGATCGACGACACGCTGTATCAGGCCGCGTACAGCAGCGCGAAAGCGCAACTCGCGAACGCGAAAGCCGCACTCACCACCGCGAAGCTGAAGGCCGATCGCTACGTATCGCTGCGAGAACAGAAGTCGATCAGCCAACAGGACTACGACGACGCGCAAGCAGCACTGCAGCAGGCGCTGGCAAACGTGGAACAGCAGCAGGCGAACGTCGAAACCGCGCGCATCACGCTCGGCTACACGCGGATCGCCGCGCCGATCACCGGCAAAATCGGTCGGTCGTACCTGACCCAGGGTGCGCTGGTCGAAGCGAACCAGGACCAGGTGCTCGCCACGATTCAGACGCTCGATCCGATCTATGTGGACATGAACCAGTCGAGCAGCGAACTGCTGGCGCTTCGCCGCGCGGTCGCACACGACGCCAACACCGCGCCGACCACCGCGAACGTGACGTTGACGCTCGACGACGGCACCGCATATCCGCAGCAGGGCACGCTGCAGTTCCAGGAGGTGTCGGTGGATACGACCACCGCCACGGTCACGCTGCGCGCGCAGTTCCCGAATCCCGACGGCGTCCTGCTGCCGGGCATGTTCGTGCGCGCGCGGATCATCGAGGGCATCGAACCGAACGCGCTTCTCGTTCCGCAACGCGGTGTGAGCCGCGACGAACGCGGCAACGCGACCGCGTTGATCGTCGATGGCGACGGGGTCGTGCAGATCCGCAAGCTCACCGTCGCGCAGACCGTCGGCACGAACTGGCTGGTGAAGCACGGCATCGATCCCGGCGATCGGGTGATCGTCGAGGGTCTGCAGTATGCGCGCGCCGGTCAGAAGGCGAACGCGGTGGCGTTCGTTGCGCGCGACGACAAAGCGGCACCCGTCGCGGCAACGCCCGCCGAAGGATCGAAGTAAGCAAGCATGCTGTCGCGTTTCTTCATCGACCGGCCGATCTTCGCGTGGGTCATCGCGATTTTCATCGCGCTTGCCGGTGCGCTCGCGATCGTCAGATTGCCGGTGGAGCAATATCCGAGCATCGCGCCGCCGCAGGTGGTCATTCAGACGACGTATCCGGGCGCGTCCGCCGAAACCGCGCAGAACTCCGTCACGCAGGTGATCGAGCAACAGCTCACCGGCATCGACAACCTGATGTATTTCGCTTCGACCACCGGTTCGACCGGCCAGGTGCAGATCACCGCGACATTCCTCGCAGGCACCAACCCGGACATCGCGCAGGTGCAGGTGCAGAACAAGGTGCAGCAGGCGAGCTCGCGCTTGCCGCAGGAAGTACTGCAGCAGGGCGTGGTGGTGCAGAAGTCGCAGTTCAGCTTTCAGCTGATCGTCGGCATCTCCGACACGATGGGTCGCTACAACAACATCGACATCTCCGATTTTCTAGGCAGCCGCATTCTCGATCCGATCTCGCGCGTGCCGGGCGTGGGCGACGTGCAGGTGTTTGGCTCGCCCTACGCGATGCGGATCTGGCTCGATCCATACAAGCTCAATTCGTACAACCTGACGCCAACCGACGTCCGCGATGCCGTACGTGCACAGAACACACAAGTCTCGGCAGGGGAAATCGGCGCGCAGCCCGCAGCTCCTTTACAGGAACTCAACGCAACGGTGACCGCGCAGAGCCGTCTGACCACTCCCGAACAATTCCGCAATATCATTCTGAAAAGCTCTTCCGGGGGCGCCTCAGTGCGGCTGTCAGATGTCGCGCGGGTAGAGATCGGAGCCGACAGTTACCAGGTGATCAGCCGGCTGAACGGTCGCCCGGCCGCGGGCATGACCGTGCGTCTCGCGCCGGGCGCGAACGCACTCACGACGATCGACGCGGTCAAGAAACGCGCCACCGAACTCGCCGCATCATTGCCCGAAGGCATGGAGCTGTCGTTCCCCGTCGACAACACGCGCTTCATCCGCATCTCGATCCGCGAAGTGATCTTCACACTGATCGAGGCGATTGCGCTGGTGATCCTCGTTATGTGGGTCTTCCTGCAGAACTGGCGCACCACACTGATTCCCGCCATCGCGGTGCCGGTGGTGTTGTTCGGCACGTTCGGTGCACTCGCGGTCTTCGGTTACACGATCAACACCTTGACGCTCTTCGCATTGGTGTTGTCCATCGGCTTGCTGGTCGATGATGCGATCGTGGTGATCGAGAACGTCGAGCGCATCATGCGCGAGGAGCAGATGTCACCGCGCGACGCCACGCGCAAATCGATGCAGCAGATCACCGGCGCGCTGATCGCCATCGCCCTGGTGCTTTCCGCCGTGTTCGTGCCGATGGCGTTCTTCGGCGGATCCACCGGCGTGATCTATCGCCAGTTCTCGGTCACGATCGTATCGGCGATGGTGCTGTCGATCTTCGTCGCGCTGGTGCTGACGCCGGCGCTGTGCGCAACGCTGTTGAAGCCCGTGCCGTTGGGGCAGTCAGTGCGCCACGGCTGGTTCTTCACCAAGTTCAACTCGACGTTCGAAAACGGCCGCGAGCGCTACGTGAAGGCGCTGGAACGCCTGCTTGGCAGACGCGCGCCGTCCATGGTCGTTTACGTCGTGATCGTCGCGGTGATGGCGACGCTGCTGATCCGCATGCCGACCGGTTTCTTCCCTGCCGAAGACCAGGGCGGTCTCTTCACGCCCATCACGCTGCCCGTCGGCGCCATGCAATCGCGCACGCTGGAGGTCGCAAAGCAGGTGGAGCACTTCTACCTGGTGGACGAGAAGGACAACGTACACACGATCTTCATCGTCGCCGGGTTCAGCTTCGCCGGTCAGGGTCAGAACACCGGCCAGGCCTTCGTGAACCTCACCGATTGGGACAAGCGACCCGGCGAGGTCAACAGCGCGCAGGCGATCGTTGGCCGCGCATTCAAAACGTTCTCGGCAATTCGCGACGCACAGATTTTTCCGCTGCTGCCGTCACCGGTGCGCGAACTCGGCAACTCCACCGGGTTCGAAATGGAACTCGAAGATCGCGCCGATCTCGGCCACGCGGCATTGATGGCCGCGCGCGATCAGCTGCTCGGCGCGGCGCGCAAGAACCCGCTGCTCGCACAAGTGCGACAGAACGGACTCGACGACACGCCGCAGCTGCACCTCGAGGTGGATCAGGCGAAGGCGAATGCGCTCGGCATTTCGGTAGCGGACATCAACGCGACGCTGTCCGCGGCGTGGGGCGGTTCGTACATCAACGACTTCATCGATCGCGGCCGCGTGAAGCGCGTGTACATGCAGGGCGACGCGCCGTTCCGGATGGCACCGGAAGATCTCGAGCGGTGGTACGTCCGCTCCGCCACCGGAACGATGGCGCCGTTCTCGTCGTTCATGAACTGGCGCTGGCAGCAGGGACCGGCGCGGCTCGAGCGCTACAACGGCCGCCCGTCCCTGAACATTCAGGGACAAGGCGCGCCGGGCATCAGCTCCGGCACCGCGATGGACGAGATGGAACGGCTGGTGGCCGAGCTTCCCAAAGGCTTCGGGCTCGAATGGACGGGTGCGTCGTATCAGGAACGGCTGTCCGGCGCACAGGCACCGGCGCTGTACGCGATCTCGTTGCTCGTCGTGTTCCTGTGCCTGGCGGCTTTGTACGAAAGTTGGGCGGTTCCGGTGGCGGTGATGCTGGTGGTGCCGCTCGGTATCGTCGGTGCAGTGCTGGCAGCAACGATGCGCGGCCTCGTCAACGACATCTACTTCCAGGTGGGCCTGCTCGCAACGATGGGTCTCGCGGCGAAGAACGCAATTCTGATCGTGGAATTCGCGGAGGCGGAACTTCGCGAGGGAGTCAGCGCCCTCGAAGCGGCGCTACACGCCGCGCGGTTGCGTCTGCGCCCGATCCTGATGACGTCGTTCGCATTCATCGCCGGCGTGTTTCCGCTGGTGGTGGCGCGCGGTGCGGGTGCTGCCAGCCAGAACGACATCGGCACCGGCGTGGTGGGCGGCATGTTCACCGGTGTAATGCTGGCGATCTTCTTCGTGCCGGTGTTCTTCGTCATCGTCCGCCGCCGCGCGAAGCTGCCAACTGCCTCGCTCTGGCCGGGCCCCTAACGACGTCGTCAGAAGAACCTTCAGCCGAACGCGAAGTTCTCCCGCATCCGCGCGCGTACCGCGCCCTGGTGCTCGAAGTACTGCTTGAAACCGCCGTTGTAGTTGCCGTCCTGGCGACGCTGCGACTCGCCTTCGAAGTTGTAGTAACCGGGCGTGCATTCCTGATTACGTCCGGTCTTGCCGCGATGCATGATCACTTCGTTCACCCACCATTCCTCGGCGTCCGACGTGGGATCGATCGTCTTCAATCCGTTAGAGCGCACGTAGTCGACGCACGCCGCGATGTGGTCGCCCTGCGTCTGCAGCATGTCGGTGAGATTGAACTGAAACGAAGCCTGATAGCCGCCCATGATGAACAGGTTCGGAAACCCCTGCGTGTGGATGCCGAGCAGCGTGCGGATACCATCGCGATACTTGTCTTCGAGATCCACGCCGCCCTTGCCGACGATGCGGTTGTAGATGCCGGTCTTCTGCACCTCGAAACCGGTGGCGTAAATCAGCAGATCGAGTTCGTACTGTTTGCCGTCGAACACGGGACCCTTCTCGGTGATCTGCGTGATGCCCTTGCCATGGGTATCTACCAGGTGCACGGAGGGGAGATTGAACGTCGGCAGATAGTCGTTGTGAAAGCACGGCCGCTTGCACATGAACATGTACCACGGCTTGAGCGCATCCGCCGTCGCTTTGTCTTTGACGGTGGCGTCGATGCGCTCGTGGATGCGCATCATGTAGTCGATGTTCCCGCGCTCCTGACGCCGGATCTTCTCTTCGCGCGTTTCCGCTGCAAAGCGCGCCTTCTGTTCGTCCGTCAGTTGCGGATCGGCCAGCGCGCGAGCCCGACGCTTCGCCTGCCAGCCGGGCTTCAGCTTCGCCGCCCACTCCTGATCGGTGGGCCAGTCGTCGCGCACGTCGATCGACGACGGCGTGCGCTGAAATACGTAGAGTTCCTTCGCGTTCTCGCCGAGTCCGGGCACCGCCTGCACCGCGGTCGCGCCGGTGCCGATGATGCCGACCACCTTGTCCTTCAGCTTCTCGAGATTCGCACCGGTGTATTCGTAATCCCAGCGCGACGTGTGGAAGGAGTGGCCTTTGAACGTATCCATGCCGGCGATGCGCGACAGCTTCGGCTTCGATAGCGTGCCGTTGGCGCAGATCACGAACCGCGCGCGCATGTGGTCGCCGCGGTCGGTGTCGATGTGCCACATCTGCTCGCCTTCGTTCCACACGGTGGACGTCACGGTGGTCTGGAATACCGCGAGGTCGTACAGGTTGTAGCGCTTCGCGATCATCTGGCAGTACGCGAAGATCTCCGGCGCGCGCGAATAGTGGTGCTTGGGCACGTAACCGGTTTCATCGAGCAGCGGCAGATAGTCGTATGACACCACGTCGCACGCGGCACCCGGATAGCGGTTCCAGTACCAGGTGCCGCCGACATCGGCGCCGCGTTCGACGATACGGATGCTCTCGACGCCCTTCTCGCGAAGGCGCGCCGACGTGAGCAGCGCCGAGAACCCGCCGCCGATGAACAGCACCTCTACCGTGTCGTTGATCGCCTCGCGCGGCTCGACGGGGCCGCTGTACGGGTCCACACCGTACTTCGCGAGTTCGCCGTCGAACTCGGACGTGAACTGTTGGGTACCCTCAGGCCGGTACGACAGCCGCAGATCGCGCTCCTCGGCGAACTTCCGCTTGATGTCGTCGTAATAGGAATCCGGGTGGCGCGGTCTGCTCATGATGTGGATCCGGTGCTCGTATGCCGACTTGAACTCTGAAAGATACGGGCAAACTGGAGGTGTGGCCATCCCCGGGTCGTCAATGGCGCAGGCATAGAATCGTGCCCGCAACCCTCAGCCGAAAGGTCGTCCGATGGAACTCTACGACGTCATGCGCACCACCTTTGCCGCCCGCGATTTCGTCGACGCGGACGTTCCCGATGCGGTGATTCGGCGCGTTCTCGACCACGCCCGGTTCGCCGCCAGCGGCGGCAATCGACAGGGTTGGAAGGTGATCGTGGTGCGCAATCCTGGCACGCGCGACGCACTGGTGCCGTTGATGGCCGGCGCGGTACAACGCTACGTGGCGCAGGTGCGCGCCGGCGAATCGCCATGGAACACGATCAACCCGACGCGGTTGACCGACGCGGAGATCGCTGCGCAACCGGTGCCGGATGCGATGATCCGCAAGCTGACGCACGCGCCGGTGGTACTGTTCGTGTTCGTCGATCTCGCCCTGGTAGCGTCGTTGGATCGCCACGCAGAACGCATCGGCGTGGTCTCCGGCGCCTCCATCTATCCGTTCGTCCAGAACATTCTGCTCGCGGCGCGCAACGAAGGTTATGGCGGCACGCCGACCACGTTCATCGCCGATCGGGAGAAGGAACTGCAGGCACTCCTGGGCGTGCCGCGCCAGATGGCGTTCGCAGCCATGATCCCGATGGGGAAACCGGTGAAACAGCTGACGAAGCTGAAGCGCAAACCGGTCGACGACTTCGCCATGCTCGAGCGCTGGAACGGCCCATCCCTGAAATAAGTAAAGGCCGGTGCCTGGCACCGGCTGAACGCGCGCGACAGTCTCGCTGGGTCAGTAGAGCTCGACCGAGTTCTCGAACGAGAAGCCGCCCGGCGTCATCGCCAGACGATGCCGGGGGCCCGGCACGTCGGCGTTCCAGTCGGGATAGCCGGCGTCGCCGCGCCACATCGCGACGCGCACGCCGTCAGCGCGCTTCGCGACGTGCGTTTCGTAATAGCGCGGTTCGCGCGACCGCAACAGCTCTAGCGCCGCCTCTACGGTTGCAGTCTTCGACAACTGATACAGCGTCACCCACGTAGGCGGCGCAAGGTCGATCTCTCCTGCGGCGTGTCGTTCGAGCGCTGCGTCGGGCGCGAGCCACTGATGGTTCTGAATCTCGCCGCCGTCGATGGTCACGTCGTGACTGTCAGCGCGCGCGGCGAAGAACCAGGTGGCATAACGCTTCGGCGTGCCCGGCGGCGGCGTCCAGTGCGCGAACCACACGAAACCGTCCGACGACAACTGTAGTCCTGCCTCTTCGAGCGTTTCGCGCACCGCCGCGTTGCGCGCCGCGACGTTCGTGTCGCGATCGGCACCGTAGTCCGCGTCGTCGATGCGGCCACCCGGAAACACCCACATGCCCCCGAACGCAATCTGCGACGATTTGTGCAGCATCAGCACTTCGAGTTGCGACGCATAGTCGCGCAACAACACCACGGTTGCGGCCGGAATGGCCGGCTCGCCGCCGTCGCGCGCCGCGATGTTGTCGCCGTAAGTGTCGTTGCGGTGCCGACCCCCTTGCTCGTCCGCCATCGGCTTCAACCGACGTCGAAGCGGAACGCGCGGCCGTCGCGTTTTACGTGGCCCGCAGTCGGCGCCGCGAAGTGCGTGCCGATGACGAGCGTCGGCTGGTCCGCCACTTTGTCGAATACTGAACGCCGCATCGATGCGCCCGCCACCGGGTCGCTATCGAAACTCGGCGACCACTCGGGATGCCCGAACTGACACGGGTGATGCAGCATGTCGCCGGTGATCATCGCGCGCTTGCCTTTCGATTCGATGATCACGCTGACGTGCCCGGGGGTGTGCCCCGGCGTCGGCATCAAACGGATTTCCGGCGAAATGCGATGGTCCATCTCGACCAGTTCGGCCAGGCCCAGATCGAAAATCGGCTGCACCGAATCACCGAGAATTTCCTGCTGTTCCTTGTCACCTTCCTGTTTCCAGAAGGCGTATTCCTGTTTGCCGATCAGGTATCGCGCGTTCGGGAACGTCGGTACCCATTTGCCCCCTTCGAGCATCGTGTTCCAGCCGACGTGATCCACGTGCAGGTGCGTGCACACCACCGCGTTCACTTCGGTGCGCTTGCAGCCGTTCGCTTCGAAGCTCTTCAGGAATCCCGTTTGCAGACCGACGTCGCCGAACAGCGCACGCGGTTTGTCGTTGCCTACGCACGTGTCGACTACCAGCTTGAGTCCGGGCGCCTGCACCAGCAGCGCGTGAATCGACAGCTTCAGTTCGCCCGCCTCGGTGACGAAGTGGGGATACAGCCACGGCATGTCGCGCAGCTTCTCCGGCGTTGCTTCCTTCAGGAACGCCGCCTCGGCGTTGTACGGAATCGGCAGCTCCGATTCGACGATCCGCGTGATCTTCACATCGCCGACCTGCCATTCGAGTGTGGTCATCGTGCTTCTCCTCTACCCGTTGTCGGGTTAAATGTTCGACTGAACCCGGAGCATCGCAGAACATCCCGGCGACTGCGACACCATCGGAGGCGCGATGACGGAAGACGAGCTGCAACAGACCATTGACACGGCGTGGGAGACGCGCGACGACGTTTCGCCAACGACCCGCGGCCCGGTGCGCGCCGCGGTGGACGAAACGCTGGACACGCTCGATCGGGGCATCCTGCGCGTGGCCCAGAAGATCGGCGGCGAGTGGCACACGCATCAATGGATCAAGAAGGCGGTGCTGCTGTCGTTCCGGCTGAACGCGATGGCACCGATCACCGGCGGACCGGGCGGCGCCACCTGGTACGACAAAGTGCCGTCGAAGTTCGACGGCTGGTCGGCGGACGAATTCGCTCGGGCGGGCTTTCGCGCGGTACCGGACGCGATCGTTCGCCGCTCCGCGTTCATCGGCCGCAATGCGGTGCTGATGCCGAGCTTCGTCAACGTGGGCGCATACGTCGGCGAAGGCACGATGATCGACACGTGGGCCACCGTCGGATCGTGCGCCCAGATCGGCCGCAACTGCCACATCTCCGGCGGCACCGGCATCGGCGGCGTCCTGGAGCCGCTGCAAGCAAACCCGGTGATCATCGAAGACAACTGCTTCATCGGCGCCCGTTCGGAAGTAGCCGAAGGCGTCATCGTGGGTGAGGGCGCGGTGCTCGGAATGGGCGTGTTCGTCGGCGCGTCGACGAAGATCGTCGACCGCGCAACCGGACAGATCCATCAGGGTCGCGTGCCGCCTTATTCGGTCGTTGTAGCGGGCGCGTTGCCGCAAGGGGTCGATCGGCCCTCGCTGTACTGCGCGGTGATCGTGAAGACGGTGGACGAGCGGACGCGCTCGAAAACGTCGATCAACGAGTTGTTGCGCGACTGAACTGCAACTTATCCTGCATTCGGACCAATCGACTGTCGGAGTAGCGAATGCGCCGTTTCGCGCGTGTATTGTCGGCGATGACACTGTTGCTGTGCGCCTTCTCAGCCGGTTCGCAACCGGCGCAGACTCAGCGCGCCGTACAGTTCGAGAACGACGGCGACGCGCCGATCGAAGTGATCGTGGTCGAGTTGAAAAAGGTTGGGTGAAGTTGCGCCAGAGGCCCCACTCATGACAATTGTCGTCTCCATCAGCATCGACGTACCGGATCTTGCGGAAGGCGTCGCCTTCTATTGCGGAGCATTTGGATTCTCCAAGAAGTCCGAGCCTGTGCCTGGCGTGGCGGTGCTGCACGGCCTCAACGTCGAACTATGCCTTCTGCAGAAGCCCGCCGGTTCCAAACCGTCGCCCGGCACTACGGACCGACGCAGCTTCGAGCGCCACTGGACCCCCGTGCACCTCGATCTGCACGTGGACGACCTGCACGCTGCCCTCGAGCGAGTTGAGGCGCTCGGTGCCACGCGCGAGCAGGTGTTCGAGCACGCCGGCCACGGCTCAGCCGCATTCTGCAGCGATCCGTTCGGCAACGGATTCTGTCTGCTGCAGAGCGGTGAGCCGAAACATTAGGTCACAGTGGCACCCTGTCGCGGGCGAACCGCATCAGTGGGTCCGACGTCTGGGAGTCCATCCTGCCAGCGACCGCCCCACTCGGTTGCATCGAGCGGATTTGTTGCAATGCATCGATGAAGGCCGGGGTCACCCTCATTGCTCCGTGCAGCGACAGATGATTGAAGTCGAAATAGTTGGGCCAGCCATCCGCTACTGCGGGACAAAACGAACCATCGACGCAAAGGTAATTCACCAGCGAGATCCGCTCGAAACGCAATCCTGCCAGCGCAGCCTGGAACGGTTGCAGGCGGGATTCGTATTCGGTGACGGCAATTCCAGGCTCGTCGACCGTGCGTCCCCACCACAGCGCCCTGGCGAATTGCTCCGGTCGGAAACTCCTCGTATTCGGCACCTGGTCGACCACGAAGACAGCGATTCCTTTGGACGAGAGTCGCTTGATCGAAGCCACGAGTTGCGCTTCGAAGAACTCGCTCTCTCCTCCCTTGGCGAAGCCGTTGGGAACACGGACGAGCGGCGTACGGTAGTCCGACCAGTATGCGTCGAGAATGACCGCATCGAAGCGTTCGGAGTCGATCAGATTCGATATGCGCCGGTTGAAGCCGGAGCAATCGATGTCAGCGACATCGACGTCGACACCGGGTACGGGTGGGCACTGGAACAGTGATGCATGCAGACCGGCAATACCGGTTTCCTTTGCGGCGGCGTCGACGGCGGGAAACAGAGCCAGCGCGTGACTGTCGCCCCACAACAGGAATCGCGGTTTCGCGTCGCTTACTGGACCCAGGCGACACAGGTCATCGGGTCTGATTTCTCGATCGAACTTCTTGCCGCAGCGCTCCCAGTCGTCGGTTCGGTCATCCGCGGCCGCTGCCACTCGCATCGCGACCTCGGGCAATCGAGACGGGAAGCCGCGTTCGAATACCGCGGTCGAGCCGATGGTCGCCAACAGAACAGCACTGAAACCCAAGGTCGCGACCAATGAACGTCGCGTCGGCAACATGGTTCGGCGTCGAATCGGGTTCTCGACCAGTACGAACGACAGCCACGCGCACGTGAACGTGGCGGCCAATACCACGAGCGTCTGCGTTCCGGTGATTGTCGTCGATGCGTGTCGGCGAAGCATCGCGGCGAAGAGGATTAAGGGCCAGTGCCACAGATAGAGCGAATATGACAGTTGGCCGATCCAGACCATCGGCCGATTATCGAGGAGTCGCGCGGTGCGGCAGCGCTGGTCCCCGAACCAGATGACCAGCGCCGTGCCAACGCACGGAACAATGGCGGCGAGACCCGGGAAGGGCGTGTTCGCGTCGTACAGGAACACCGGCGTCAGAACGAGACCGAGCCCGCTCAAAATCATGGCATCGGCCACGCCGGGAGCGCAGGAGACCCTGCGCGATGGGCGCAGCAACGCCAGCGCAGCGCCCAGCATCAACTCCCACGCACGTGATGGAAGCAGGTAGTAGGCGGCACTCGGATACGCGTGCGTCCACCACACGCTGATGCCAAGCGAGACTGTTCCGATTACCGTCACAACTGCAACCGGATGAGGTCGCTTCAACCATGACACAGCGATCAGAACTGCAGGAAACAGCAGATAGAACTGTTCTTCGACCGCGAGTGACCACGTATGGAGCAGAGGCATAGTCTGCGCGGTATCGAAGTAGTCGGTGTTCTGCCAGAAGTAGACGTTCGACGAAAAGAAGACGATCGACACGACAGATCGGCCGAACGCATCCAACTCGCTCGGCACCAGGATCCAGCATGCGGCGAACGCGGTTGCAGCGACGACGAGAAACATCGCAGGCAACAATCGCCGTGCGCGACGCTCCCAGAATGACACGTAGCTGAACCGCCCCTGCGAGATCTCGGGAGCTATCAGGCTCGTGATCAGAAATCCGGAGACGACGAAGAAGACGTCGACACCGAGATAGCCACCGCTGAACAGCGCAATTTGCGCGTGAAACAGAATGACAGGAACGATCGCGATGGCGCGCAATCCGTCAATGTCGCGACGATGACTCGACGTGCGCACTCCAGTTGCGCGGCCAGGCAGGACCGACATGGGGTTCCCCAACGCATACCCACAAACAACGAGTACCAAACGACGGTGAAGGGTCGACCTGCATAACGTCAAGAGCGGGAATGTGCTCGCCTTGAAGCATCTGTAAGTGCATCTGTCCGAGATCGGCGCCGTACTTGGATCCGGATCGCGACACCGTCAGTATTACCGCGATGCACAGCGACTTCCGTTCTTCCGCATGAAACTCGTCCTGACATCGATCGTCACGCTGACCGTACTCATCGCGGGCTACCTTTCCTTCGTCGCCGTGTTCGCCAATCCTCGGGTGGAGAGGGAGCTCCGCGAACAACCGGACAGTGAGCGCGCACGCAAGGTGATGCTGATAACGCTGCCAAGCGGCAGATCGATTCCCGTCAACTACCTACGCGAAGGCAACGTCGTGTATGCGGGCGCCGATGGACGCTGGTGGCACGAACTGCGCGGCGAGGGCGCGCCGGTGCAACTGTTCGTGCGCGGCGAAACGCTCGCCGGGCGCGCCCGCGCAATCGAGGACGATGCGGATCATCGGGCCGAGGTGTTCAGCCGGCTGCGACCGACCGCGCCGAAGTTTACCGGCACGCTCGTTCAGATCGATCTCGCTCCCGTTCCGTGAGAGAGGTCATCCATATGGCACGCACGAAACGCGAGATGAAACCCGGCAACCTGTTGCGGTTTCCGAGTTCGGTCGAACGCGACCCGGCCATCGAACGCTGGATGCGTGAGCACGCGGGCGAACTGGGCGCAATCGCGCGGCGCTGGTTCGAGGTGATGCGCCGGTGTGGCCAGGACGATGTCCGGGAACTGCTCCACGACGGCCACCCGACGGCGTGCGTGGCAGATGCTGCATTCGGTTACGTCAACGCCTTCAGTACGCACGTAAACGTCGGTTTCTTTCGCGGCGCCGAGATTGCCGACCCGCAGCATCTGTTGGAAGGCACGGGAAAGTTCATGCGTCACGTGAAGCTGCGGCCTGGCGAAGACACCGACGCGACGGCGCTGCAGGCGCTCATCGAAACTGCGTACGCTGACATGAAGCGGCGCCTTCATACTGCTTCATAGCGGGAGTTCGCCCATGTCCGTCTATCTGATCGCGCAACTGAACATCCACGACCGCGCCACCTACGACAAGTACGTGTCGGGCTTCATGGAGATCTTCGACAAGTATGGCGGCCGCGTGTTGGCGGTCGACGAAGCCGCCAAGGTACTCGAAGGCCATTGGGACTATGCGCGAACCGTTCTGCTCGAGTTTCCGACGCAAGCGCAAGCGAGCGCCTGGTATCACTCGGCCGAGTATCAGGACCTTGCGCAGCATCGCCACGCCGCATCTGACGCAAACATCGTTCTGATCGGGGGTGCCGCTTAACCGCGCCGTTATACGCGAAATGGACACCGCCGAACGCGTATCCGACTATCTGCACCCCATGCTCGACGCGCTGCGCGCCGATCCGACACGCGAGACCGAATTCTGGAACGACGTCGCGCGCACTCGCGCTCCGCTGATCGATGCCGATCCCGCTTCGTCGCAGCACAGCCTCGTTACGTACGTGTGGAAGCTTCCGCCGCACGCGCGTCACGTGGTCGTTCAGCCGGGCTTCGGCGACACCACGGGCAACGTGATGGAACAGATCGACGGTACGCGCGTGTGTCACGCGTCGTATCGCTACCGCAACGACGTACGCGCCAGCTACAGCTTCGTGCCCGACATGCCGCTCATCGCGTGGGCGACACCGAGCGGCAAAGAACTCGCGGAGCTTCAGGCGTTCATGCTCGCCAACAGGGCGCAGTCCGACCCACACGCTCGCGAGGAGTTCGTCAGCCGCGCGGGCGCGGGCGAGCCCGACGTCGTCACGTCGGTGCTGGCGTTGCACGACGCGATCGACGATTCCGCCGCCCACAAACGCGCACACGTTGCACGCGGCGCGATCGATAAACACACGTTCATGAGCCGCTTGCTCGGCAACGAACGCAACGTCTGGGTGTACACACCGCCCGGCTACGCAACGAGCGATCGCGCCTTACCCGTGTTGGTCATCTTCGACGGCGGCAATGCGCTCACTCAGATTCCCGTGCACCGCATGCTCGACAATCTGCTCGCCGACGGGCGCATCCAACCTGTCGTGGGCGTATTCATCGACAACCCCACGCCGACGTCGCGTAACGACGAACTGCCGTGCAACGAAACATTCGCCCGCTTCGTCGAGGACGAAGTGTTGCCGTGGTTGCGCGCTCGCTATCGCGTGTCCCACGCGCGCGAAGATCATTACGTCACCGGCGTGAGCTACGGCGGACTCGCTTCGATGTGGATGGGATATCGGCTGCCGCACGTGTTCGGCAACATCCTCAGCCAGGCCGCGTCGTTGTGGTGGGGTCCGGGCTATCGCATCGACGTGCCGCGCAGCGAAGGTGGATACACGCCCGAATGGCTGATCGACAGGTTCGCCGAATCGGCACGACTGCCGCTGCGCTTCTGGCTCGAGATCGGACTGCTCGAACACCCTTCGCTCATGCTGGAGCCTAACAGGCGCATGAAGGCGGTGCTCGAAGCGAAAGGATACGACGTTACCTACCGCGAATTCTGCGGTGGCCACGATTCAGCGATGTGGCGCGGGTCGTTGATTCAGGCGCTGACGACGATGCTCGGGCCGGATGTCTAACCGAGTGATCGGAGTTGCTGGTGGCAACGACGTGAGCGGTGGGTGATCGATGTTCCGGGTGCGCTCGAGCCATCCCTGGGCGCTCTATCCGGGGCCATCCCTGGCCCCGGATGCCCCTCCACATCGATCACCCACCGCTCACGTCACCGAGACCCGCACCAACTCGACTTCGCTCGCAACAAGTCACCGCAGGTGGCTTGTTCGATGTGCACAAGGCTGGTGCCTGGCACCAAGGGTTGTCTAACGTCGGTGACTGACACCGTCGTCGACTTGTTCGATGAGATGAACGCGCGCGTCGCGCGCGTTGACACTCATCCGATCACTGTCGATGGAGACACGACTCGAGGCGGAGATGCGTGTGTGTTGCGGAGGGCCACCCGCGGCCAGGGATGGCCGCGGCTAGAGCGCCCAGGGATGGCTCGAGCGGGCCCGACGCAGCACACACGCACCTCCGCCGAGCCCGTAGCTCCGTTCCGCCACCTACAGCACGCCGCCGCCCGCCGTGAACTGCCCGGTCCCGGCGAATACACCGCCGTCCACCGGCACCATCGCGCCATTCACGAATGATGCTGCAGGGGAGCCGAGAAAGGTAATCACTGCTGCGACTTCTTCCGGTTCGCCCCATCGGCCAAGCGGAATGTGGCGGCGCAGTTCGTCATATATGGGCGATTGGCGGATGTCGGCGGTCATGCCGGTGTGGGTCGGGCCGGGACAAACGGCGTTGATGCGGATGCCTTCGCGACCGAGTTCGAGCGCGGCCGCGCGCACGAAGTTCGCGACGCCACCTTTCGCCGTGTTGTACGCCCACAGGCCCGGATCGCCACCAAGGCCGGAGACAGATGCCGTCACCACCACTGCCGGTCGATCGGCTTTGCGCAATGCAGGCAAAGCAGCGCGAACCCCGAGAACGACCGCGCGCAGATTCACGGCCAGCACGCGATCGAACGTCGCCATGTCGATCGTTTCAAGCGTACCGCTCGCGGCGAGTCCCGCATTGAGAAACACGGCGTTCAAGCTACCCAGACCCGCTGCAGCTTCCACTGCGGCCGCGTTCGTGGCCTCGACGGTGACATCGCCCTTCACGATCCGCGTGCGCGTTCCTTCGCGGTCGAGCTGCGCAAGCCACGACAGGTCGGCACGCTCGAGGTCCACCGCCACCACGCGGCCGCCTTGTTCGAGCACACGCTTCACTGCCGCGCGACCGATGCCTGACGCTGCGCCGGTGATCACCGCAGTGCGTTGTTCCCACTCGCTCACGATGCGCCCCCCTTCGAGCGCGTCAGCACCGGCTCGCTCTGATACAGATCAGCGAACTGCTGTTGCAGGTGCACCACCTTCGGCGCGTCGTTGATCACGATGTACGGATTGTTGGGGTGCACGGTTGCGTAGTCCTGGTGATAAGCCTCGGCCGGATAGAACGCGTCCAGCATCGACACTTGGGTGACGATTGGCGTCTTGAATGCTTTCGCCGAGTCGAGCTGCGCGATGTATGCATCGGCCACGCGTTTCTGATCGGCGCTGGTCGCGAAGATGGCCGACCGATACTGAGTTCCGTGGTCCGGCCCCTGACGGTTCAACTGAGTCGGGTCGTGCACCACCGAAAAGAAGACGGTCAGCAACGTCGCGTAGGAGACCTGTGCAGGATTGAACTTCACTTCCACCGATTCCGCGTGGCCGGTGGCGCCGGAACTCACGGCTTCGTATGACGGGCCTTTCCGGGTGCCACCCGCATAACCGGAGATCGCCGACTGAACGCCCCTGACGTGCTGGAACACCGCCTGCACACCCCAGAAGCAGCCGCCGGCGAACACCGCCGTCTGCAATTCGTCCGCCGATCCGGGTGCCACGTCTACCCGCGGTTTCGGCAATGCGGTCGCGGGACTCTCTACCGCCCCGGCGGGTTCACATCCCGCCAGCAGTACGAACGACAGCAGCACCAACGCGCCTCGAACGCTCATTTTCATTCCTCCAAATTATTGTTCTGCAATAACAATTTTGTTGCCATAGCATCTGCCGAAGCCGTCTGGAGATCGTCATGCTGCACGCCGTTTTCGTCAGCCGCACAGTTCCGCTCTCGACGAATTCGTTCGTTCAGTAGACCGTTCGCGGCGCTGTTCGGTTTCCTGTTTCTCGCGATGCTCACCGTCTGCTTGCGTCGGTCGCCGCAGCACTCTTCTACGGCGGACCGAACCTGCGCATGACGCCGGACCACACGTCGCTGTTGATCATGCCCGATCTCACCGAGCAGGTGCTCGCCTCGACCACAGCCATCGGCGACATGGCGCTGAAAACGCGTCTGGTCGCGAGCTTCGTCTGATGGCCACCAGCCCGAGCCCGGACGGATGCTCGATGCCGGCTAACGCCCGAACAGCCGCCAGTACAGCAGCACCACCGAGATCGTCATCAGCTCCGCCGACAGCAGCGCGTACTGCGGTCCCACTCGATCGGCGAACCAACCCAGCGCGAACACGACGACCGCGTACAGCAGATTGCCGCCCAACGAGATCAGCGAACCCATCGTCGCGCGCTGACGATCGGTGAACGACTGCTGCATCAGCGTGTCGCGCGCCACCATGCCGGGGCCATAGGGTAACGATGCCAACGACGAAATCGCGGGGCTCGCGAAGGTCGGCACGGCGGTTGCCGCAACACCGAGAAAGATGCTGGTGACACTGGTCCACAACAGCACCGGCAGTTCGCGGAAACGTCTGATCACGCGTCCTGCAACGCGAAACCCGAGCATCGCGAACGTGTGCGTCAACATGCTCGCAATACCCAGACCCGAGGCCGACCACAGCGTCGCGAAATACGCGGGAAAGAACATGTGCTTCGCTTCGCCCAGCGCGAAGCCGAGCATCGCCGCGATGCTGACGTCGCGCAGCTTCGCATCGCGCCGGAACGGCACCAGCGCATCGCGCAGATGGCCGAGCAGATTCGTCTCGATCACGCGACCGTGGCGGGACGGCTCGGTGGTGAGAAAGCCGACCACGAGGCCGATCGACTGAGGTATCAACGAAAGCCAGAACAGCGATCGCAGCGGAAACCACAACAGCACGATCGCCGAGACCAGCGCCGAGACCGCGAGCGCCGCCTGAAACATCGCGCTCAACCGTCCCTGGTATTCGGCGAATTCCTGCTGCGCCTCTTCGTCCTTCAACGTGTCGTAGAGAAATGCATCCTGATTGCCGCTGAAGAGCGCGAACGAGAGTCCTTCGAGAAGCGCTCCGACCGCGAGCAGCGCAAACGAGGAACCCGCGCCATATGCAGCGATGCACAGGACGTTCGCAATCTGTCCCGCGAGCAGCGTGCGGCGACGCCCGACGAAATCTGAAAACACGCCGGTCGGCAGTTCGAACAGCGACGAACCGATTTTCGCGATCGCGAGAATCAATACCGCATCCGCGTACGAACCGGTGACTTGTGCGAAGTACACGACCATCACCGGTCCGTAGATGCGGAAGTCGTTGCAGAAGTTGAACCAGCTGAGCAGCCGGATGTTGCGGCGCGTGGCACTCATGTCATGCATCGTAAGCGATGAGCTGTTAGCTTTCCGGCATGCTCGGATCGTCCTCACCACCGCGATTGAAATGGCACATGCTGCGGCGGCGCAAATCGGATGCGCCGTTCTTGCGTGAGAATCTCATGGCCGCACTACGAATCGGTGCAGCGTGCGAAGTCGATCTCCAGTTCACCCTCGATGGTCACGCGGTGTGCCTGCACGACTCGATGCTCGATCGGGAAACGACCGGACACGGGCGCGTTGCGGACACCATGCGCGGCGCGATCGAACGATTGCGCCAACGTGCGCCCGATGGCGCACCGCTGCAGAGCACGCCGCTGTTTCTCGACGAGGTGACCGCGACTGTACGCGCGACTGGCGTCGCCGCACCGGCGCTCGTACAACTCGACGTCAAGACACGCGCCGCGGCGCTGGCACCGGAAGCGCTCGAACGGCTGTCTCGACTACTCGACGGAGCCGCCGACGCATTCATCGCGAGCGCATACGAATGGGCGGCGGTACAGCACGTCGTCGCTGCCACGCCGGGGATGCACGCCGGATTCGATCCGCTTGCGTTCTATTCGCGCTCGTTCGACCTCGATGCCGACGGTTATCGCGCGATCGCCACGCGCACGCTGACCACGGCGCCCGGTGCATCGGTCTACTACCTGGAAGCGAGGCTGATCCTGGAAGCGCTGCGACGCGGCGTGAATCTCGTGTACGAAGTGGGTGCAACCGGCGCGCAGGTCGACGCATGGACCATCGACGCCGACCTGCCTCGCCTCGACGACGTGTTGCGAAGCCTCATCCGCGCCGGTGTACACCAGATCACCAGCAACGACCCGGAGCACCTCTCACGTTTGATCGATGCAATGGAAACGAACTAGTCGTCGTGCTTGTCCCTTCCGTTGCCCCGATCGTCTCCATGGTCGTCATCGCCGTGACGGTGACCATGTTCCTTCGGATCATGCGACTCGTCCGCCGCTTGCCACTGTTGCCTCGTGAGCGCTTCACGCGGTTGATAACCGTACTTCTCTGACCGAATTGCATACTGTTGCGGCGGCGCGGGGTAATGGTCCCCCGAGTAGTTCCGTTGGTACCTGGGTAACGGCGCCGGCGGCGGAACCGATTTCCGGTTCCATTCATTCCAGCCCTTTCGCTGCTGCTCCCACTCGTTGCCCCAATGGTCGCCCCAGCGGGGCGGCGCATCGGCTCGCCAGCCGTGAAAGTAGCCCGGCGGGTAACGGTAGTACCGGACCGGAACGCGCAACACATACTCCGGGACATATATCGGCCGCACCGCGTGCCACGGTCCGTTGTACCAGGGGCTCTGATACCAGTTGTCGCCCTGAAACACCCAATAGAGGCCGTCGTAGAAGAAGTAATTCGATGGAGCGTGAGGGTCGTAGTAGACGGGGTAGCCCGGCACACGGACGAGGCTCGGATA
>DATJGR010000061.1:0-7650 GCA_035494855.1 Pseudomonadales bacterium | reverse complement strand
GCGAGCTTCGGGTCGGGCAGCGCTCGCGCCACCAGCGGCGTGTACACCGCGCCCGGCATCAACGCGTGCACTGCGAACGGATCGCCGTTCGTTTCGTCGCGCAGCCATTCCGCGGCGATGAGGAGTGCGTGCTTCGTTGCGGCGTACATCGCCATCCGCGCGCCCTTGACTGCGCTTGGCACGCTGAGCGAATTCTCCGAACACGTCAGCAACAGACGTCCGCGCGTGCCGCTGCTGCGCAGCGCCTTCGCATACGCCTGCGCGATGCGCATGCCGGCAAACAGATTGATGTTGAACAGTCGCGTCAACGCTTCGTCGTCGTAGTTCTCGTCGAGCACACGTTTGCCGCGGCCGATGCCGGCATTGGAGCAGACGAGATCGAGCCGGCCGTCGACCACGAATGCCGACTCGATGAGTTGAGCCGGTGCGTCCGCCACGGCAAGGTCGGTGACGATGCTCTTTACCGCCCTCACCTCTTTGCTGCTCGTTGCGAGCAGATCCGCGTTCACGTCGGCGACGATCACCCGTGCGCCGCGCGCAATCAGCGCCGCCGCCAGTGCTTTGCCGATGCCGGAAGCACCGCCCGTGACCAGTGCCGTCGTGCCGTGATAATCGATCATGCCGCGCCTCCGGTCGCGACGCAGCCGGGCACGTCGGCAGAAAATGCCGAGTAACCGGTCGGCGTTTCCTCGATCACGACAAGATATTTCATAGCGGCGCTATGTCCGTCCCAGCATCGCCCGCTCGACCTTGTTCGGGAGCTCGATCGGTATGAAGTAACTTACGGGGTACAGGTAGCTCTCGCCCGATTCGTCGATCACGCGCGTAAGACCCTGCAGAGCCGCCTCGTCATCGCGCGTTGTCTCGTAAATCTTGCGAAGCTCGAGCGCCGCCTCGTAGTTCGCGTTGTCGATGCAGATGACGTATTTGTGCTGGCTCATAGGCGGTCGACGAAGCATTTGATCTTGAACTCGAAGCGCCCTAACCCGGCGGCTTCATACCAGTGAATCTCTGCGAGCCGGGTCGCGCCGTTTTCCAGTCGAACTCTAGCCAGTCCCTTGCGCTTGCGCCACCGCCCTTCGCCGTAACGGCGCCGCAACCGACGAATCTCTTTGATCCGGCTGCCGTAAGCGATCGTTTCCCGCGATGTGATGTCGCTGACGATTTGGAAGTACATCGAGGATACAAGGAGGTTCGAGCGATTGAGCGCCTACACATGGAAACCACGCTCCAACCATCGTTTCGAATCTGCAGCTGGAAGTGACCGCGACGTCCAACACATCCCGCGTAGGTCTTCGCGCACGAGCCCATTCGCGTCGAACGACCCGGTACGGACTTACCTCGATTGAATCACCCCACCGATTCCCCTAGCCTCGTTCAATCTGCGGGGAGAACTTCGATGTCCAAACAACCCGACGTGCTCGTCGTCGGCGCCGGTTTCGCCGGCATGTATGCCGTGCACCGGTTCCGCGAACTCGGGCTCAGCGTGAAGGTGCTCGAAGCCGGCTCGAACGTCGGCGGCACCTGGTACTGGAATCGCTACCCCGGCGCGCGCTGCGACGTGCCGAGCCTCGAATATTCGTACGGCTTCTCGCCCGAACTCGAACAGGAGTGGGACTGGCCGGAGGTGTTCTCCGCGCAGGACGACATCCTGCGCTACGCCAACTACGTTGCTGACAAGTTCGATCTGCGGCGCGACATGCAGTTCAACACGCGCATATCCAGGGTCGAATGGCAGGACGAAGCGCAGCGATGGCGTTTAACGAGCGAAGCCGGCGAGACGTTCGAAGCACCGTTCTGCGTGATGGCCACCGGCTGCCTCTCGGTGCCGATCGAGCCGAAAATTGCCGGCGCAGAGCGATTCCGCGGCGAGGTCTATCACACCGGCCGCTGGCCGCACGAACCGGTCGATCTTTCGGGCAAGCGCGTCGGCGTGATCGGCACCGGTTCATCCGGTGTGCAGGCCATTCCGGAACTCGCGCGCCAGTCCGCCCACCTCACCGTGTTCCAGCGCACGCCCGTGTACACCGTGCCGGCGAACCGGAAACGCATGCGCGATGCGGTACAGCAGGAATTCCGCGACAACTATCGACTGATCCGCGAGATGCAGCAGAAGAACGCCGGCGGCGTCTCGAACTTCCGCCCGCGCAAGAGCGTGCAGCGCGGCGACAGCGTGCCGGCCGACGTGACGCGGCCGAGCGACATCACCATGCCGAGCGAAGCCGGCGTACCGAATCGCCTGCTCGATCTCACGCCGGAGCAACGCGAGCAGGTCTTGGACCGCTTCGGGCTGGGCGCGTTGCTCGCGTTCCGCGACGTGTACACGAACGCCGAAGCCAACGAGATTGCCAACGCGCTGTATCGCGACACCGTGCGAAACATGATTCGCGATCCCGATACCGCCGAGCACCTGCTGCCGAAAACCTACGGGCTCGGCTGCAAACGCCAGGTGCTCGACCGCGATTACTACGACACGTTCAATCGCGACAACGTGACGCTGGTGGACCTCGGGTCGACGCCGATCGAGACCATCAACGAAACCGGCATTCGAACGAGCGTCGCTCAGCACGACCTCGACGTATTGATCTACGC
Organism: Pseudomonadales bacterium; assembly: GCA_035494855.1. Lineage (GTDB taxonomy): Bacteria > Pseudomonadota > Gammaproteobacteria > Pseudomonadales > Azotimanducaceae > DATJGR01. Next base: position 5,058 of record DATJGR010000061.1, on the reverse strand, counting down.
GACCGGTTTCGATGCGATGACCGGCGCGCTCTTGCGCGCGAACATCCGCGGCCGCGGCGGCCGGCGTCTCAACGACCAATGGCGCGATGGACCTGTGACGTATCTCGGCCTGCAGATGTCGGGCTTCCCGAATCTGTTCACGGTCACCGGCCCCGGCAGCCCGTCCGTACTGTGCAACATGCTGGTTGCGATCGAGCAGCACGTGAACTGGATCGGCGGCTGCATCCACCACCTGCGCGAACACGGGCTCGCCACGATCGAGCCGTTTGCGGAGTCGGAGCAACAGTGGATTGCGCACGTGAACGAAGTGGCTGAAGGCACGATGTACACAACGCCAAGCTGCAACTCGTGGTATCTGGGCGCCAACATTCCCGGTAAGCCGCGCATCTTCATGCCGTACGTCGGCGGGTATCCGCGCTATCGCGAGCGTTGCGAACAGGAAGCGGCGGCGGGTTACCCCGGCTTCCGCGTCCAATCGGCTTGAACCAATAGGCGGGTAGCGTTACTTCGACGCCGTCCGCCGCCCGTCGATGTAATCGTCTATCAGTTCGTGATAGCGGCGGATGCGCTTCTCCTGATCCGACAGGTACACGCCCTTGTAGCCGCGCGAGCGGAAGCCGGTCTGCTGCGTGAGAAACACGCGCAGGTCGTCTTCGATGGCGGGGCCGATCGACTCGGTGGCGTGGTCGATCATCCTCACCTCTGCCTCCGGACCCTCTTCGAGCTTCGTCCCCAGCACCCATTCTCGATTCGCGATGGCCGCCGGGCTCGAGTACCACCAGTTGTCGAACAGGCACTGCTCGGGATCGCTGTGATGCGGCCGCGCGCGCAGGAAGTGGAAGCCGTCTGCCCACACCGAAACGGCGAAGTTCGGAAACAGCGTGTAGTGGAACGCGTCGGTCAACTGTTCGTTGGGTACGTTGGAGTAGTGCTTGTACCCGCGCGACGGACCGAGCTTGCGTCTCGCGTCCTGCAGCGCCGCACGCGTCGCTTCCGGCCGGCCTTTGAATTCTTCGGGATCGATGCCCCACTCGCGCAGCGTGCTCGCCAACGGTTCTCTGATGTTGCCTTCCTTGTCCGTCTGGCCCGAGCCGTAGCCGCCCTGCATCACCATGCGGTTGTGGCCTTCATTCGACAGATCGAAGCGCGTTTCCTTGTAGTAGGTGTTGATGTTGCTGGTGATCTTCTTGCGGTCGGTATCGGGCGTGGCCGCCATGTGCACGGTGGGCACGTGGTAAGACTCGTTGAAGTTGTCGAGCACCACTTTCCAGTTGCACGGCACCCAAGCCGACCTGGCTGAGGTGCGCTTCCAGGTTTCGAGTTCGAGCTGGCTCCACGCGTCCCAGATCGGCCCGAGGTAGTCCTTCAGGCTCATGCAGTCCTTTTCCATGTTCACCCACACGAACCCGGCGAAGGTCTCGCAGGCGAGTTCTTCGAGGCGCACGTGTTTGCACGGGTCGCCCTCGGGGAAGTCTTCCTTGTCCGGCGCGAAATTGAGCGTGCCGTCCGGCAGGTAAGCCCAGCTGTGGTAGCGGCAGACGAATCGCTTCACACTGCCTCTCGCATCATCTACCAGCGGATTGCCGCGGTGCTGGCACACGTTGTAGAAGGCCTTGATGGTGCCGTCTTTCTGCCGAACCATCAGGATCGATTCGGGGCCGACCTTCTCCATCTGCCAGTCGCCGGGATTCGGCAACTGCGACGCCCGGCCGAGCAACAGCCAGACCTTGGTCCACATGTGCTCCCACTCTTTCGCGAAGAACTCGCGCGACGTGTACCGATAGCCGGGAATCTTATGGCCGCGCGTCACCTGCTCCGGCCAGGAATCGAGCTCTCTGAGCGTGCGTATGTCGGACATCGTCGGCTTCCATAAAACAGTCAGGCTTGCATCTTATATCGGCTCCCCGGGCTCGTGGCCACCACCTCGCAAATCCCGGCTGCTTGCCCGGGGGAGCCGCGTCGGGATAATGCCCGGGGCATTTCGCTCGCGACGGTAACGGAAAGGGGGGTCGATTGGATTTCGAAGAAGTGGTGATGGGACGACGCAGCATCCGCGGCTACAAGCAGAAGCCCGTGCCGCGGGAGGTTCTGGAAGAAGTGATTGCGATGGCGATCCGCTCGCCGTCGTCGATGAACACCCAGCCGTGGCACCTCTACGTGTTGACGGGTGAGGTGTTGGACAACGTTCGGCGCGGCAACACCGAGCGCAACCTGGCCGGCGTTGCGCCGTCGCGCGAGATCCGCTCTCACGGCGCGTATCAGGGTGCGCACCGCCAACGCCAGATCGACATCGCCGTGCAGCTGTTCCAGGCGATGGGCATCGAGCGGCACGACGCCGAGAAACGGCAGGACTGGGTGATGCGCGGCTTTCGTCAATTCGATGCACCGGTCTCCGTCGTCGTCACGTACGACAAGGAACTGCAGGGCGGCGACATCGCACAGTTCGACTGCGGCGCGCTCGTCAACGGTCTCGTCACCGCCGCGTGGTCGAAGGGCCTCGGCGCGGTGGTGAACAGCCAGGGCATCATGCAGTCGCCCGTAGTGCGCGAGCACGCCGGCATTCCGGACGATCAGGTGATCATGATCTGTGTGGCGATGGGTTATCCGGACGACGACTTTCCGGCGAACGCAGTCGTCTCACAGCGCCGGCGCGTCGACGAGGTGGCATCGTTCGTAGGATTCGATTGATCGGTAACCAGCGGAAGCGCGAACCATGAACGACGTGGCACTGGTACTGGGCGGCGGCGGCGTCGCCGGCGTGGCGTGGATCACCGGCGTGATCGCCGGGTTGGCGGACGAAGGCATCGATCTGCGCGATGCGCAGCGGATTCTCGGTACGTCGGCCGGCGCGACCGTCGGTGCGCAACTGTGGAGCGGCGCGTCGCTCGACGAACTGTTCGTGCGCCAGGCCGACCCGGCACATCAGACACCGGAGTTGTCGCCGCCATTCTCCGCTCTACGCGCATTGTTCACCGCGGTTCAGGACCTCGCGCAGGTGAGTGATCCGGACGAGCGCGTGCGCAAGGTCGCGCGCATGGCGCTCGACTGCGAAACCGTCAGTGAGCCCGAACGTCGCGCGATCATCGCCGGTCGGTTGCCGTCGCATGCGTGGCCTTCGAAGCACCTCGCCACTACCGCGCTCGACGCCGAAACCGGCGCGATGCGTCTGTTCGACGCTGCGTCCGGGGTGAGCCTCGTCGACGCGGTCGCGGCAAGCTGCGCGGTGCCGATGATCTGGCCCGCGACGACGATCCAGGGAAAGCGATATGTCGATGGCGGTATGCGATCGGCCGAGAACGCGGACCTCATAGAAGGCGCTAGCACGGTCGTCATCCTGTCGCCAAGCGGCCTGAACACGCCGTCGCTGCGCGGCGTCGGTTTGCGCAAAGAGATCGAAATGCTCGAACGGAAGGGTGCGCGCGTCGCCGTCATCGAACCGGATGCCGCCGCCAGAACGGCGATCGGATTCAATCCTCTCGATCCTGACACGCGCACGCCATGCGCCGAAGCGGGCCGCACCCAGGGCCGGCGGGATGCATCCCGTATCGGCGCATTCCTACGCTGACTGTCCGAGCGTCCAACAGTTTCGTAAAGGCGCGGACATCCCTGGGCATCGGTGTGCTTCCGCACACAGCGGCCGACTTTTTCGAACGGATCTGCGCTTGTGTGACCTCGTCCCATTTTTCGATTGCTGATCGGGCTTAGTCTGTCTTCACGATGAAGAATCTGCCGAAACTCGAACCGATGGCGCTGCTCGAGCAAGCAGCGCCGTTCGACGACCCTGACTGGCTGTTCGAAGTGAAGTACGACGGCATCCGCGCGTTCGCCTACATCAGCGGCGACGACTGCAGACTGGTTGTGAACGGCCTGGACGACCCTACCCCTCAATTTCGCGAACTGGCGCGCGTGCTGCCGGGTGATCTCAACGTGAAGAACGCCGTCCTCGACGGCGAACTGGTGGTGCTCGACCAGGTCGGCAAGGCGCAGTACGGCGACCTGATCGCAGGGCGCGGGCTCGTGCTGTTCGCCGCATTCGACCTGCTGTGGCTGAATGGCAAGGATCTGCGCGAACAGCCGTTGGTGGAACGAAAGGAGGTGCTCCGGTTCCGCGTGCGGCATCCATCCGACCGGGTGATGTTCGTCGACTACAAGGAAGGCACCGGCACGTCGCTGTACGCACGCATGTGCGAGCGCGACATGGAAGGCATCGTCGGTAAACCGCGCTACAGTCCGTATCTGAGCGGCGACGGCGACACGACGTGGATCAAGGTGAAGAACCCGAGCTATTCGAAAGCCGCAGGTCGCGCCGAGTTGCTCGAGCAGCGACTGACCTGACCCGCCGCTTCGCGATCGCACTCTGCGTCGCGCTGCAGTTCACCCCTCTCACCGTTGCACGCGCCGCGGATTGCGACGCGCACCAATCGGCCGGCTATCGCGTGCTCGCGCTCGAGAGCGGCCGCAAAGTGGCCGTCTGGTATCCAGCGGCAGCAGCCGAAGAACCATTCGCCTATTCGCGCGCCAACCACGGCTTCATGGGCAGCGTGGCGCCGGATTCGCCGCCGAACGCCGCGTGCCTGCACCTACCGCTCGTGTTGTTCTCACATGGTCTCGGCGGCTGCGCGCTGCAGTCGCTGTTCATCACCGAAGAACTGGCGCGCCACGGTTATGTGGTCGCGGCACCCGATCACACCGATGCGGCGTGCGCCATCGGCAGCAACGGCTTGACGCCCGGCAACATCCGCACCGACGATTCGTTTCTGACGCCGCAGCGATGGAGCGACCAGAGCGAGATCGATCGGATGCACGACCTGCGCGCGGTGATCCAGCTGATTGCTGACGACCCGCAACTGGCGCGCGTCGTCGATGCGTCGCACATCGGCGCGGTGGGCCATTCGCTCGGCGGTTACACGGTGGTCGGCATGGCCGGTGGATGGCCGGCCTGGAAAACGCCGGAGATCAAAGCGGTGCTGGCGCTGTCGCCGTACGTCGAGCCGTTCGTCGCGCACGCCACCCTTGCAGGTCTGAACGTGCCGGTGATGTATCAGGGCGCCCAGTTCG
>DATJGR010000060.1:0-22314 GCA_035494855.1 Pseudomonadales bacterium | reverse complement strand
CAGATTCTTTGCGCGTTTACTCTGAAGAGTTTCGCGACCGCCGAATGCAGATGGCCGAAGAGGTGGCTGCCAAAATTGGCACCAAGCTGATTTTCCCGCTGATCGTGTTCATGTTTCCGGCATTCTTCGTCGTGGCGATCGGCCCGGCGGTCATCGCGTTGATCAAGGTTTTCCAGACTCTCTAGCCGAGTGCCAACGAGACAGCCATGAATGAACGGACTCATACATTGACACGCATCGCCCAGGCGCTGCTCGTACTTCTCGCGGTGACCGGTTGTGCGTCGACGCAGCCGAAGGCGGAAGATCCGGCGGCGGCGACGACGAATACGGAGAAGACGCTCGCCGCGGCGGAAGAAGCCGTCAGGATCGGAAATCTCGAAGCGGCGTTGCCGCTCTACACGAAAGCGCTGCACGAGGCACCGACCGCGTCGATCTGGCTGAAGACAGGCACCATCTACTTCCGTCTCGGGCACGATCGAGAGGCGGGATATGCCTTCGACAAGTCGATCGAACTGGATCCCGACAACGCGGACGCTCACGAGCAGATCGGATTGCTGTACGCGGCGCACGAGCAGATCGAGCTGGCGCGCACACATCTGGAGCGCGCGGTCATCATCGATCCAGACCGGTGGCGCGCTTACAACGCGCTCGGCGTCTTGAGCGACGTGCAGCATGACTACCCGACTGCGGTCGCGGATTACCGCGCTGCGCTCGCGATCCAGCCGGATTCGGCGATGCTGCTGACCAATCTCGGCTACTCGATGTACCTCTCCGGCGATCTGGCGGGCGCCAAGATCGAGTTCATTCAAGCCATCACACGTGATCCGCAGTACGCGCCGGCCCGTCGCAATCTTGGCTTGCTGTACGCGCGCACAGGCGCCTATCAGGACGCGCTGCAGCTGCTCCTCACCGTCATGCCGGAGGCGGCTGCGTACAACGACGTCGGCTACATCGCGCTGTTGCGCGAGGACTTCAGCGGCGCCGAGACGCTACTGACGGAAGCCGTGAACCGCTCGCCGACCTACTACGAGATCGCCGCCGAAAATCTGGCGCGCGCGAGGCAGCTGTTGCGAGAGAGTAGCGCCCCGGCCGCTGCCGAGAGTCCGCAGGATTGGGTCGGCAGCGCGCACGCCAATGATGCGCCGCCGAAAACCGCCTCGACCCCGGTCACTGCGCAAGTGCCGCCTCAGCCCGGCTGATACCCTGTCGCCGTTCAAGTGCGTAGCGGCGCACGTGTGTTTCTTCGGCAGATGTCACGCCGCATCCATGTCGCAATCAAGTTCCGGTTCCGCGATTGACGCCGAGTACCATCGCGTGTCGCCAACCCGATCGATGCTTGTGATGCGCGTGATGCGTGTGTGCGAAACCATACTTCACCGTACTGTCTGTTGTGCGATGCTGGCTCGCAGAGCAGGGGGGTTCCGGCATGGAGTCGCGTAAACCTGATACAACGCTGGTCGGCCGCTTCAGGCGCCTACCGTTCGGTGTGCGTTTCGCGTTGGCTATAGCGTTCATCCTTTGCGTGATCTTCGTTCGGCACGCGCTGCAGCCGACCGTTGGGTACTGATCCAACCCAGGCAGCGTACGCTTTGCACCTCCGTGAAATCGTTCATCAGGCGCGTGGACGCAGACGGAACACCCCGTATGGACCATAGCCACGTCGAAACGCTGGAGGATTGCATGTTGCAACCAGACGCCGACAATGCGATCTAACGTCCGTCACCGTTGATGCCGTTCAGGAATCGGTCATGAAGCCGCGCCGCCCGGTCGAAGAAATGTCGATGTCGTTTCTCGACGTCATCTGCTGCGGGTTCGGCGCGGTCATCCTGTTGCTGATGACGACGAAGTTCATCCCGCCGACGGTTCTCGAGCAGTCATCGACGCACCTCGACGGAACGGTTGCCGCGCGACAGGACGCGCTGTTCAAGATTCGCGGCGAAACCGACAAGCTGGCGCGCGAACTCTCCGACGCGCAGCGCGAACTCGATACCGAACAACAGTCGCTCGCGCAGTTGGAACGCGAGTTGAGCACCGTGCTCGGGCGCTATCAGACGTCGAAGGGCGAAGCCGAAGAAGCGGTTCTCACCGAGAAGAAACTGGCGCAGGCAAAGCAGTCGTTGAGCGAAGAGATGGAACGCCTGCTCGGCGCGGGGTTCCAGCGGGCCGACAACACCGTCGCCGGCATTGCGGTCGACAGCGAATACGTCGTGTTCGTGATCGACACGTCCGGGAGTATGTACAACAACCCGGGCGTCTGGCCGCAGGTCATCAAGAAACTCAGCGAAACACTGACCATCTATCCTGCGCTCAAAGGCATCCAGGTGATGAGCGACCAGGGCGAATACATGTTCCCGCAGTACGGTGGCCGCTGGATTCCCGATTCGCCGGCGCGGCGCCGCGCGATCGTCGACCGAATGCGTTCGTTCAACCCGTTCAGCTCATCGTGCCCGATCAACGGTATTGAAAAAGCCATTCGTACATACCAGGCACCTGACAAGCGGATCAGCGTCTATATCTTCGGCGACGACTTCAATTGCCGCTCGATCGAAGAGCTGGTCGATACCGTCGACCGGATCAATGCGCCCGACGAACGCGGGCGTCGCCCGGTGCGGATCAACGTAGTGGGCTTCCCACACCTTTTCAGGCTGGCTCAACCGCCGGCTTCGCTCTACCGCTATGCCGGGGCGATGCGCGCGCTGGCGTTCCGCAATGGCGGGACGTTCGTGGGTCTGGACAGCGGCTGAAGCTACCGGCCAGGAAAATCGAATGGAACACGAGCGCAGCGAACGATGGACGCCGTGACGGCGCGGCGCGTCGGCAAGAGCGCACTCACGGTCACGTCGCTCGGTTTCGGCGCAGGACCCCTCGGCGATCCGCGCGTTGCGGCGAACGAATGTAACGACACCGTCGCGGCGGCGTGGCGTGGCGGTGTGCGATTCTTCGACACCGCACCGGAATATGGTATCGGCCGGTCCGAACGCCGGCTCGGCGTCGCACTCGCCGAGTGCGGAAACCGCACGGAGTATGCGATCAACACGAAAGTTGGCCGCACGCTCGAACCGGAGCCTGTGCGCATCGAAGCGAACAGGACCGTGTCGGCCGGCGGCGCCGTGCGTACCCCGCGCGACCCGTTGAGCGGCCATCGCGTGCATTTCGCGTACGACCGCGTGAGGATCGTCGCACAACATCGCGATTCGCTGACGCGACTTGGGCTGCCATACGTCGATAGCCTGACGATCCACGACGTCGACTACGGCTATCACGACGATGCGCAGATCGCCGCGGTACTCGCACAGCTGTCGCGCAACGGTGGTGGCGGGGCTGCGGTGCTCGAGGAGATGCGCGACGCTGGATCGATCAAGGCGATCGGACTCGGTTGCAATCGCGAGATGCGCAATTACGCGACGTGGGCTGGCGGCCGCCACGAAGATCTCGTCGAGCGCATCGCCGACACCGTCGATCTCGATTTTCTCGTGGTCGCCGGACCCTACACGCTGCTCGATACGTGCGCGCTCGATCGCGTGCTGCCGTTGTGCGCATCGCGTCGCATGGGAGTGATCATTGCATCGCCGTTCGCCGGCGGCTGGTTGATCGCGCCGGAGCGCGCCGGCTACATGTACGGCGAGACGCCGCAGGTCGTGCGCGACAAAACCGGGCGAATCGGCCGGATCTGCCGCGACCACGGCGTACCAATCGGCGCCGCCGCATTGCAGTTCGTGCTCGCGCATCCCGTGGTCGCGGCCGCGATTCCAGGCGCGCGGTCGGCCAACGAGGCCGTTGAGGCGCAGAGGCTCGTGCAAATCGAGGTGCCGCGCGAATTGTGGACGGCGCTCAAGCGGGACGGATTGCTGGATGAGCGCGCGCCGACGCCGGGAGGTGACACGCCATGAAGGTCTTCGTCAGCGTCGACATGGAAGGGATCTCCGGACTCGTGCGCTGGGCGGACGTGTCGGCATCGGGCATCGACTTCGCGCGCAACCGGCGCTTGATGACGCTCGATGCGAATGCGGCCGTCGATGGCGCGTTCGCAGGCGGGGCCACGGAAGTGATCGTCGAGGAGAATCATGGCGTCGAAGACCTGTGCATCCTCCTGATGGACGAAATCGATCCTCGCTGCCGCGTGATTCGCGGCGCCGGCCGCCCGGGTGCGACGACGATGGCGGGGCTCGATGTTTCGGTCGGCGTGGTCTTGCTCGTCGGCCACCACGGCCGTGCCGGCTCGTTTCCCGGCATCATGGCGCACACCATCTCTTACGGCGCCTTCAAACTGGTTCGCCTCGGCGGCGAGCCGATCGGTGAGGCGGATTTCTTCGCAATCCGTGCTGGCGAACTCGGTGTGCCGATCGGAATGATCAGCGGAGACCAGGTCGTTGCAGAACAAGTGGCCGCGATCTGTCCATGGGCCGAGCGCGTGATCGTAAAGGAGGCGCTCGCCAACCAGTCCGGCAACTGCATCGCCCCGGCTCGCGCGAGAGAGCTGATACGCGCCGGCGCCGAACGCGCCGTGCGGCGTGCACGCGCGGGTGAACTGCGTGCGTACTGCGACAGGTCGCCGCCATACGAATTCGAAGTCGATCTGCGCGAGCCGATAACCGATGCGATGCGCGCGAACCTGAGTGCGCTGGGCGGCGACTTCGAAGTCGTCGACGAGCGCTGTATACGCGTGCGGGCGCTGAACATGGACATCGGCTTCCGCCGCGTCGCGTACCTCGGTTATGCCGATCGGCCTGGCGTCACGCGCCACTGAGCGCAGAATCCGTTGCCGCCATCGGAAACGCGCTACCGCGGCAAGGTCCATTCGCCCGCGAACATGCGGGAACTCCTGATTGTCGGTAGGCGCAGTCACTGGCCAGATTGAGGCCAGGTATCAAAGGCATTGAGGAGAATTGACGTGACAGCTACGAAGCAACCCAGAACAGGCAGTGCGAACCACGTGGACGTGGTGATCGTCGGCGCCGGGATCTCCGGCGTCGGTTCGGCCTATCACCTGCAGCAACAGTGTCCGGACAAGAGCTACGTGATCCTCGAAATGAAGGACACCTTCGGCGGCACATGGGAAACGCACAAGTATCCGGGTGTCCGATCCGACTCCGACCTCTACACCTTCGGGTATCGCTTCAAGCCGTGGGTCGGCACACCGATTGCCAGCGCCAAAGAAATCCTGAAGTACATGGGCGAAGTGATCGACGAGAACGGGATCGCGCCGCACATCCGGTACGGTCACCGCATCACCGGCTGCAGCTGGTCGAGCAAGGACAATCTGTGGACCGTCGAAGCCACCCGGGTCTCCGACAAGTCCATCGTGATGTTCACGTGCAGCTTCCTGTGGATGTGTCAGGGCTACTACGACCACGAAAAGCCGTACATTCCGGATTGGCCCGGCATGGACAAATACAAAGGCCGATTGATTCACGCGCAGCTGTGGGACCCGAAGATCGACTACACGGACAAGCGCGTGCTGGTGATCGGTTCCGGCGCGACGGCTGCAACGGTGATCCCGGCGTTCGCCGAGAAGGCCGCGCACGTGACCATGCTTCAACGTTCGCCGACCTACTTCTTCTGCAGCGAAAACAAGAACGAACTCGCTGACCGCCTGCGGCAGATCGGAATCGACGAGCCCACCATCCATCGCGTGGTGCGCGCGCAGATCATGTACGACCAGGACATGATGACGCGACGCTGCAAGGCCGAGCCCGACGCGGTGTTCGAGGAACTGAAGGCGCTGATCCGCCACTACGCGGGGCAGGACTTCCAGTTCGAACCGCACTTCACCCCCAGGTATCGCGTGTGGCAGCAGCGGCTGGCGTTCTGTCCGGAAGGCGACGTGTTCAAGGCGGCGGCGGCCGGCAAGCTCAGTGTCGTGACCGACACGCTGCAGACGTTCACCGAGAAAGGCGTGCGAACTGCTTCGGGCGAAGAGATCGAGGCCGACATCATCGTCGCCGCCACGGGCTTCCGCCTCTCGGTGATGGGAGACATTCCCTTCGCGGTCGACGGCAAGCGCGTGAACTGGCACGACACGGTCACCTATCGCGGCATGATGTTCACCGGCGTGCCGAACCTGTTGTGGGTGTTCGGATATTTCCGTGCGAGCTGGACGCTGCGCGTAGACATGCTTGGAGATTTCGTCTGCAACCTGCTGAAACACATGGACGAGACGGGTGCCAAAAAGGTCGAAGTCGCGCTGCGCGACGAAGACAGGGGTATGCAGCTGCTGCCGTGGATCGAGTCGGACAACTTCAATCCCGGCTACCTCATGCGGGGCCTCGATCAGCTGCCGCGACGCGGCGACAAGGCCGAATGGCGGCACAACCAGGACTATTGGGCCGAGCGCGTTGAGATTCCGGAAACAGACCTCGACGGTGCGGAGTTTCTCTACGACGGTGGCCGGCGCGGCGGATCGCGGAAGGTGCAGAAGATCCAGGTGGCCTGACGAGAGATCAGTCCACCTCGATCGTGGGGACTTCCTGAATCAGGAACAGGCCGAGGTCCAGCTTGCCGGTTACGGCGCGTTGGGCCTCCGCCTCGGTCGCGTAAACGCCGAAGATTCCTCCGTCGACGAGGACCACGAACTTGCCACCGTACTTCTCGGCGAGATCGGTTTCGTGGTCCAGGTAGTACTGGCGCAGCGTGTCCAGGCGCGCAGACATTTGGGAATCCTCAACGTTTACGGTTCATGCGACTCCGGTGGCGGCTTATCGCGCAGGTCCCGTCACTGATCCGCGGCACCGTTCAATTGTCGGGCTCTGCACTGGGATCGTCTGCGGCGGCTCGGCGCATGCCAGTGTGGGAATTCTCCGACCGCGCGTCCGGGTCATGCAACTACGAACCAACCTGACGGTTCAGTTGAGCGGCGTGATGCACTCGTATCGTGTATGTGCTTCATGGGCTGCCAGCCAACCGACCCAATAGTTCGTGCACGGCTTCCAGGTCGATCGGTTTGGTCAGGTGATGGTCGAACCCCGAGGACAGGGCACGGTCTCTGTCTTCCGACTTCCCCCAACCCGTCAGGGCGATGAGCGTCATCGGACCGAGTGATTGTTGCGCACGGACCGCTTGTGCAACTTCATAGCCGTTGCGCTTGGGCATGCCGATGTCGAGCAGCAATACCTGCGGGCGGAACAGCGAAGTCAACGCGACGGCTTCGTCTCCGTCGAAGGCCAGCTGAATGTCGTGACCGTCCATTTTCAGCAGCACTGCCAGACTGTTGGCTGCATCGCGGTTGTCGTCGGCGATCAATATCCGCAGAGGCGAGGGCGAGCGCGTCTCGTCGTTCTTCCTTGGAACCGATGTCGCTGGAAACGGTATGTCGAGGGCTAGAGGCAGTCGCACCACGAACTCGCTGCCACAACCGAGCCCGTCGCTGCGGGCCTCAACCGTCCCACCATGCAGCTCCACCAGACCTTTGACGAGGGCAAGCCCGATGCCGAGTCCGCCCTCGGCGCGTTCGATCGCGCTACCTACCTGAGAGAACATCTCGAAAATATGCAGCAGGGCTTCGCGCGCGATGCCTATTCCGGTGTCGGCCACACAGAGGATCACCTGGTCTGCTTCGACGCTTGCGCGTAAGCCGATGTGGCCTCCTCGATCGGTGTACTTCGCCGCGTTGGTGAGCAGGTTGGCGAGCACCTGTGCGAGCCGCACGCGATCGGCATTCAGTTGCACGGGTTCGTCGCCCACTTCAATCGACAGCGAATGCCCTCGCGCTTCGATGATCGGGCGGGCCGTTTCGACCGCGGCATCAATGACCCCGTGAAGGTCGATGCATTCTTTACGAAGGTCGAGCTTGCCACGCGTGATGCGTGAAATGTCGAGGAGGTCGTCGAGCAACAGCGCCATATGGCTCACTTGACGCTCGATCACCGCGTGACTCCAGCTGACCTGCGCCTCGGTTGCATTGGATGCCTTGGCGATTGCGGCGGCCTGGCGGATCGGTGCCAGCGGATTGCGGAGCTCATGCGCCAGTGTCGCCAGGAATTCATCCTTGCGTCGGTCGCCTTCTCGCAACTGCTGCTCGAGCATGCGCCGCTCCGACACATCGGTGATCGCCGCGACGAAACCCTGAATCCGGCCGGTTCTGCCATCGACATCGGGCGCATACACGCAGTGCATGTAACGAACGCCGATCCGCTCGTACGGAATGTCCAGTTCGAATTCCACACGTTCGCCGGCGAGAGCGCGCCGGGCATAGTGTTCGAAGGACGCGAACGCCTTGTCACCGACGATTTCCGCAATGCGGCGGCCGACGACCTTCTCGGGTGTCAGACCGAAGCGCGCTGCGTACGCACGATTGACGAACAGATATCGATTCTCGCGATCGCAGTGGGCGAGCATGACCGACGCGATGTCGGCGACCCGACGCAACTCCTCCCGGCTCGCGCGCAATTGGGCTTCGGCGTGTTTGGCCTGGGTGATCTCGGTGAACCACACCACCAGGCCATCACCGAGTTTCGCCGCGATGTGGTGAAACCAGCCCGGCAGCAGACCTTGCGTCGAGTGGACCTCGATGTCCTCCGATTCGCCCGTCTCGACGACGCGCACGAAACCATCGAACAGCTGCGGAATTCCCCAGATCGCGGGCAAGGTCTCTCCAACGCGCCGACCGATGAGTTCCCCGGCCGGACGACCGAGCGCGCGTGCCGCCGCAGGATTGAGGTAGGACCACACGAAATCGACGATGCGCTGCTGCTCGTCCCGCACCGCATCGAACGTGCAGAAGCCTACGGCCGAGGATTCGAGCGCGACACTGAAACGGTGCTCGACGCGGCGGATCGCTTCGCGGGACTCACGCCGCAGCCGTGCGAGCCCGAGATGCGCGCTCACTCGCGCCGTGAGTTCCCGCGCGCTGAACGGCTTGATGAGATAGTCATCCGCGCCGTGTTCCAACCCTTCGACACGCGATTCCTCACCCGCGCGAGCCGACAGAAGAATCACTGGCAGCGACGCGGTCTTCGGGTCCTCGCGGACTGCACGCAGCACACCGAAGCCATCGAGATTCGGCATCATCACGTCCGTCAAAACCAGATCGGGCGCGTGCCGGCGGATGAGATCGAGCGCTTCCCGGCCGTCGTGTGCGCTCAACACCGCGAATCGCGGCTCGAGCAGCCGACGGATGTAATCACGCATGTCCGCGTTGTCGTCCGCCAGAACTACGAGGCCCTCTGCAGAAGGGGACGAAGCGAGCTGCCCGCACGACGATGCGACTTCGCGCTCCACAACGCGTTCCGTATCGATCGACGCGTCGACATCCGCATCGGGCAACCAGCGGGCCGCTTCGGCGACGAATGCCCGCACAGTCGTCGACGTGGAATCCGTCATGCGCGTTCTGAGCTTCGCGGAAGCGACGCCTGTTCTCGGCACGGTGACGTGCACGCTCGTCCCGGCACCCACCCGACTGTCTACTTCGATCGACCCGCGGTGGAGGTTCACGATCTCCTGCACCAGCGCAAGGCCGATGCCGGTCCCCTCATGGGTGCGCCCCTGGCTGTTGGGAACGCGGTAGAAGCGCTCGAACAGATGCGGCAGCGCGTCGGGCGGGATGCCGCAGCCCGTGTCGGCGACGGTCAGACGAGCGCGGTCGCCGAGGCTTTCAAGGCTCACCCGAATCTCACCCGTCAGCGTGTACTTGAACGCATTCGAGATGAGGTTCAGTACGACCTTCTCCCACATCTCCCGATCGACCTGCACGATTTCTTCCGGTGCTGTGGACACGATGAATCGCAGGCCCGCTTTTTCGATCGCGGACCGAAAGGTACTGGCCAGTTCGGTAGTGAAAGCAGCGAGATCGACCGGTTCGAGGTTCGCTTTGGCGCGTCCTGCTTCAATGCGCGAGAAGTCGAGCAGCGAGTTCACGAGCCTGAGCAGGCGCAAGCTGTTGCGATGGGCCACGCTGAGTGCTTCGCGCGTCGCGTCATCGAGACGCTGCGCCCCGTTCTGCAGCGCATCCTCGAGTGGCCCCATCATCAACGTGAGCGGCGTACGGAATTCGTGGCTGACGTTCGAAAAGAACGTCGTCTTGGCGCGATCCAGTTCCTCGAGCGCTTCTGCCCGCCGTCGTTCCTCCGCCCGGGCCCGTGCTGCCGCGAAGCCAGAGGCGAGTTGCGCGGCGATGAGGTCCAGGAAACCGGCGTATGGCTCATCGAGCATGCGATAAGGATTGAGCCCTGCAATCAGAAAGCCCGAGGACTCCCGCTGCCGTTGCTGCGCAATGGGTACGACGCGCGCCTGATGCGGAGCGCGCTTCCATGGCTCGCTTGGAAGATCTGCGAAACGCTCGGAAAGAGCAGACACCGTGACCGCAGACGCGCCGGAACGCATCGTTTGCACCGGCCAGATGGCATCGCCGCCGAGCGTATCGGGGATTGCCGCGTGGGCGTCCGCAAATCCGGTCTGCGAGATTCGTCGGGCCGGCAGGTGAACCTGTTCGTCGAACACATAGGTTGCGGTAAGTGGCAGGTCGCGCGCATCGCTTGCGATGGTCTGCTCGAGAGCGCCGAACACATCCGCTTCCGAACTCGCGCCCGCGAGCGCAATGCCCAGCCGGCTCAGAAAGGCCAGGCGTCGTTCGCTGATGATCCGTTCGGTGACCTCCGTGACGACGCACAGCATGCCGGCGACCACTCCGTCGTCGTCGGAGACCGGGCTGTAAGAAAAGGTGTGATACGTCTCCTCCACGTATCCGCTGCGTTCCAGAAACAGCAGCAGCCCTTCGTCCCAAGTGGCCTGTCCGGTTCGAAGTACGTGCTCGATGCGCGGGCCGATGTCGGGCCAGATTTCCTCCCAAACCCTGTCGGACCGGGCGCCCAATACCCAATCGCGCTTCACCCCAACGGTGGGAAGGTAAGCATCGTTGCAGAAGAACGTGAGCTCCGGCCCCCACAGCATCCACATCGCGTAGCGCGAGTCGAGCATGATGCGAACGACGGTTTTGAGGCTTTGTGGCCACTGCTCGGGCGAACCGAGCGGGGTCTGCGACCAGTCGAACGCGCGCATGCGCGCGCCCAGTTCTCCGCCGCCGGCGAGGAAAGCGGGCGAGTCGATCGCATCGATCCTGCGTTCTGTGTGTTTGGCCACGAAATCCCCGGCACGGCACCATTGAGGGCCGAAGTCTACCGCCGGAGTCTGCGGAGTTCAGTTATGGCGGGTACAGAGCACCGCCCTTTGGGTCGTTGCGCGCGCCTGATGCGGGCTGTTAGGCGCAAGGCGTATCTCCGAGGAACCGGACGCGTGCAGCGACCGATTCCCTGACACCCCCAACAGTCCTATTCTGTCCCATTCACACACCCGCACGGACGGCGTATCTGCCGGGTGCGAACCAGGCGACCGACACGAATCGACCGCAAACGACAGAGCAACGGAGACCGACATGCCCGATCAACAGACCAGTGCGTACCAGCGAATTCGTTACGAACTGCCAGATCCGCGGGTCGCGCGGGTCGTGTTGGCGCGTCCCGAGACGCGCAATGCGCAGGACCGGAAGATGCTGTACGAGATCGACCACGCATTTCAGGTTGCCGCGCGCGACCCCGAGGTAAAGGTCATCATCCTGGCCGCGGACGGCCCACACTTCTCGTCCGGGCACGACTTGAAGGACACGTCCAGAACGCTGGACTTCAATCCGGTCGTGCAGGGTGCGGGGCATCACGAACCACGCGCGGCCGGCATGTATGCGGGCGAGGAGGAATACTTCGTCGGCCTGCACTGGCGATGGCGGAACATCGCCAAGCCGACGATCGCGCAGGTGCAGGGCAAGGCGATGGCGGGCGGTCTCATGATCGCGTGGCCGATGGACATCATCATCGCGAGCGAAGACGCGGAGTTTTCCGATCCGGTCGTGGCGTTCGGCGTGAACGGACACGAGTATTTTCTACATGCCTGGGAATTGGGCCCGCGAAAAGCGAAGGAGATGCTGTTCACGGGACAGATTCTCACCGCGAAGGAGTGTCACGACCTCGGCATGGTCAACCACGTGGTGCCCAGAGATCAGCTGGAGTCGTTCACGCTGGATCTTGCCAGGCGGATCGCGACGCGGCCGTCGATCGGGCTGAAGCTCGCCAAGCAGGCGGTCAACTTCAGCATGGACCTGCAGGGCCAGCATCAGGCGCTGACCGGCGCGCTTGCGATGCACCACGTGGGGCATGCGCACGCGCGCGTCGAGTTCGGCGTTCCGGTCGATCCCGCCGGGCTCGAGGTGATCCGCAACGACTCGAAAGCGACGCTGGCCGCGAAAGGCGGTGGGTCGACCTGATGCCGATGGTCGCTCGGGCGCCGTTCACTCGTGACGTCGTTACGCGCTGAAGAGTGGCAGCACCAGATGGCGAATGGCCACGACACCAAACATCGCCGTCACGACGAACGCGTAACGCACTCCGCAGGGCAAACGCCTCAGGAAGCCGATCATCCCCTGTCCCTCAGCTCGATCGCGCTCTGACGGTGAGCAGGTCCGTGGTGAGATCGCTGACCACTTCTTCGGCGGTATTGCCGATCAACAGCTTGCTGAAGCCGGTTCGACCCGCGGTTCCGATCACGACGAGTCCGATCCGGAGTTGTGACGCGAGCGCACGGATGACGTCGCGCGGCCGGCCTTCCTCGACGTGAACCGCGGCGGCTGCCACGTCGAGGTCGCCCAACAGGCGCGTCAAGGCGTTGAATCGTTCTTCGCGCAACTGCACCTTGATGGAAGAGTGATCCTGCGCGACCTGATACTGCGCGACATATGGCGCGACGGAGGGGTAGGCGGTAGCAACGTGCAGCTCGCCGCCCAGAATTGCCGACACTAACGCCCCGTGCTCGACGATCCGCTTGTTCAGTTCGGCGTGGGCCTTGTCCATGACGTCGAGCGCTACCAGCACGCGAATCGGCTTCAGCCATTGCGCCGTGCGCGTGAACAGAACGGGGCACGGTGCAGCGCGCATGAGTTGCCAGTCGAGCGGCGTGTGGAGGAAGTCCGCCAGATGGGCGGAACGGCCGAGCGGCTTCACGATCAGATCGATCGAGCGGTCGCGCGCCGCGGTGATGATCGCCGCGGCCGTATCGCGAGCGAAGACGACGTGCGCCTCCACATCCGCGATGCGATTGCGATACGGCGCCAGAGCGACCTCGAGCGCTCTGAGTTCGTTGCGAACGAGATCGTCGATGATGCGCTGCGCGACGTCAGCGCTGTAGCGCTCGATCAGAATCTCGGTGACGGGATCGTAGAGCACCAGCAACGCCGTGACGGATGCCCCGGTGTAGTGTTCGATGGTGGTGGCTTTCTCAACGGCGCGCAGCAACGCATCCTGCGAATCGCCAGCGACCAGCACCTTCTTTACGGCGGTATCGGTCTGGTTGTTCATGTTCAGACGCCGTGTGGTGACGGGGGCATTGTCGACCCCGCGCACGGTTGGAATCACTACGGAATTGCCGCAGCACGGCGACGTCGCCGGCGCGATACGGTCAAGTACTTAACTGCGCGCGCGTTCTTGTTCGTTATCGTGGTGCTCTTTGAGGCCGAAGAAGGGAGACATGAAGACAGCGGCCCGCTGCACCGGCGCAAGATCCGGTAAGCTGCAGGTGAAGATTTGCAGAGGCAGATATCCATGAGCAGCGATCGGGTGAAGAAGCTATTGATGCAACTTCGGCACGAGATCGAGAAATCGGATGTCGACCTTGAAACGCGAGCGCTGGTACACGAACTCGACGCCGACATTCAGAAAGCGTTGGGCCAGAGTTCGAATCCCATCGGCGGTCTGATACGCCGGGCCGAAGCCGTAGAAGTGAAGTTCGCCGTGAACCACGGCATCGCCGAGAAGATCCTTCGAGAGATCATCGATACGCTGGCGAAAATCGGCGTATAGCTCGGAACGAACGGAGGTTGCGGTGGAAGAACTGGACATCCTCAAGTGGCGTGAGTCTAAAGCGATCACCGTGGAAGATCGCGCGCTGGCCGAGCAGTTCGCGACGCGCGCAGCCGAGGTGCGGTCCGAGGTCGATTTTCTGCTGAGCGGCGGGCTGACCGAAGGCGCGAGCGAAGCCCTCGCCGCATTGGCCGAGGAAGACATGGTGGACTTCTGCATCATCGTTGACCTGGCAGGTGGCGTAAGCATCGATGGCGTCGTGCCACTCGATCCGGACACGCGAATGCACCTCGCCGAATTTCTCGACGAAGAGCCGTGGCGTTCGCTGGCGGTCGACAACGACATCACCATTGCACTCGCGATGATCGAAGAAACCGTAGCGCGGTCGGACCACGAACCCTGGTATCGAACGGCTCCGCAGCTGCCGGTGACGCTGGCAAATCTGATGGGTCGGGTCGATCGCGAACAGTACCTGCGCTTTTCCAGTGAACTCGACCTGCGGTTGCAGCGCCACCCGGACCACGCCGCGGACGTCGTCGCAATCGTGCAGGAAATCGTTCGCTCCGGCGCGCGCAGAGTGGGTGCCCATCCCGGTTGACTGTCCCGGGCTGGTGCTGAATGGACAATCTTGATGATCCGCTCGCGCCGGCCGCTTCAGCCGTGACTCCAGCACAGTCGAACGCGGATTTACGTACGCGGCTGCATGGCGGTCGTCGTTCGCGATGTCGCCCAACAGCTCGATTGAGCCGCGTACGTCGAGTCCGTCAGTTGCCGGCCGCCGTCGTGAGTTGTCGCATCGCCACGTCCGGCCGCACGACGCTGACGATCAGCGAATAACCCTCGTAGGTCGGGAGGAACAACAAGCGTCCTCTCGTGACGGCTACCAGCGCCTTGCCGCCGCCGGCGAGCCTGAACCAACCCACCGCGTATCCCGGAAGCCCGATTCCGTTCGTTCGCCGGGCTCCCTTCAGCCCGGAGCGTTCGTCGGGACTCAGCACCTGCGCGTGCGCCACATCGATACTGGTGATTGGAATCGAACGTCCGTACGGGAAGATGTTCACCTTGACGGCTCGATCGCCGATTAGACGACACGCGGTGATCGTGCGCCAACGCGCTTTGTCGTCGCCCACACCGCGGTACATACTCGATTCGCCGGACTGTTCCGGTATCTGGGGAGAAAGGAAACATGCGATCCGTCATTGCAGCAATTGGTCTGGCGTTCTGCTTCGCGGTGGCTCCGGCGAGCGCGGACACCTCGAAAAGCTATACCGAAGGTGCGGTTACCGAGCTGTCGTACATCAAGGTGAAGCCGGGCAAGTTCGACGACTACCTGAAGTATCTGGACACCACCTACAAAACGGTCATGGAAGCGAACAAGAAAGCCGGATTGATCACCGCTTATGCGGTGTACTCGGCACAGGCGCGTTCGCCGCAGGAACCCGATCTGATTCTGTCAGTTGTCTACGCGAACATGGCGGCGCTCGACAGGATCGAGGAAGGCGAAGCCGTCGCGGCGAAGGTAATGGGCACGCCCGAGGCGCAGAGCAAAGCGGCTATCGACCGCGAATCGCTGCGCGAAGTGCTGGGGACCGAACTGGTGAGGGAACTGGTGCTGAAGTAGCGCGCGCCGGAATGCGCGGCCGGGTAAATCAGGCGAAGAGACCGACGGCGAGGTAGGTGGCGAAGAACGCCACGGCTGCGATGGTCAGGAGATCGATCTTGGTGGAGCGAATCGTCATGAGGTGCGATTGTGTGGACCCCGCACGGAACCGGGAAGGAACGATTTTTCCTATCCATATTCCGATGCGAGGTCTTCAATCCGGCCGGAACACCGTCAGTACTGCCAGGAGCGTCGCCGAGCCCGCCACGGCCCACAGCAGCAGGGCGTGCACCAGCACCCGGCCGCGCATCAGTTTGAGCGTCGCCCAGCTGATCTCGGTGCCGATGAAGAAGAGCGCGGTGACCAGGAGCGCCTTGCTGATACGGCCGGCCGAGTGACCGACCCACGCCGGTAGCGGTAGCGCTGTGCTCAGTACCGACACCGCGATGAAGGCGACGATGAACGGCGGCACTCGTACGCGCGCCGCCGACGCGCGTTGGGCCAGGCTCACCATCAGTGTCAAGGGGATCAGCCACAGAGTTCTGCCCAGCTTCACGGTCGTTGCCACTTCGAGTGCCTCGTTGCCGTAGATCGCAGCCGTTGCGAGCACCGAACTCGTGTCGTGGATGGCGAGCGCGGCCCACATGCCGAATTGGATCTGGCTCATGCCGATCCAATGCCCGAGAACCGGAAAACCAAACAGCGCAGCCGCGTTGAGCAGAAACACGATACCGATTGCCACACCCACCTGATCCGCGCGTGCGCCGACGAGGGGCGCGAGCGTGGCGATGGCCGTGCCGCCGCAGATCGCCGTACCGGAGGTCATCAGCCATCCGCTTTCGCGTTCGAGCCGGAGCGCCCGCGCAAGCCCGAGTCCGGCGCCGAGCACGCCAATCACGTAGACGGCCACCAGGCCGAGGCTGTCGCCGCTCACCTCTGCCACGCGGCCGATGCTCAGCGTGAAGCCGAGCAGAACGATCGCGCTCTGCAAGGCCATGCGACCCCAGCGATGTCCGTTCACCGCCAGCGGCTTTCTCCAGGAGAGGCTCAACACGGTGCCGGCGAGCAGGGCGACCGCCGGATTACCGTACCAGACGAGGAGCGGCAGCAGCAGCGCGACGGCCACCCAGGCTTGGTTCAACTTGAGATTTCCCCTCGAGCGCTTCGATGCATGGAAGAACGTCGTCGTTTGCACGCTAGCAAATTGCCGGCGTGCGAACTATCCCGAAGACGGTCCTGGATGGCCAACGAGGCGATTGAGGTGCATGTCCAGGCATCCCTGTCCGGGCTCTCCTCTGGAACGTGGTATTCGGGTGGGTTAGGCTTTTCAGTCCTCTCAACGAGACATTTGGAGGTCCGCGATGTCACTGCGCATCAACAGCGAAGCGCCGGATTTTTCGGCCAGCACCACCCAGGGCACGATCAGGTTCCACGACTGGATCAACGACAGCTGGGCCATTCTGTTCTCGCATCCGAAGGACTTCACGCCGGTGTGTACCACCGAACTCGGTTACATGGCGCGGCTCAAGCCCGAGTTCGACCGTCGCAATTGCAAGATCATCGGGCTCTCCGTCGACGCAGTGGAAAACCACAGCGCGTGGGTCAAAGACATTCAGGAGACGCAAGGGCACGCGGTCAATTACCCGATGATCGGCGACACCAATCTCGCCGTGGCGAAGCTGTACGACATGCTTCCTGAAGAGGCGGGCAACACCAGCCAGGGTCGAACGCCGGCCGACAACGCCACGGTGCGATCGGTGTTCGTCATCGGCCCCGACAAGCGCATCAAGGCAATGCTGACGTATCCGATGAGCACCGGCCGCAATTTCGACGAAGTGTTGCGGCTGCTCGACTCCTGCCAGTTGACCGCGAAGCATCAGGTCGCAACGCCGGTGAACTGGAAGCAGGGCGAAGACGTGATCATCGTGCCCTCGGTATCGGACGACGACGCCAGGAAGAAATATCCCGGCGGATGGAAAGCGCCGAAGCCGTATCTGCGCATCGTGCCGCAACCGCGCTGACGGCTGGCATACATCGCATGATCTTCCATCAGATTCGAAGTGGCGGTTGCCTGTCGTACATCGTCGGCTGCGAGGATTCGTGCGCGGCCGCGGTGATCGATCCGGAAGCGAGCCTGCTCGACAAATACATGGCGCTGACCACGCGCGACGGTTTGCGGCTGCACTATGCGATCGACACGCACACTCACGCCGATCACTTTTCAGGCAGTCGCGCGCTGGCGCAGAAGCTGGGGCTGCCGGTGGTGATGCACCGGAGCAGCCCCGCGCCTTTCGTCGACATGCACGTAGACGACGGCGAGTCGATCGCGCTCGGCAAGCTCAGGCTGTCGGTGATGCACACGCCGGGTCACACCAGCGATTCGATGACGCTGCTGTTGGACGACCGAATCCTCACCGGCGATACGCTGCATATCGGCGGCACCGGGCGCACCGATCTGCCGAGCGGCGACCCCGATCAGCTCTACGAATCGCTGTTCAACGGTTTGCTGCGCCTCGATCCGGAGTTGCTCGTGTATCCCGCGCACGAATACAAAGGCCGCGAGCATTCCACGCTGGCGCGCGAGATCGCCGACAACCCGCGACTGCAGCAACACAAGCGTTCCGGATTCGTCGAACTGATGCGCGCGCTCGATCTCGATGCGCCGACGCACCTCACCGAGGCATTACGCACGAATCACAGCGGTGGCAAGACCGTGTCGGGGCTCATCGCCGAGGCAGCCGAAAAGGTGCCGTTCATGTCGATGCAGGAAGTGCAGCGGCGACTCGAGTCGGCCAACAATGGCGGACTATTGTTGTTGGACGTGCGCGAGAAAGACGCGTACGAGGCCGGCCACATTCCGGGCGCAATCCACATACCGCGCGGGCAACTGGAACTGCGCGTCAACAGCATGCTGAAAGATCCGGCGCAGCGAATCGTCTGTTACTGCGAACTCGGCATCATCTCGACGCTGGCGGCGGCCACGTTGAAGGAGATGGGCTTCGATCGCGTGGTGGCGCTCGATGGCGGTATGAAGAAGTGGCGCGAGTCCGGCTTCCCGTTGCAGCCTGCAGCGTCGTCGGCTTGACGACGTTCCCGCCGTAACGCGGGTCCGCCGGCGGCGTGGATCGGATGGCGGCACCGTTGGGAATACTGCGACTTCCCGATCCACCGTAGGACTGCGCGTACGCCGGAGCGGTGCGAGGACTGTCGCGCCGGGCGTTCCCATATGTCCATGTTCGATGGCGCACAGAGCGCCGCAGAATCCGACTGTAACCTCTTGGCATTGCAACAAGTTGTCAGGGTTGCGGCATGATCTGGATTGCAGTCAGTACAGTGGTCCTGTTTATGGTGACGAGATGGATACCCGGCGCATATATCCCGCAAACAAGGTCGGCTCCGCTTCGTCGCTTGAATCCGGCTTCGCTCATGCTCACTGACGACATCACGGTGCGACCCACCTGAGACCCCCGTCTCGATCGACTCCGAGGCATCGTCGAAGCAGCGGCGCGTGAAGTCTCGAGGTCGCGGCTTCCGAATTTCCTACACGACCAGTTCGCAGAAATCTGTTCCCGGTCGCTGAACACTTGTCCTCAAGCCCGAAGAAACGGGCGCGCCAGTTTTACGGGCAGTTCGGGACGAAGGTGAGCTGCAAGGGATGAGGTTGAGCCTGATCATTTGCCTGGTCGCGGTCGCCATTTGGGCGCTCGCAAGGTGGACGGCTGTCCGACCGCCGCGGGCAATGCGGCGGCCGGTGCGTCATGCATCAGTTGCGCGTCCGGACGACATTACGATTCGCCGCGCGCATGTATCGAGCGCAGTCAGACCGCGCCTCGATCCCGGAACGATTGAGGTGGAGTGGCCGCGGAGCGAGGGCCAGCGGCGCAAGCGAGAGGCTGGATGAGGTTGGACACGCTCGCCCGCGTCATGACTTACGCGTACATCGCGCGCAACAAAGTGTGTGCGCGATCGTCACCGACCGTGCCTTCACCCATCCGGTTCATCACGTACGCGAGCGTGAATCCGGCATCGACATCGTTCACCACCAACGAGCCGCCCCAGCCGCCCCAATAGCACACGCGGGCGTTGGGGCTGATCGGATTGCGCGGTGAATTGAGACCGTAGCCGACGCCGAACGTCACACCGATGCCCAGCACCAGATCGCGGCCCGCTGCCTGCACGTCGAAGATACGGTCGATCGTCTTCTTCGACAGCAGATCGACGCCGCGCAGCGCGCCGCCGTGAGATACCGCCGCCTGCGCGAGCGCCACGCTGCGTGCGTTGCCGTGACCCCCCGCGGCGGGGATTTCCGCGCGGCGCCAGGGTATTTCCCACGATTGCTCCGCCATCAGGCGCGGGTTGGCGGCGCGGTACGGAATTGAATCGCGGTCCGGTGCACGCGCGCCATCGCCGGTTCCGAACTGAAGCGGTGGCGCAGGGATGACCCGTGCGACGCGGGCATCGTGTTCCGCACCGAGTCCGATGTGGAAGTCGGCGCCGACGGGTCGCGCGATCTCGTCGGCGAAGAAGTTGCCGACCGAACGCCCGTCGACGCGGCGCACCACTTCGCCGACGAGGTTGCCCTGCGTGATGCCGTGATAACCGGACTTCCAACCCGGCTCCCACCACGTGGCTTGCTCCGCAAGCAACCCCGTGACTCTGTTCCAGTCGTACAGGTCGGTGCCGTCGAGACGCCGATCCCACGCCGGAAGACCCGCCGTATGTGACAGCAGGTGGCGCACCAGCACGTTGCCTTTGCCGTTCTGCTCGAACTCGGGCCAGTACTTCGCAACCGGCGCATCGACATCGACCAACCCACGGCTCACCAGCACCAGCAGCGAAAGACAGCTCATCGTCTTCGTGGTGGAGAATACGTTGATGATCGTGTCGTTCTTCCAGGGTACGGTGCGCTCATGGTCCTGATGTCCACCCCAGAGGTCGACCACCAGTTCGCCGTCCTTCACCACCGCAACCGACGCGCCCACGTCGCCGTTCTGCGCGAAGTTGGCCGCGAACGCATCTTTGACTGCCGAAAGCGGCGCGGCGCACGTGCCGCTGATATCGACCTGCATGGTTCCCCCTTCGTGTTGGGCTAACTGCGCCCGAGTTGGAATCGGATGAAATCTCGATCGTATCGAGTGCGTCGTCCGGATCGGAAGCCGTTCGCAGCAGCGCGATCAGTCTGTCGGATCATTTAACTGCGTTAAGCCGCTGCGAGCGTCGAATGGTAGCAACAATGCGGTGCACCGCAATGCAGTGCACCTGCGGCGTTCGGTGAAGCGTCGCCGCTCCGCCCACATGATTGGTGCGCGTGGGACACCCCAGGACCGATTGGGGAAGTACGATAGGGGTAGCACCTCTCCGCGCGTGCTGGGTGCCCCACGGCAAAAACAGAATGCATCGGCTCCCCCTAGAGTCGGAATCGGCATTGCCGCCGTGCCGGTGTCGGTCTTCTCCGACGTCCTTTGTTCGCCAACACACGCCCAACGTGTCCGACAACCGCGTAGACTGCACCGCTCACACAATGAGGATGGACGATGAAAGCTTCAGGCGTATTCGTTATTGCCGCGCTGTCGGCGGTGCTCCTGGCATCCGGCTGCGAGAAAAAGAGCCCGGTCGACAAGGCCGTGGACAACACCAAAGACGCGCTCGACGTGCGTGACCACGAGAAGCTGAAAGACGCTGCAGAAGACGCGAAGGATGCGGTCGACAATGCCGCAGAAGGCGTGAAGGACGCAGCCAAGGGAGAGTAGCGCCCCTTTGGTTCGATGTTAGTCGGGAGATCGCGCTATTCGCACGGCGGATCGCAGGTCGCCGGCGTTCAGTTTATGCAGGTGCGCCTCGGCGCAGCCTCTGGACGTGGAGTGAAAGCGCGATCTCGAACGCAGTCACGGTGCCGTGCGACGGTCATCACGCTGTGCTGACCGGAGTCGGCTTCCGGCGCGGATCGCTCTAGACTCCGGTCGTTTCCATACGGACGGGAGCCCCCATGATCAGTTACAGCACTGTGGGCACGAACGACATGCAGCGGTCGATCCGCTTCTACGATCGGGTTTTCGGCGCGCTGGGCGGTCAGCGCACGACGACCAGCGACACGTGGACCGGCTACGGCAGGAAAGGCGATCGCGGCATGTTCTTTCTGACGCAACCGTTCGACAAGCAGGAAGCGACGTCGGGCAACGGCGTCATGCTCGCGGTGTTGGCAGAGGAGCGTACGGCTGTCGATGCGTTCCACGCTGCGGCGTTGGCGAACGGCGGGGTCTGCGAAGGCCCGCCCGGCGTGCGCGCCGGCATGGATCCGGTGTTCTACGCGGCGTATGTGCGCGATCCCGACGGCAACAAACTCTGCGCCTACGTCCGCAAATGACCGATCAGCTTCCGTACGAGCAGATCGGGATCCGACAGCGTTATGGCATCCGCACCGAGCGAAAGCGCGTGCGACACTGCGGCGTCGTTGGAGTCGACGTTCCAGAGGTTCACGCGCAGACCCAGTTGATGCGCTTCGGCGACGTCTGCTGCATCGACATCGTGAACGTACGGCCCCCACCAGTCGCCGCCTGCCGCCTTGATCGCACGAGGAATGCTGTTGCTGAAGCATCGCGGATCGAACTCGCCGTATAGTGCGTAAGGGTCGACCGGTCCGGTCTTCCGGTTCAGCGCGGCGACGCTCGCGTGATTCAGCGTGAGAAAGTCCGTCTCGATCTCGTGGCTGAGGGATCGGGCGAAGCACAACGTATCCCATTCGAATGCGAGCAGTACCGTGTGCCGCTGAACGCCGGCGGACGTCACGTCTTCGACGATCTGCCTCACGAGCGCGTTGGGTTGCGAACTGATGCTGCGCTGGTACGGCGACGTTTTGATTTCGATCCAGAGCGTGGCGGT
>DATJGR010000059.1:0-10950 GCA_035494855.1 Pseudomonadales bacterium | reverse complement strand
CATTCAGTACGAGGAAGCTCTCTCATGAAACAGCCCGTTCGGGTCACCGTCACCGGCGCCGCCGGACAGATCGGGTATGCGCTGATGTTCCGCATCGCGTCCGGCGCGATGCTCGGAAGCGATCAACCGGTCATCCTGCAGATGCTCGAAATCACGCCGGCGCTCGGAGCGCTCGACGGCGTGATCATGGAACTCGAGGACTGCGCCTTTCCGTTGGTGCACGGCATGATTCCGACCGACGATCCGAACGTCGCGTTCAAAGGCACGGACTACGCGCTGCTCGTGGGGTCGCGTCCGCGATCGAAAGGCATGGAACGCAAAGACCTCATCGAAGCCAACGCCGCGATTTTCTCGGTGCAGGGCAAAGCGTTGAACGATCACGCGTCGCGGCAGGTGAAGATCCTGGTCGTCGGTAACCCGGCCAACACGAACTGTCTGATCGCACAGCGCAACGCGCCGGACCTGAATCCGCGGCAATTCACCGCGATGACGCGCCTCGACCACAATCGTGCCGTCGCGCAACTCGCGAAGAAGACGGGCAAACACACCACCGACGTGAAGCACGTGACGATCTGGGGCAACCACTCGGCAACGCAATATCCCGACGTGCATGCGGCGACCGTCGCCGGCAAGAACGCGATGAGCCTCATCGACGCAAACTGGTACGCGAAGGAGTTCATCCCAACGGTGCAGCAGAGGGGTGCGGCGATCATCGAGGCGCGCGGCGCCTCCAGTGCGGCATCGGCCGCGAACGCGGCGATCGACCACATGCACGATTGGGCGGTTGGAACGGCGGCTGGCGATTCCGTGAGCATGGGCGTGTATTCAGATGGCAGCTACGGCATCGAGAAAGGCTTGATCTACTCGTTCCCGACCGTCTGCAAGAGCGGCGAATGGCAGATCGTCCAGGGGCGTACGATCAGCGATTTCAGCCGCGAGAAGATGAAGGCGACGGAGACCGAGTTGCGCGAAGAGCGCGACGCGGTCGCGCATCTGCTACCGAAATAATTGATGGCGTTGGAAGGCGAACGAGCATCTGGAAGCGATGCGCGACGGGTTGCGCAGCTGCTGCCGAAGTAGTCATCGGCCTTTGAATGCAGGCGGGCGCTTCTCCGCAAACGCCCGCCGTCCTTCCGCGCCGTCGTCGCTGTCGCGGACGCGCAGCAACTGGTGACGGGCGATTGCGGCGGTTTCCGCCGGACTCTTGTTCAGCGTCTCCAGAGAAAAACGCTTGAGCGTCTCGATCACCAGCGGCGCCGAGCGCGCGAGTATCCGTGCATACGCCATCGCCGCTTCGCGTTGCATCCCGTTCGGTACCACCTGGTTGACCATTCCCACTTCGTACGCGCGTTGCGCCGGGAGATCCTGGCCCAGCAGCATGAACTCCATCGCGATTTTGTGCGGCAGCCGCGCGGCCGCGCTCGCGATCAATCCGCCGGTGAATCCGACCTGCGCTTCCGGATACTTGAACACCGTGTTTTCGGCAGCGACGACGAGGTCGCACATCTGCACGATCACGTAGGCGCCGCCGATGCACCAACCGTGCACGGCAGCGATCACCGGCTTGTATAACTCGACACCAATGCTCGGCACGCCCTGCCACATTTCTCGAGGGGCGTCCTTGATGTCGGCACCCACCGAGAAGGCGCGGTCGCCGGCCGCGGCCAGAACCGCCACCCGCTCGTCTCCGTTGGCGAATCGTTGCCATGCGCTCCGCAAACCCTGAATGACGTCTTCGTTGAGCGCGTTCATCCGGTCGGCGCGCTCGATCGTGATCAGCGCGATGCCGGGTTCGGCAACGGCGTATGAAACGAGTTCGCTCATCAGTGCGACGGCTTCGAGCCGGGATCGAGCCATGCGTTGAACGAAGCGTTGCGCTTGTCGCGAAACGCCGCGACGCCTTCGCGCGCATCGGGATGATGGTCGGAAATCGCGGTCTTCGATGCGATTTCGTCGAGCGCCTGTTCGAACGAAAGCTCGGCCGCGTTGTAAACCGATCGCTTCAGCAGCCGCATCGACACCTGCGGGCCGTTGGCCAGTTCTGTGGCGAGCGCCATCGTCGCCGATTCGAGTCGATCCGCTTCGACCACTTCGCCGACGAGCCCCAACCGGAATGCTTCGTCCGCATCGACGATGCGTTTGCGCATCAGGAAATCCATCGTCTTCGCCACGCCGAGCAGTTGCACCAGCAGATACTGTCCGCCTTCGTCGGGCAACAGGCCGAATCGAAGGGTGGCGCTGCCGATACGCGCCGTGCGGGCGGCGATGCGGAAGTCGCACGACAGCGCCAGCGAGAAGCCGGTTTGAATCGCAACGCCGTTGATCGCGGCGATGGACAGCTTGTCGAGCCCGCGCACGGCAGCGTTGAGTCGTTGGGAGATGGTGCGCAGGCCGTTGTAGGTGCCGAGTGCGTTGTCGTGGCCAGGTGGAATGCCGGGCACCAGCGGTTTGCCGCCGAGCTCTGCATCGCGATAAGCCTTCAGATCGTCGCCGGCGCAGAACGCGCGACCGGTGCCGGTGAAGACCACGATCCGCACCCGGTTGTCCATTTGTGCCTGTGTAACGGTTTCGATCAGATCGCGTTTGATCGCGGTGGTCATGCCGTTGAGGCGCTCGGGCGTGTTGAACTGAATCCACGCGATGCCGGGATCGCGCATCGACACTTCGAATCCGGAAAATTCGCCGATATCCATCTGATTTCCCCTTCGGTCGCTCCGCTTCGATACTATCGAAGACCCGTCAAGGAAGTTCAACGATGATTCGCCGCAGCCTGGTTCGTGGGTTTCTTCTGATCGCCTGCTCCGCCGCAGGCGCCGATTCTCGCGATGCGATCTTCGGCCGCTGGGCGTCCGACGCCGACACGTCGATTCTCGAAGTCAGTGAGACCGACGGTGTGCTGCATGCGCGTATCGTTGCGATGCTCGATCCACTCTACAAACCGGGCGAAGACGGACCCGTGGGTACACAGCGCGTCGATCTGCACAATCCGGATGCGTCGCTTCGCGCGCGACCGCTGTTGGGTCTCGATCTGGTCAGCCAGTACCAGTACAAAGACGGGAAGTGGCAGGGGCAGCTGTACGATCCCGAGTCCGGCAAAACCTACAAGAGCCAGATGACGCTGGGTTCCGACGGCAAACTGCAGATGCGCGGTTACATCGGCATGCCGATGCTCGGACGCACGGCGGTCTGGGAGCCGGTGTCCACGTGCAGCGCCAACGTGGTGAAGATGCTGGCGATGGCGAAACTGGACAGTGGTTGCGGCTGAGCCGGCGGGACTAACCCATCACCTGCTTCCACGTTCCCAGGTCGTCGATGCGCAGGTACGGATTCTGTGCCTTCGTTTCGCCCATTGTCGCGTTCGGCGCTTCGCTGTAGTGGTGACCCGGCAACAGCAACGTGTCGTCGGGCAGCGCCGCGAGTTTGCGCAGGCTGTGATACATCTGCTCCGGGTCGGAGCCCGGCAGGTCGACGCGCCCGCAACCCTGTATGAACAACGTATCGCCGGATACGAGCGTGTTCCGGATGCGAAAGCACTGCGACCCCGGCGTGTGCCCCGGTGTGTGCAGGAACTCCACTTCGATGTCGCCGACCTTCAGTTTGTCGCCGGAATCGACCCGTACCAGGTCCGTTTCTGAGACGCCGGTGACCTTGCGCACGCCGTCGGCTTCGTCGCGATGCGTATAGATCTTCACCGGTTGCTTCGCCAACAGTTCCGCGAGGCCGGCCACTTTGCGGCCACCGAAACCTCCGCCCACGTGATCGGGGTGATAGTGCGTTACGAGGGCGCCGGTGAGCGTGTAGTCGTTTTCGGCGAGATGCGCAGTGAGCGCGTCGATGTCCCAGGCCGGGTCCACCAGCACGACTTCGCGCGTCACGCGCGATCCGACGACATAGACGAAGTTCTGCATCGGACCGATCTGCAGCTGTTCGATGATGAGTTCGGACGTGGCCATGGCGTCTCCGGGTTCGATTTTGGCAGTAGTGTAACCGACGCACTCGAGCGCTCCTTCAAGGTGCACGATGCGCAGTGATAGACTCGGCCGCCCTTCGAACGGCGGCCTCCAGTGGACAAACGAGCGCTGTTGGATGAACTGAAGATCGATCGCGGCGCGGCGGTCGAGGAAGCGCCACGCCGGCCGATGCGGTGGTTCGCTCTGATTGCGGCAGTGGCCGGGATCGCGTTCATCGCGTGGTATGTGGTGTTTCCGAAGGCCGATCCGGCCGCGGTCGCCGCACCTGTAGCGCCGACAACGGCGGCGCCTGCGCCGAAACCCGCAGCGGTCGACGGCAGTGTGCTTGATGCAACCGGCTACGTGGTGGCGCGACGGCAGGCGACCGTTAGCGCGAAGGTTACCGGCAAGGTCGTCGAAGTATTCATCGAAGAAGGCATGCGCGTGCAGGAGGGACAGGTGCTCGCGCGGCTCGATGCCAGCATTCCGCGCGCCGAACTCGCCCTGTCCGAGTCGCAGCTCGCGTCCGCGAAGAGCGGCCTCGAAGAAGTGAGAGTGCAGATCCGTCAGGCGGAACTCGACCTGAAGCGAACGGAAGGTTTGGCGGCGCGAAAACTCGCGAGTGAGGCCGACCTCGACCGCGTGCAGCTGACGTTGCAGGGACTGCAGGCGCGGCTGGAACGTCAGGAGCGCGAGGTGGTGGTCGCCGAACGTGCCGCATCTGTGCAGCGGCAGTTGCTCGACGACATGGAAATCCGCGCGCCATTCACTGGCGTCGTCGTTGCCAAAGCCGCACAGCCGGGCGAAATGATCTCGCCGAACTCCGCAGGCGGCGGGTTCACGCGAACGGGCATCTGCACGATCGTCGACATGGAGTCGCTCGAAGTCGAGGTCGACGTGAACGAGGCGTACATCAACCGGGTGCAGCCGAAGCAACCGGTTTCCGTTGCATTGAACGCATATCCGGACGAACACCTTCCTGCGGAAGTCATCGCGATCATTCCAACCGCCGATCGCAACAAGGCGACTGTGCGGGTACGCATCGCGCTGCTCGAAAAGAACACGCGCGTGTTGCCCGATATGGGCGTGAAAGTGGCGTTCCTGGAAGATCACGCGGCCGCATCGTGATCGCATCGTATCGGCAATCGAGATCAGTTCGTGCGCAAGAAAAGTCAGGCGCCACATGCGGGCACCGCGCAGCATGAGCGCCTCCCTTCCATCGTTGGTCACTATCGGGAGTTGCGATGTCCGCAATCGTTTCGCTGTCGAAGGTATCGAAGAGCTACACCCGCGGTAAGCAGGAGGTCGTGGTACTGCGCGACCTCGATCTGAACATCGAGGAAGGCGATTTCGCCGCGTTGATGGGACCATCCGGTTCCGGGAAGACCACGCTGCTGAATCTGATCGGCGGGCTCGACCAGCCCACCTCCGGCAGTATCACGGTCGCGGGGCAACAGCTCGAAAAGCTGAGCGCCAAGGCACTCGCGAGATGGCGCGCCGAGAAGATCGGCTTCGTGTTCCAGTTTTACAACCTGCTGCCGGTGTTGACGGCGCAGCGCAACGTCGAACTGCCGCTGCTGCTGACTAAGCTCTCGGCCGCCCAACGGAAGAAGAATGCCGCGACCGCGCTGCAGATCGTGGGGTTGGAGGATCGCGCCGGGCACAAGCCGGGCGAACTTTCCGGCGGACAGCAGCAGCGTGTCGCCATTGCCCGCGCGTTGGTGGCAGATCCGACGCTGCTGATCTGCGACGAGCCAACGGGTGACCTCGACCGCGATACCGCGGACGAGATCCTCGACCTGCTCGCGCTGCTGAATCGCGAACACGGCAAGACGATCGTCATGGTCACGCACGATCCGAAGGCCGCGGATCACGCGCGTCATGTGCTGCACCTCGACAAGGGCCAGCTCGTGGAGCAGGTTCACGCATGAGCTTCTTGTCGCTGATCTGGGCAGGCCTGTTCCGGCGCAAAACGCGCACGGTACTGACGCTGTTCTCGATCATCGTCGCGTTTCTGCTGTTCGGGCTGTTGCGCAGCATCGCGGACGCGTTCACCGTCGGCGTGGACGTTGCCGGCGTCGATCGCCTGATCGTGCAGCCGAAGTATTCGATCATCGATCCGCTGCCGATCAGCCATGCGAGCCAGATCGTTCACGCACCGGGCGTTGCGATGGTGACGCATGCCGACTGGTTCGGCGGCTTCTATCAGGAGCGCAAGAACTTCTTCCCGAAGTACCCGGTGAATCCGCGCGAATGGTTCGCCGTGTATCCGGAGTTCCGCATAGATCCGGCGCAGCTGGACGCGTTCGAGAGAACGCGGACCGGCACGGTGGTGCCCGCAGCGCTCGCTGCGAAGTACGGCTGGCACGTGGGCGACAAGATCCCGATCGAGGCCGACATCTATCCGAAAAAAGACGGCACGCGGCTGTGGGAGTTCGATCTCGTCGGCACGTACGACACGCCGTCGGGCGACTCGTCGCAGAACGGCAGCGTGTTCCTGTTCAACTACGACTACTTCGACGAGGCTCGGCAGTTCGGGCAAGGGCAGGTCGGCTGGTTCGTGGTGCGCGTGGCGGACCCTTCCAAGGCTGCCGAAGTTGCGAGGTCGATCGACAAGCTGTTCGAGAACTCGCCGAACGAGACCCGCACGGCGACCGAAGCCGAGTTCGCCCGTCAGTTCGCGAATCAGATCGGCAACATCGGCTTGATGATGGGCGGCATCCTCGGCGCCGTGTTCTTCACGATCATCCTGCTGACCGGCAATACGATGGCGCAGACGTTCCGGGAGCGCGTTCCCGAACTCGCGGTGTTGAAGACGCTTGGCTTCAGCGACGCGCTCGTGTCGTTACTGGTGCTTGGCGAGGCCGTGCTGCTGTGCGCGGTCGGCGGTGCCATCGGTCTGGGTATCGCGGCGCTTCTGGCGCCGGGTGTCGCGCACGGCATCAAAGACATCCTTCCCGGCTTCGAAATCGTCTGGCAGACCGTCGTGCTGGGCCTCGCCATTGCCGTGTTGTTGGGGCTTGTAGTCGGCGCGGTGCCGGCCCTGACGGCGCGACGGCTTCGCATCGTCGACGCACTCAGGGAGCGTTGATATGTTCGGCCAGATCCGCGAAATCACATGGATGAACCTGCGCAATCTGCCGTCGCGGCTCGGCTCTTCGTCGGTGATCGTCGTCGGTATCGCCGGCGTCGTTGCGGTGCTGGTTTCGATTCTGGCAATGGCGGTCGGATTTCGCGCCGCGCTCGAGTCGACCGGCGTGCCCAACAGGGCAATCGTGCTGCGCGGCGGGTCGGGCGGCGAACTGTCCGGCGGCATGGACCGGGAGTCGGTGAACATCGTTTCGCAGATGGAGGGCGTCGTCGCGGCGAGCGGAGAGCTCTACACGATCGCAGACGTGCCGAAGCGGCGCAGCGGCACGCCGGCGAATCTCGTGGTGCGCGGCGTCGAGCAGAATGCGTTCGTCGTGCGGCCCGAAGTGAAGATCGTGGAAGGGCGGACGTTCGAGCCCGGTAAGGGCGAAGTCATCGCCGGGCGCCGTGCGGCCGAAGAGTTCGCCGGCATCGACCTCGGCGCCACCGTGCGATTCCGCGACAGCGACTGGAAGATCGTCGGAATCTTCGAAGCGAACGGCGACGTCAACGAGTCCGAGGTGTGGGGCGACGTCAAGGTGGTGCAGGCGGCGTTCCGTCGCGGTGGCGGCGTCAGCACGATGCGGCTGACGGTCGACGATCCATCGGTCATCGGCAGGATCGCGGAGCGGATGGCGAAAGATCCACGGCTCGACCTGCAGATCCGCACCGAGCAGGAATTCTACGGAGAGCAATCGAAACGTCTGTCGTCGATCATCACCGGCTTCGGCTATCTGGTCGGCGTGATCATGGCGTTCGGCGCGATCTTTGCGGCGTTGAACACGATGTACAGCGCGGTATCGTCGCGCACGGTGGAGATCGCTACGCTGCGCGCCATCGGCTTCGGCGGTACGCCGGTGGTCGTGTCGGTAATGATCGAGGCGCTGTTGCTCGCGTTGCTCGGCGGCGTGCTCGGCGCGGTGCTGTCACGCCTGATCTTCAACGGCCTGACGGTGTCGACGCTGAACAACGCGTCGTTCTCGCAGGTGGCGTTCGATTTCGCGGTAACGCCGCAACTGATGACTCAGGGTCTGACGTGGGCCGTGATGCTGGGCTTCATCGGCGGATTGTTCCCCGCGCTGCGAGCTGCGCGCTTGCCGATCACCATCGCATTGCGCGGCGAATGAGCGAACTCAGACGAACTCGATCAGCGTGATTTCGGAACGCGAACCGATCCGCAACACGGGTCCCCACGTGCCGGTGCCCGGCGAGACATAGAGACGCGAACCGTTCAGCTCGTGCAGGCCGCGCATGCGTGGATAGATGCGCTTCACGATGAAGTTGAACGGAATGATCTGACCGGCGTGCGTGTGTCCGGCGAGCATCAACGGAATGCCGCGCGCCGCCGCCGCATCGAAACCGTCGGGCCGGTGATACAGCAGCACGCCGTAGTGATCGCTCGACAGGTCGATGCGGCTGAGCGGTGCCGGAATGCGCGCCGCCGCGTCGACGTCGTCGATGCCGATGAACTGAAACGGCCCAAGCGTTACCGCTTCGTCGCGCAGCACCGTCACGCCGAGCGAGCGCATGCGCTCGTCGATGGCCGCGAGGTCCACGTAACGCTCGTGATTGCCGATCGCGAAGATGGCCGGCGCGTTGAACGTGCCGAGCGGTGCCAGTTCGGTGCGCGATATTCCGGCGAAGTCGATCAGGTCGCCGGTGATCAGGACGTAGTCCGGGTTCAGCGAGTTGACGCGCTCGACGATTCGGTCGAGAAGGCGAGGGCTGCGCGAGCCGATGTGAACGTCGCTGATCTGCGCGAGCGTGCGGCCGGTGACGCTCGTCGGGCCGGGTATTCGCACGCGTTTGACGTGCAGTATCTGTGCGTTGGCGAAGCCGACCACGCTCAACGTGACGATGATCGCCGCAAGGGCAATGCCGGCCGGTTGCGGCGGTAACGAAACGAACGCGTTGATCAGCTCGAACGGGATCATCAGCGCAAAGAGCTGGAAACAGATGCCGAGCCACGTCAATGCGATTGCGGCCAGCGCGCGGGTGGCGGCCGTCGGATGCCGCTCGTAGACGATCCGCCCGAGAATCGGTCCGATGATGATCGCGAGCAGCTCGATCGTGTTCGGCGTCCAGGTCGGAAGGCACAGGCCGATCAGACGCAGGATTGGATAGACGAGAATCGCGAAGTACAGGCAGACGAAGATGGCCGTGCGCGCAACGTAGCGCCGCGTGCGCCTGCGTCGCGCAATCGGCGCCGAATCGTCGGCTTCCGGATTCGCGCTCACAGTCCCGGTCCCGAAAGCAGGCACACTGCGTCTTTTGCCCCGGTGTTGAGCACCGTGCGTCGCGTTGCGGATTGCGGTACGAGGCAAGCCGATTGCTCGACGAGCGTCACGTTTCCGAGCGTGACTTCGCCGCTGACCGTCATGCACAGCGTGTACGGCGGAGTTTTCGACGACGTCAACCGGGCGCCCGGCGCGAGCCGGACGCGACGCACGTTGAACGTGTCGGCCTCGACGAGGCGCTCGATGGTGCAGTCCGGTTCCTGTACCAGCACGCGCGGCTCCTCCGGCGGTGGAATGTCGAGGCGCATTTCGCCTATGGCGGCCTCCGTGTCCCAATGATCCTGAGTCAACACCTTTTGTGCGAATGACAGAATGCGGCGCTCGTAGGTAGGCGTCTGCAGTTCGATGACCCGGACTCCGTGCTGTAGCGCGTGCGGAAATCGGCACGGCAGCTGAACGATATCGCCTTCGTTCAGCGGGCGCATCTGGGTGAACGAGTTCATGACGTCGCGCCGCGCCCGCTCGTCGTCGACCAACAGGGGATTGAGTTCGGCGAGCCAGCGCTGCATGAGTACGAGGGGCACCGGAACGTCGAGCGCTACACCGGCGGCGACGCGCTTCGCATCCAACAGGCCGTCTATGGTGCGGCGCACGCCTTCGTACTCGCGCACGGTCTTGAGGAATGCGGCGCGAAACTTCGCGTCGTCGGCGTATGCTGCGCGCCGCGCCGCGTTCATGCCGAATCGGATGGCGCCGCGGCCATCGGGCCACGCGCGTCGATCGACATGTGTCACGACATACACCTCCTGCTTCGTTTCGTGGAGCTCGAAATAGAGATCGCCCAACACCGGCTCCGGCGCGGGGTCGAGCACCTTGAGCAGTGCCACAGGCGCGTCTCCGCGCAGATGTCGCGGCGCACTGGCCAATACCCACGACAGCGGTGTCGTATACCGTCCGTCTGTTACGCCGCTGGTGGCGCGGGCCTCGATGCCGGTGTACCAGATCTCCCGGCCCCACGGTTTCGCGACCGATACCGGCGCCAGCGGCAACGGTTGCTGCAACGAGAAGATCGCCGCCCGACAGCGCTTCGCCGTGGCGTGGAAATGACCAGGCTCGGGAGAGTCGAGCGCACGATCGGTGACGAACGCGTGCACGGCGTCGGATTCGATCAGATACACGGCGGTGAGCGGGGTGTGGCGTTCGGGCCGCGACCACGTTTCGTGCAGGTCGAACCGGCTGACGAGCGTGCGAGGTACGTCGTACGCGGCCGCAGCCTGATCGAGCGTCTCGTCGATATCGGTAGAGTGTGGGGCCACGATCAAACTGCGCCGGGCGGGTAAGATGGCGGAAATTATAGAACCTCTGACTCCATCCAAAGCTGAATCAGTCCACGCGAAAGCGCAAGCGACGATGTATTACACCTACATGGACAGCCCGATCGGACCGTTGTTGCTGGCGGGCAGTCGTCATGCACTGAAAGTGATCGGCTTTTCGCGGGGCGACAAGGCCCGCCGCGAAGAGCCGGATTGGGAGCGGCTCGACGAGCCCTTCGCGCGCGTCAAACGTCAGCTGCAGGAGTATTTCGACGGAGAGCGGCGCACCTTCGATGTTCCGTTGGCGCCCGACGGCACCGA
>DATJGR010000058.1:0-14856 GCA_035494855.1 Pseudomonadales bacterium | reverse complement strand
TGATCTCGAGCGCGAGCCGCGCATCGGTGCGCGCATAGAGCGCGAAGCCCGGAAGATCCTCCGCGTACCGCTGCATGATTTCGTCGACGCGATCGTGCGCGCTGCCTTCCAGCGCTTTGCCTTCGCCGAGCACTTCGCGCGCAACGGCGTCGAGCGAATAGTCGTCGAAGCGGACGAACGCGCCCCGGATCAGATCGATGCCGTCGAGCACCAGCCGTCCGGGAATGCTCGCGCTGCCGCTACCGAAGTAGCCGCGCGCCGGTCGCATGCGCAGTCCGCCCGGCTCGCGCCCGAGTTCGAACGGATGCCGCACGCGCTGCGCGATTTTCGCCAGCACCGACAGATCGAAATCGACGACGTTCCAGCCCGTCAGCACGTCCGGATCGAGCTCGACCACGCGCTTGCAGAACGCGTCGATCGCGCTGCGTTCGTCGTCGCACGCGATCGCTTTCTCCGGCATCGGGCGGGCCGCCGGATCGACGATGAACACTTCGTCGGCGCCGCAACCGTACAACGAAATCGCGAGCAGTTTCGTCGCTTGCGCGTCCGTCTCTATATCGAACGAGAGCACAGAGGGGCGAACGTCGACGTCGACAGGCGTCAGTCGCGGATCGTCAAAGGTCCACGCAATCGGCGATCCGGGAATCGCCTCACCCTCGATCTCGCAGCCGCCTTTGATGTCGCGCTCGATCAGAAACGACACGGCGTAGCGGACGTCGGCTTCATACGTATCGATGCCGTCCGCGTGCAGTCGATCGCGAACTCCCGGCACGTCGGCCGGTGCGGCCGCATCGATCCGACATACCTGCGCACCCGAGAAGGTGCGTTGCTCGGTGGGCACCAGTTCGTTGGAGATCAGCGTGCGCGCCTTCGCGGCGTCGGCCGCGGCAACGTAGAAGTGAGGCCGCTGCTGATGATCGCGCACCAGGAACGTCTCGCCCGATTCGAGGCGCCCATACAGATGCACCACCGCTACACCCGAGGTGATCCGATAACTCGCCTGAAGAATGAAACCGCGTGCTTGCATATCGCAATTGTGCGCCGGGTGACCCGACACGCTCTACCTTCATTCGAAGTCGCGATCTGGGAGTCGCGCTGAACGTCGCTACTCGTGCACGGCCTGGCTCGGCGGCGGCGCAATGCGCGGCGCCGCTTTCAACAACAGCAGCATCGGTATCGCGATCAGCGTGACAAGCGTCATCGCGCGGAAGTCGTCGGCGTAACCGAGCATCATCGCTTCGCGCACGACGGTGCCGTCGAGCAGCGACAGTCCGCCGGGCGTATTCGGATTCATGTAGTCCGCGATCGAGGGGTTGTGCATCGCGTCGCTGAACGGCGTGATGTGCTCCACGAGCCATGCCCTATTGACCTGCACGTAGCGCGCGAGCATGCCCGTGAGCACCGACACACCGATGCTGCTGCCCAGGTTGCGCGACAGCGCGAAGATGCCGGAGCCCTCGGTGCGGTATTTCTGCGGTAGCGTCGAGAACGCCAGCACGCTCACCGGTGTGAACAGAAAACCCATGCCGATGCCTTGCACGACACCGGTCCAGATCAACAGGCTCAAACTGACGTTGGTGGTGAATTCCGACATTTCCCACAGCGACGCCGCCGAGATCAGCAACCCGGCCAGCAACAGCAATCGCGCGTCCACCTTGTTCACGAGCCGCCCGACGATGAACATCGACAGCATCGTGCCGAGTCCCCGCGGCGCCAGAACGTAGCCGGTCGTCAGCACCGGGTAGCCCAGCAGACGCTGCAGGAACGGCGGCATCAGCGCCATCGTCGCGAGCATGTTGATGCCGGCGACGAACATAAAGATCATGCCGCCGCTGAAATTTCTGTCCTTGAACATCGCCGGCTCGATGAACGGCCGGTCCTTCGTCAGCACGTGCACGACGAACATGTACAGACAAACCAGCGCGACGATGCCTTCGATGACGATCTCCATCGACTGGAACCACAGCTGCGAATTGCCGCGATCGAGCATCAGCTGCATCGAACCGATCGCGATGCTGAGCAGCGCGAAGCCGCCGAGATCGAACGGCCGGTCGCGATCCCGATGCGGCGGGTCCTTGATGGCGGCCTGGATGCCGACGAGTGCGATCGCGCCGAGTGGAACGTTGATGAAGAACACCCAGCGCCAGTTGTAGTACTCGGTGAGATACGCGCCGAGACTCGGCCCGAGGATCGGGCCGAGCATGACGCCCATGCCGAACATCGCCATCGCGCCGCCTGTCTGGCTGGGTGGAAACGTATCGAGCATCGTGGCTTGCGCCAGTGGAACGAGCGGCGCGCCGAAGCAACCCTGCAGGAAGCGGAACAGCACCATCTGTTCGATCGACGTCGCGAGCCCGCAAGCCATCGAGGTCAGAATGAAGCCGGCCACAGCGATCAGATACAGCTGCTTGCGCCCGAGCCGGTCGCCCAGATAGCCGGCCATCGGCGTCATGATCGCGGCCGCAACGATGTACGAAGTCAGCACCCAGGCCACCTGATCCTGCGTTGCCGAGAAGGTGCCCTGCATGTCCGGCAGCGCGACTGCGGCGATCGTCGAATCGAGCGCCTGCAGAATGGTCGCGAGCATGATCGTCGCGGAGATGATGGCACGCTTGGCGCCCGATTCGATCTGACTCATCGCACTGACTGATCTGCGGGCGCGA
Source organism: Pseudomonadales bacterium (assembly GCA_035494855.1). Lineage (GTDB taxonomy): Bacteria > Pseudomonadota > Gammaproteobacteria > Pseudomonadales > Azotimanducaceae > DATJGR01. Next base: position 12,193 of record DATJGR010000058.1, on the reverse strand, counting down.
AGCGGTCTGGCATCTAGCCGGGTAAGAGATCCCGAATACCTCGGGTGTGACCGGTGTCGACCGTGACCGTCGCGCTCATGCCCGAGCGCAGCGGCGGATCGTCAGCACCGTGCGGCAACGTGATCCGCACCGCAACGCGTTGCACCACCTTCACCCAGTTGCCGGTCGCGTTCTGCGCCGGTAGCAACGCGAACTCGGAGCCCGTTGCCTCGCTGACGCTCTGCACCGTTCCGCGCCACTCGAAGCCGGGGTAAGTATCCACGCGCACCTCGACACTCTGGTTGGGGCGCAGGTAAGTCAGGTCCGTTTCCTTGAAGTTCGCTTCGATCCACATGTCGCCGTCGGAAACGAGGCTCATTACCGGGCTGCCGCGTTCGACGTACGTACCGATTTCGGGCTTCTTGCTGGCAATGCCGGAGAACGGCGCGACCACCTTCGTACGTTCGAGATCCAGCGCCGCCTGATCGCGATCCGACTTCGCCTGCTGATAGCGCGGATGCGCCTCTACGGCGACGTCTGCGTTTCCGTTCAAGTCGACGAGGATCTTCGCCGCGCGCTGGCTGGCGAGCTCCTGCTGCTTCTGCGCGGTGTCGAGCGCGTGCTTGGCGTCGTCTAGATCGGAAATGGAACCGATTTTGCGTTCGACCAGGCCGACCTGCCGGTCGTACGTCACGCGCGCGTAAGCGACGTTGTTCTGCGCCAGTTCGATTTCGGCAAGCGCCTGACGGTACTGCAGCTTGGTGGCAGCGATGTCCTGCGAGGTTTGCGCGAGCGCCGCTTCGGCGCGGTCGAGCGCGAATTTGTACGGTGTGTCGTCGAGGCGGAACAGAAGCTGGCCGCTATCGACGTGATCGTTTTCCTTCACGGCGACTTCGACGATCTTGCCGGTGACTTCGGCGGCGATGATCGCTTTGTCGGCCTTTACGTACGCGTTGTTGGTGTCGACGTAGCGGCCGGCGTGCAGATACGCGTAGCACGAGAACAACACCACAAGCAGAGGCACACCGAACAGCAGCAGCGGCCGCGTGAAGCGACCGCGCGGCTTCTTTGCGGCGGGAGGGGGCAGCAATGCCGCGGACACCGGTGGTGCGGACGTTTGCTGAGGGAATTCGGTGACTGGTGCAACGCGGCCTTCGGCTCCGATTTTTCGAATCTCGGACATCGCTGAACTACCTTATGCGGCGGGACTTGGAGCGCGCGCGCGGGGCAACGTCCACGTCGGGTTGTGCGGCCATCTGCGACAGGTTGGCTTTGATGCGTAACAGCGACGACATCAGCTGCTCGCGTTCGGCTTCGTCGAGCCCGGCCATCACCTGGTCCTGCCTCTGGGCGCCTTTGTCGAAGATCTTTTTCAGCAGCGGTTGTGAACGCGGCGTCAGATACAACTGCTGGGCGCGCCGATCGCTCGGGTGCGCGCGACGCTCGATGAGACCGGCTTTCTCCAGCCGGTCGATCTGGCGCAGCAACGTGATCGGCTGGATCTCGAGCAGAGCCGACAACGCCACCTGACTGATGCCTTCGTTACGCGACAGATGCACCAGCACGCGCGCCTGCGCCAACGTCAGGCCAAGTTCGGGCGTGGTGGTCCGGAAATTCTCGCGCAGCATGCGGCTGACGTCGGACACGAGGAATCCGAACGTCGCGTTGGTCTGGGTCTGGTTGCCGTCGGCCACGATGATTCACCTGAATTAAACGCGCACATCATAAGCCATGCTTACTATTAGTCAAGATGACCATCCCGCCGAAATGCGCCGATTCCGGCACTTGCGGTACCCTGCGGACGTTCTCCGCGCGCACACAACCATGCTGATCCATCCGTCCGCGGCGAATGCCGGCAAATTCATCGACCCAGACGTCACTGCCGACGGCAAGACCCGGGCGTCGGTGGCGTTGCGCGCGCTGCAGACGTTGTGGTTCAACACCGGCACGCTGTGCAACCTCACCTGCGCGAACTGCTACATCGAGTCGAGTCCCCGCAACGATCGGTTGGCCTATCTCGAGATGGCGGACGTCGTGGCGTACCTCGACCAGATCGAATCGCTGAAATTGCCGACGAGCGAGATCGGCTTCACTGGCGGCGAGCCGTTCATGAACCCCGCGATCATCGACCTGCTGACCGCGAGTCTCGAGCGGGGCTATCGAACGCTGGTGCTGACCAACGCGATGCGGCCGATGACGAAACACGCCGATGCGTTGCTGGCGCTGCGAGCCCGGTTCGACAGCAAGCTGGTGTTGCGGGTTTCTGTGGACCATCACCGCCGCGAGTTGCACGAAGAAGAACGCGGTCGCCACACGTGGCTGCCGACGCTGCGCGGTCTCAAGTGGTTATCGGACAACGGTTTCGCGTTGAACGTCGCGGGCCGGCTGCGCTGGGGTGATGCGGAGGCATCGATGCGCGAAGGGTTCGCGACGCTGTTTGCTTCCGAGGGCCTTTCGCTGAATGCGAGCGACCCGGTCCAACTCGTGCTGTTCCCCGAGATGGACCTGACCGCGAGCGTTCCGGAAATCACCGCCGAGTGCTGGGGCATTCTGCACAAGAGACCCGAAGACGTAATGTGTGCGTCGTCGCGGATGGTCGTCAGGCACAAAGGCGCGGCAGGTCCGACGGTCGTGTCATGCACGTTGCTGCCGTACGACCGCGGCTTCGATCTGGGTCCGCGGCTCGCCGACGCGCTGAATCCGATCAAGCTCAACCATCCGCACCGTGCGAAGTTCTGCGTGCTTGGCGGCGGCCGCTGCAGCGCCTAGTGACCAAGTACGCCGTCGCCATTCTGGTCGCGTTGCTGCTGATCGTTCCGTTCCTGATCCCGGTCCCGCCGCTGACGGGTACCGTCGATCCGATCACGCTCGCCGACCCCGACAGCCGATTCGGCAATGTCGCGGGCGTGCACGTCCACTACAAGGAAGCCGGTGTCGGGGCGCCGGCGTTCGTGCTGCTGCACGGCTTCGGCGCCAGCGTATTCACGTGGCGCCACGTCATGGGATCGTTCGCGGAGCGCGGGCGTACCGTCGCGTACGACCGTCCCGCGTTCGGCCTTACGGAGCGACCTCTGCAGTGGTCCGGCGAGAATCCGTACGGCGACGACGCGCAGATCGACATCGCGCTCGCCCTGCTCGACTCGCTCACGATCGACCGTGCGGTCTGGGTCGCCAATTCAGCCGGCGCGCGCGTCGCGGTCGCCGTGGCGCTGCGACATCGGGAGCGCGTCATTGCACTCGTGCTCGTCGACCCCGCAATCAGCGGCGGTCCCGGCTGGTTGCGCCCGCTGTTGCGCATCCCGCAACTCCAACACCTCGGGCCACTCACCGTGCGTTCGATCTCGGATCGGGGCGACGCCGTAGTCCGCAGAGCCTGGCACGATCCGACGCGGGTTACCGCGGACGTACTGGCCGGCTACCGAAAACCGCTGCGCGCCAACGACTGGGATAAGGCGCTGTGGGAATTCACCTCGGCGCCTCGCGACTCCGAGATGCTACGCGACGTTGCCGGACTCGCCACGACACCCACCCTGCTCATCACCGGCGACGATGACCGGATCGTGCCGACGCAACGCACGATCGATCTCGCGGCGAAAATTCCCGGGAGCCGCCTCGTCGTGCTGCCCGATTGTGGACACGTTCCGCAGGAGGAATGCCCGGCGCCGTTCATGAATTCGGTGCGCGAGTTTCTGAGCAGCGTCGCAACCGTGCCGTGAAGCGCCGCGCGGACTACCCGCGCTTCGGCAGACCGTCCGTCTTGCTGCCGAGCTGACCAGGGAAGTATTCGATCAGTTCGACGATGTGGCCGTCCGGATCGGGAAAACACACCACGCCCTGTACGCCGATCACCGCATCGGGATCGCGCAGCGGCTGCGTTGGCACCAGACCCTTCGTCATCAGCGCTTCGGTGGCGCCACGAATGTTGTGCGTCAGCAGCGCCATGACGCGCGGAATGCGCTCGGCCGCCGGTTTCGCGTCTTCGGTGTTGTACCAGCGCGGCTTCACCCATTCGATCAGGTCGATGCGCGTCTGCAGCGCATCGTCCTGCGGCAGCACGAGCTGCACGGCGCGCCCTTGCGCACCTCTCACCATGTTGAAATTGCTGCCGACGTAGTCGGGCCACTGCACGTTGCGGTTGTCTTTGATCACTTCGAAACCGAAGTGCGCGTAGAACGCCGTCGACCGCTCGACGTTCGTGCACGGCAGGATGAAATGGAAGATCGAACGTATGTGCCAATCGGCCATCTGCAGCCCTCTATTTTCCCGAAACCATCTTCCACGCGAAGCGCACGCCGTACGTGCGCGGCGGATAGTAGGAGTCGAACGTCGTCGGCGTTCCGCTCGCGAGGCCGTCGTTCACGGTCATGTTGCGCAGGTTGTCCTCGTCGGTGAGGTTCTGCACGAACGCATCGACCGTCCACTGCTCGTCGGCGCTCGTCCACATCAGACGCGCATCTGCCGTGAAGAACGCGCCTTCCTTGTGACGATCGATGTTCTGCACGCGGTAGTACACGTCGTCCTGCCAGTAATACTGCGCGCGCGCCGTTAGCGTGCCGTTGGCGCCCATCGAGTAGTCGTACTGCGCATACGTCGAGACGGTGTACTCGGGCGCGCGGTTCAACGTGTCGCCGTCGAGGCTGATCGTCGGCGTGAATTGATACTTGTCGAACTGGGCGTTCAGCCACGTCAGATTCAGGCCGAAATTGAACTGATCGAAGGGCAGCAACACCGTCTCGACTTCCACGCCTTTGATCGTCGCATCGGCCGCGTTGTCGGTCGTGAACGACGTCGCTTGCAGGAAGTTCACCTGCAGATCTTTGTAGTCGTTGTAGAACGCGGCGACGTTGACCTGCGCGCGGTTGTTCCAGAACTGGCTCTTCAGCCCCACCTCGGCCGAGTCAACTTTCTCCGGATCGTACGTATCGAACTGGCCGAGAGAGTAGCCGCCGCCTTTGTAACCGTGCGACAGGTTCACGTAGCTGAACACGTCGTCGGTGATGAACCAGTCGAACTCCACCTTGCCGGTACCTTCGTCCCACTGCTGCTGGTCGCTACGCGCCAGGTTCACGCCGAATGCCGCGATCCTCTGGTACTCGTTGATCTCTTTTTCGTCGCTGGTGTAGCGGCCGCCGACGACGACTTTGAAGGGCAAACCGCCTTCGCGCATGTCGTAGCCGATCTGGCCGAACACCGCGGACGACGTCGTCTTCAACTTACCGCCGTTGAAGAAGTCGAAGCCGAAGAACGGCGTGCTGTCCTGGAAGAAGTAATCGCTCTCCAGGTTCTCGTTGAAATAGAAACCGCCGACGATCCACTCCCACGGACCCTTGCCCGCCGATACCAGACGAATTTCCTGGGTGAGCTGATTCGTGTTCATGGTCCAGCGCTGGAACTGAACGGGATTGCTGGACTGATCGATGTCGGCCGACTGGAACCAGTCGTTGGTGATGTAGCCGGTGTTCGTCACGAGCGTGATCGGGCCGAGGAAACCGGCGTCGAAGTCCCATGTGAGGCGCGCCGACAGAAAGTCGTTGTCGAGGTTCAGATACTCGCGGTAGTCCTTGGCGACTTCACGCACGTTTTTCGGGTTCGGTACCGCGCCGGTGAAAATGTCGACAGTCACGGGCCCGATCGGCGGCGGCAGCGGAAAGACCGCCGGGGCGAACGGTTCACGCCGACGCTGGCTCTGATTGCCGCTGTTCTGGAAGTTCTGCGCGGTCAACACCAGGTTGGCGCTCTCGCTGAGATCGAAACGCAATTTGCCGCGCACCGACGTGTAGTCGACGACGTCGCCGTTGTGGCCGATCTTGTTGTCCTGATAACCGTCGTTGCTTTCGTTTACTACCGCGAGCCTAGCCGAGATGTCGTCGGCAAGCGCACCGCTGACGACGAGGCGTTCGCGCACGTCGTCGTAGTCTCCTGCCGTGACGTCGCCGAACATTTCGAACTCCTGCGTCGGATCGGCCGTGATCACGTTGATCGAACCGCCCGTGGTGTTGCGGCCGTACAGCGTGCCTTGCGGACCGCGCAGCACTTCGACGCGCTGCATGTCCCACATGTCGCCCGGCATCGACGACGGCTGTCCGACGTAGTTGCCGTCGAGGTGATACGAAACGCCGGGATCGAATCCGGCGACCAGCTGGTCCGATCCGATGCCGCGGATGTATGCGTACGTCACCGGCGACTGCGAGTTCGGACTGATCACCAGACTCGGCACCGACCATTGCAGGTCGGTAATGTCGTTGATGCCGCGCAACTGCAGCTGCTCGGCGTCGTACGCGGTCAACGCGATCGGCGTTTCCTGCGCTGACGTTTCGCGCTTTTCGGCGGTGACGATGATCTCTTCGATCGCTTCGCCTTCGGCGGCGAACGAGGGAGTCGACGCGAGACCGGTAAAGGCAACAGACAGGACCGCAATGCCGCGCAAGCGGCTCCATGCATTCGACATCGAACTATCCCCCGAAAGACGACCCCAAGAAGACCCCGAGAACTACCGAGCGTCGAACAAAATATAACGAGCGTTATATTACTTCGACATTCGGCTCGTCAAGCGTCAACGCTTCGGCGCGTAAAGGCGCTCGAGATAGCGATCGAGCAGTTTCGTCAGGCGTTTCGCGGACATGCCGCGCGACGACATCAGATGCTGAACCCCGAGACCGTCGATGAACGCTACGAGCGCCTGCACTTCGAGCTTCACGTCGGTCGACTTCGCGATCTCACCGTCCCTGACCGATTCGTCGAGCGCGCGTGCGAGCCGGCCGGTCCACTCGCGATAGCGGCGCTTCTCTTCGGCGCGCATGTCCTCGTTGTCTTCCGAGTGATACCAGAGCGCGAGCCACACGCGCCAGTTCGCGTCGCGTTGTTTGTCGAGCGGCAGCGCCTCGACGATGATCTCTCGCAAGGCATTGCGACCGCGTTGTCGCTGGTGCACGGCGACCATGCGGTCGCGCACGACCTCGCCGGAGTAATCGAGCGCGAGTCGGATCAGCTCGTTCTTGTCGCCGAAGTAATGCACCAGCGCGCCCGTGGTGTAACCGGCCTTGCGCGCCACCGCACGCACGGTGGTATTCGCCAGGCCGTTCTCGGTAATGGTTTCGTACGCAGCCTTGATGAAGTCCCGGCGTCGCGCATCGTGGTCCACGACCTTCGGCACAGCGGGCCCGTCAGGCGAAGTGCGGGATCAGATCCCGACCGATGCAACGCAGCGTCGACAGCACTTGTGCGTGCGGCACTTCGCCCATCTGCACGAGGCACATCAACCGGTCCACGCCGATATCGCGGAAACGTTCCATCTTCTTCCTGCACGTTGCGACGTCGCCGATGATCACCGAATCGAGCTTGCCGATCACCTCGAAGATCTCTTCATTGGAGATTTCTTCGCCGGCGAACTCGCGCTTCAACAGCGCGACGACCGGATTCGGATCGTCGACCGAGTTCGGGTCGGGCTTTTCAGCGGTGGCGAGCGGTGCGTTCGACGCCGGACGCGACCGCGGGTCCGTACTGCCGCGGATGTTGGTATAGAAGATGTCGCGCGGCACGTTGAATACGCGCGGCGCCGAGCTGACGTACCACAACGCGGAGCGCGGCGCGCCGCTCGCGATTGCGGCACGCGTCGATTCCGCGACGTGCACGAACGTGAAGATGCCGACGGCGTCGTTGATGAAGCGTCCTGCCGGTTTGCCGAGCTGCGCGATGGCCTTGCGATAGCCCTTGATCATTCCTTCGAGCGCGTCGACCGGCGCGAACAGCGTGGTGCCGAGCACGCCGACACCGAGCTGACCGGCGCGTTCGAACGACGGCGGACTCGAACACGTGTGCCACAAGGGCGGATGCGGACGTTGCACCGGTTTCGGCAACACCGTTCGCTCCGCCACTTTCCAGCGCGGGCTTTGCCACGAGAACGAACTGTCACACCACGCACGCGGCAGCATTTGCGTCGCTTCGACCAGGTCTTCTGCGGCCTGCCGTTCGGAGATGCCGAACGTCTCCCACTCTTTGCCGCCCGATTTCGCCAGCCCCACTTCCAGCCTGCCGCCGCTGATGTGATCGAGCATCGCCGCGCGCTCCGCCGCCCGCAACGGATGATTGATCTCGAACGGCACCAGCACGCCGGCGTGACCGACCCGCAGCCGCTTCGTGTTCAACGCAATCGCTTCGAGAATCAGTTCCGGGCACGAGCTGTAGCTGAAGTCGGGCGTGCAGTGATGTTCCACCTCCCACCAACAGTCGAACCCGGCCTCGTCGGCCACGCGCGCCTGCTCGATGGATTCGTCGAGCAATTTGCCGAACCCCCCATTGGCGTCGCAATCCCGCTTCTGAATCTCGGAGAAGATGTCGAGCTTCATGCGCCCTCCGTTTTGTGTAACACGCGTTATAATACATGCTGCAAATCAACTCAATGGCCCGTCGTTGACCGCGTGAAACCGATGGCCCACTGTAGTCGGCCAACCCGTTATCGATGGACAGTCACGTGGCTTCGGGTCACGACAGAAAGGTCTGGCTACTGGCGCTGGTTCCGGATATCCGATTCGGAAGATGGCTCTCGGCGCTCGTGCTGTTCACGCTCTTGTATGGCGCATTTCGCGCGTCGCGCGTGTTCGAAGAGTCGGATGAACCGGGCCAGGCAGCGGCGCTGTTCTTCTGCATCATCATTGCGTACATCGTTCCGGTGTATCACCTGATCACGACCCATACGGTCGCCGCCTTCAGCGAACTCGAGCCGGAACTGACGGCACCGCCGGAACTTGTCCAGGGTTGGCGGAACAGGATCGCGCACAAGCCCCCTCTGTGGACATGGTCAACGCTCGGATTCGGTGTGGCCGCGGGCTTGCTGCACAACGTCCTGCTCGCGGGATCGCCGACGGTTCTCATGCACCGGTTGGCGACGAACCTGCCGGCATCGGCTCTCGTCTTCGGCGCACTGCTTGTCTGGATCGTGATGATGTTCGTGGTCGTGGCGCTGATCGACAACGCGCGGCTGTTCAATCGCCTGTCGATGCACACGACCGTCGATCTGATCGATCCCGGTCGACTCACTGCGTTTGCGCGCGTGGCGGTGGCGTCGACGCTCGCCTTGATCGGCGCGCAGGCGGCATTCCCGGTGCTGTGGGTGTCACCCGACAGCAGCGTGGTCGCGATGGTGCCCGGGCTCCTCGCAACCGGCACGCCGATGTTCTTCCTGCTCGCGCTGCCGATCTGGCCGATCCATCGCGCGATCGCAACGGCGAAGGCGAACGAACTGCGGCGGATCAATGAACGCCTTCGTTCGATGCCGCGTGTCGGCGACCAGACGGCGGATTTTGCGTCGCTGAACCAGCTGCTGAGCTACCGTCGTGAGATCGCTGCAGTGAGCGAATGGCCGTTCAACACCAGCGTTGCAACGCGGCTCGCGTTCTATCTGGTGATTCCACCACTGACGTGGATTGCGGCCGGACTGATCGACGTGATGATCGAACGACTGGTCTGAGCGCCCTCGACGGATCGTCAGGCGGTCGGTCGCTTGTCGAACCAGGGTTGCGCGCGCTCGAGTTGCGACGCGAGTTGCAGCAGCAACAGGTCTTCGCCGAACGCACCAGCGAACTGCACGCCGATCGGCAGTCCTTCGGCGTTCCAGTGCAGCGGCAACGAGATGGCCGGCTGACCCGTTGCGTTCTGCAGATTCGTGAAACCCCAGAACCGGGAGAATCGGTCGCCAAAGGTGTTGACGTCGAGGTTCATCGTATCGAGCCAGCCGATCGATACCGGCGGCGCAACCAGCGTCGGCGTCAGCATCACGTCGTAGGTTTGATGGAAGCGCGCGACGGCGCGGCCGGTCTGATGGATCGTCTGCATCGCCGCCGCATAACGCGGCGCGGCGATGCTGCGGCCGTATTCGACCGTGGCGCGCGTGTTCGCTTCGACGTCGTCGTCGGTCAGTTTTCGGCCGAGCACGGCGAGCCTGGTATCGACCGAGTTCGCGACGTTCGCCGACACGACGACGCCGGTCGCCAGCCGAAAGGTCAGCCGATCGAATTGCGGCGACGCTTGCTCGACGCTGTGTCCGAGCGACTCGCACAGCGCCGCCGCGCGTCGCACGGCCTCGATGCAGTCCGGATGGGTCGGAACGCCGGTGAGCGGTGTCGTGTCGAACGCGATCCGCAAGCGCCGCGGTGCCTGGGCACATTGCTCGAGGAACGAGCCGCTGAACGTCGGCGCGTGATATGGATCGCCGATCGCAGAACCGTGGGTTGCGTCGAGGAACGCAGCGCTGTCGCGAACCGTCCGCGACACCACGTGCCCGATCGACATACCGCCCCAGCCTTCACCGACGTCGGGACCCGGCGGCGTGCGCGCGCGGGTGGGCTTCAGACCGACAAGACCGCAACACGACGCGGGAATGCGGATCGAACCGCCGCCGTCGGTGGCGTGCGCAGCCGGAATCACGCCTGCGGCGACCGCCGCACCGGCGCCACCGCTCGACCCGCCGGAGGTCTTCTGCAGATTCCACGGATTGCGGCACACGCCGAGCAGCACCGACTCCGTGGTGACGTTCAGCCCGAATTCCGGTGTGCTGGTGCGGCCGAACAGCAGCAACCCGGCCGCCCGGTAGCGCGCGACCAGCTCGGAGTCGTGGTCCGGGACGAAATCCGCAAACAACCGGCTGCCGAACGAACAACGCAAACCCGTCTGGTACGTGATGTCCTTGATCAGAAACGGAACGCCGGCCAGCGCGGTATCGGGCAGCGGTCTTCGCGCTTGCGCGCGCGCCTCGTCGTACGACTTCGCGACGATGGCGTTCAATCGCGGATTGACCCGCTCCGCCCGGGCAATGGCCTCGTCGAGCACCTCGACCGCGGCGAGTTCGCGCGATCGGATCAGGCGCGCGAGCTCGAGCGCGTCGTATCGGTCGTAGTCCTTGATTCCGCTCATCCGAGGCCGGTGCGGACGTTATTTCTTGGCTTTGGAACTCGGGCCCAACACCAGCTGCTTGCGGTTACCCAGACCGTCCTGGCCACTGACGCCGGACGGGATCCGCTGGATCTTTTTTCCGGATTTCAGGAACGCAGCGACGTCCTTTTCGATCTGCTTGCGTGCTTCCGGGGAAGACGGGGTCTTCGGCTTGATCGCCATTGAGGTTCTCGTGGATGGAATGACGCAACAGTATATCGGGGTTCCGGGCGGAAATGCCCGTTTTCGGCGCCTGAACCCCTCTCCGGTCTTCGATTAATGCGCCATTTCCCACGTAAACCGCACCCCGACCATCCGCGGCGGCAGCACGTCGTGCCGGTACGACCGGACGTACACGGGGTCGCCGTTGCCGTCCGCAGCGGTCTGGATATACGCGCGCGTTTGCGCCGCGCTCGTTTCCGCGTAGGCGTCGAACAGGTTCTTCGCAAACAGCGTCACCGACCACTGGTCGCGGTATAGCACCGCCGCCGCGTCCTGAATCGCATAGCCGCTCAAGTGCTCCCCGAAACCACGGTTGCCGGTGCGCGTCAGCACGTTGCTGATGGCGGTGACGCCGTAGTCGAGTTCGAGCACGTAGCCTTCCATCACTGGCCACTCGTAGGCGAGAAAAAGGCTGCCCTGATGCTCGGGCGCGCCCGGCAACCGGTCTCCGGATTCGCCGGAGAGGGTGTCGAGGTTGAATCCCGGCGGCGAGGGCGGCGCGATCGTCGTGATGAGGCGAGTGACGTCGTTCGTGAGTTCTGCATTCGCGTAGGAGTAGGTGGCGCGTACCGTGAGCTGGTCGGTCGTTCGCCAGTTCGCCGCCACTTCGAGACCCTGCGACTTCGCGCTGTCGGCGTTCTTCGTGATCGGCTGCGCACCGACCAGCGTCGCCGACAACACCTGCGGATCCTGCCAATCGATGTAGAAGATGTCGCCGTTGATCGTGAGGCGCCCGTCGAGCCACGTCGTGTGGGCGCCGATCTCGTAATTCACGGTCTTGTCGGACTTGTATTCGAGTTCGTCCGGCTGCGCGCACACGTTCTGAGTCGTCTGTGGCTCGCACAGCTCGAGCCCGTTGGTGTTGCCGATCCGATATCCCTCGCTGATCGTCATGTAGGTCATGACGTCGTCGGTGATCTGATACGACGTGTTGAATTTGTACAGCACGCCGTTGTCGCTCTGGTCGGCCGGTTGGTAGTCGAGAATGACCTGGTCCTGCGGATCCCCGTTGTAGACGGTGTTCGCCAACGGAAAATCGACCGCCAGCCGCGTGTCGAACTCGTAC
>DATJGR010000057.1:0-39477 GCA_035494855.1 Pseudomonadales bacterium | reverse complement strand
TGTCGATCATCAGCGCAGGGGCATCGGGAGTGAACTCGTTTCGGCTCTCCGCGCCAGTGCGGCCACGGTGGGGATCCGTGACGTCTTTGTTCCAGCAGACAGTGACGACGCGCATGCGCTCGACTTCTATCGAAGACTAGGTGGAGAACCATCTCCGGTCACGTTCTTCACGTTCTCGGAGTCGACGTAATGGCGAATGCGCGAACTCAGGAAACAGGGTATTCATCTCGTGTCATCGGTCCGCCGCAGCAAAACGAGACCTCATCAACATGAAAGTCGGATCGCTCGATGGCACACGAGTCTCTTACGACGTTGTTGGAACTGGGCCACCGATACTTCTGCTGCACGGCTTTAGTCACGATCGAACGATCTGGACTCGCACGGGGTGGGTCGAGCGGCTGCAATCCGTATGGGGCTGGTCGTTCGGCGCGACGCGGGCGTGTCACCTGGCTAAGAACACAATCGTGGTGGGTACCATCGCAGCTGGAACGTACTTCGGACGGATATTCACATCGGCCTACGTCGAGGCGAGGCTTTCCGAGGTATCGGACGCATTGCAGCGTGCGCGCTGGTCGGGACTGGAGTCATGGCCAGCGGTCGAACCGAACGAGGTTCACGGTCCGCTTCTGGTATATACCGGGACCCGCGACGGCAATGTGGTCCGGAAGCTTCAGCACCAGCGAGCTTCGATCGAGGCGACTGGAGGAAAACTACATGTACTCGAAGGGCTCAATCACATTGAACTGCTCACAGCAAATGGCCCGGTCTCCGATGTCGTCATGCCATTCATTCGTGCGGCCGCCTAACCACTGCACGCAGCCAACGCGCCAGCCAGTCATCAAATTTGCTTGCGCAGATTTGCCGCCTGTCCGGTGCGCGGCAGATGCTGGCTGTTAGGCGGCGCCACCGTGCAGATACGTCGTGCCAGTCGAGAGGATTGTCAGAGTCTGGGTGAGGTCGTTGTCGCTGCCAATCGCTCCGCGTTTGAAGGGCGTGTTCCGGAACAGTGCCTGTCGGAATTGCCAGTCTCCACGAGTGTCGCGAACTGGCAGCGCGCCTTTGACTCCGGCGCGTTTGATTCGGGCGATCAGGTTCTGCTGGTTGCGGACGCCGATCCCGATGGGGTTGTCGCATTCGTTCTCGCCGGTGGCTACACGGCGGAAATATTTCGTGATCGGTCCATTGCAGCCGCGTACCCCAGAGAGGTCACGAGTTTGCACGTCGCTCCGAGCTGGCAGAATCGTGGTATCGGTCGTAGCCTCGTCGGAGCCGCTGCCGATTGGCTTGTTGCGCGCCACGCGAAGACACTGGCCGTACGCGCGCTGGAACCGAATCCGAATCGCGCGTTCTACACACGACTCGGCGCACACGAGGTTGGTTCACAACCGTACGATTGGGCGGGGTTTGCGACACGCGAGGTAATCTATGGTTGGCCGAGCATTATGCTTGTTTGCAGCGCCGCCTAGGCGCTGCGTCAGATTTGCGTGCGCGAACTGACTGTTAATTCGCCAACAGACGTAGCACCTGCTGATCGATTCGGCAACCAGGTCCAGTGGGTGGCGTTCCGGCTAATCGATCAACGCCTGATACACCAGCGCCTTCAACTGCCGCCTGATCGGATACGACGACGACGGCAGCAGCTGCGTCATGAAGATGACGATCAGCTCTTCCATTGGATCGATCCAGAAGTAGGTGCTGGCAGCACCACCCCATGCGAACTCGCCCGGAGAATCGAGCACGTTCGCGGTAGCTGGATCGAGTATCACCGAGAAGCCGAGCCCGAAACCGATGCCGTCGTATGGAGTCTCGCTGAAGATCGGCTGGCCCATCGCGGCGAGATCCTTGTTGCCCGGCAGATGGTTCAGAGTCATGTACTCGACGGTTTTGCGGCCGAGTATCCGCACGTCGTTGGCTGCGCCTTTGCCAAGCAGCATCCGCGTGAACGTGTGGTAGTCGTCGATGGTCGACACCATGCCGCCGCCCCCGGATAGAAACGTTGGGCGTGAGAGATACGGGCTTTTCCTCGGATCGTCCTGCAGCTTGAGCGAGTTCGTTGCGGCGACGCGGTCGTAGCACGCGGCGAATCGGTCGTGATTCTCCGGCACCACGAAGAAACCGGTGTCGTCCATGCCGAGCGGCCGCGTGATCTTCTCGGCAACGAACTGGTCGAAGTCCTGATCCGCGAGCACTTGTACGAGGTAACCCAGCACGTCGGTGGAAACGCTGTAGTTCCATTGTGTGCCCGGCGAGAACTGCAACGGAAGCCGGGCGAGTTCGTCGATCATTCCGGCCAGGGTGGCGCCCGGCGTGCCTCCGCCGACCTTCGCCGTGCGATACATCGCGTCTACCGGATGCGTGTTGAGGAATCCGTAGGTGAGGCCCGAGCAGTGCGTGAGAAGATCCTTCACGTTCATCGGGCGTGCCGGCGCGCTCACCTTGTACGACTTCTCGTCGCCGCCGGCGAACACTTTCAGATCGCGCCATCGCGGAATGTACTTCGCCACCGGGTCGTCCAGTTGGAACGCACCCTTTTCGTACAGCATCATCAACGCGACGCTGGTGATCGGCTTGCTCATCGAATAGATGCGGAACACGGTGTCGCGCGAGATCGGCGTGCCGCGCTCCATGTCGCGTTTGCCGTATGAAAGAAAGTGGGCTTCCTCGCCGTATCGCGAGACGAGACAGAGATAGCCCGGCAACTTGCCGTCGTCGACGTACGATTTGACGAATGCCTGGATGTTGTCGAGTTTTTCGATCGAGAAGCCGAGCGTCATGGCCGGCTCTCCGCGCGCAGGCGCACCGCACCGAACAGCAGTATCGCGACGAACACCAGTTCCGCGACGAACGGAACTATCGTCGTCACCGGCGTGCCTTCGAATGCAAAGCCGACGACTCTGCCGAACGCCACGGCACCGATGATCGTGGCGGCCGAATAGAGGAGGCGATGAGAGCCGCGCCGTAATCCGGACGCGGCGAGCAGACCTACCCCGATGAACATGCCGCCGAGATCGCCGCGCACCGTCGAAACGCCCGGCACACCAGACGGTGCTATCGAGAACTCGGCTGCCATTGCATCAGGCGAGAAGTAGAAACGAAGGCCCCATACCAGAAAGAACGCGGCCACGAGCCCGACCAGAATCCGCGCCACCCATGTCATCTGCTTGGTCCCCGCAATGTCGAGTCGATCGAGAGCATCGCAATCGCGAGAAAGATGCGCAATGGTGCGTCGCCCGACCTCGGTCGTCGGCAGCGCCGACCGACGTCAAGGCGACGCGTGTTTCTGCGGCGGGCTCATCAAGCGGTCGATGTACGCGATTGCCACGGCCGAACCGACAAACGTCAGGTGAATCACCACCTGCCAGTGCATCGTCTTCACGTCGAGGTTCGAGGCATTGATGAACGTTTTCAGCAGGTGAATCGACGAGATGCCGATGATGGCTGTGGCGAGCTTCACTTTGAGAACGTTTGCGTTCACGTGCGACAACCATTCCGGTTCGTCGCGATGGCCCTCGAGGTTGAGCCGCGACACGAACGTTTCGTAGCCGCCGATGATCACCATGATGAGCAGATTCGAGATCATCACCACGTCGATCAGGCCGAGCACCGACAGCATGATGGTCGTTTCCGTGAACGACTGAACGTCGATGATCAGATGCCACAACTCGCGCATGAATTGAACGACGTACATGCCCTGCGCGACGATCAGGCCGAGGTACAGAGGAACCTGCAGCCAGCGGCTGCCGAACAGCAGCCACGGGAGCGGTCGAAGCGGGCGGGGCAGTTGCGATGTTGCTTCCATACGTACTACGAGTCCGTTGAGAGGGACCCGGGATTAGACAGGGAACGCCGCCGTTGTGAAAGACGTTGCTCAGCGATCGTGCCGATCGATGTCTTCCATCAGTTTCGCGCGCTCGGCCGCGACGTCGCCGACCGGTTCGTTGCGGTATCGGTGAACTTCGTCGACGGAATACGGTTTGAAGTGCGCCGGCATCGTCTCCGCGCTGAACTGCGGCACCATCCAGTTGAGCACTGCGGCCAACGCCGCGTCGTCCATGGCCGCATTGCGCGATCCCGGCACCTGCACGAGATAGCGGCGTCCGCCCGGCTCGGCGAGCAGCAGTCCGAGTTCACCGCGCAGATCGGGAACGTTGCCGGGGTTGCCGCGACCATCGTCGCGATGACAACCCTGGCAACTCATCATGTAGTCGAAGCGCGCGTCTGCATTGCCGGCCGAACTCGCGAACAGCACTGCGAAAAGCAAGGCGAGCGCAATGCAGCGTGCTACCACTTGAACCCGACGGTGACCCCGGCCCATTGCGGGCTGCCGTAACCGAGCTGGTTGAAACCGAACGAGTTCGTGAAGTCGAAGCTGTACTGCAGATACTCCTCGTCGAACACGTTGTTGACCCATGCCGTCACGGTCCACTTGTCGTCCGGCGTGTTGTAGATGAGGCGGGCATTCCATATCTGGTAGTTGTCGCTGCGCGAGATCGGATAATTCTGGATGTCGAAGTACGTCTGCGTCTGATAGAAGCCGTCCCACTGTGCAGTGAGATTGGCACCGCCGGCCAGCGGGAACGAGTAGCGCAGAATCGTGTTCAGCTGCCACTCCGGCGCGAGCACCATGCGGCGGTCGCGAATGCGGTCGGTGTAGCTCGGAATGTCCTGCGCTTCTGCTTCGTGGATCCAGCTGCCGCCGAACGACGCCTCGAATCGTTCGGTTGGCGATACCGTGATTTCCATTTCACCGCCGTTTACCGTGGCGTCGGTGTTGAAGATCAGCTGACCGAGGTTCTGGAACGCGAATGCCTGGAAGTTGGTGTAGTCGTAGTAATACGCCGCCACGTTGAACCGCATCAGGCCGTCGAATAGCGTGCTCTTCAATCCCACCTCGTACGCGGTCAGCGTTTCCTGATTGAACGGCACCTGTTTCGGCGTAACCGTGTTGAAGATGCCGTTGTTGTCGAGCAGACCGGTGTTGAAGCCGGCCGACTTCGCACCGCGCGACACGTAGCCGTACGCGAGTACGTCATCCCGCACGTGCCAGTCGAGTTCCACCTTGCCGGTTACGTTGTCGCTGTCGTTCTGCGTCAGCTTCCCGACCACGGGTCGCGTGAAGTCCATGTAGATATTGTTCGGTAAGCCCAGGCTCTCGGGGAATCCGGCGAGGTCTTGCGCATAGAACCCGAGGCTGCGTTTCTCGTCCGTATACCGAAGACCGCCGATCAGCGTGAACTTGTCGGTGAGGTCGTATTCGACCTGGCCGAACGTCGCCCACGACTCGGTGTCCTGATGGTAGTCGGCGTTGTAGTAAATCAGCCACGCAGTATCGGGCGGCGCGCACGGACCGCCGCGGCACAACGGAGCCGTTGGCGTGAGTGCGAATGCACCGAGGTCGATGATGCCGCCGACGTTGCTGTTGAAGTAGAAGACGCCGGCCACCCAGTTCATCCGGTCGGAAGAACCCGCGAGGCGGAATTCCTGCGTCCACTGGTCGATGTCGGAATCGAACGTCGGCACGATCCCGGGCGTGGGCCCCACGTCGGTGTCCTCGCCGAACAGTCGCGTGTAGTGGTCCCACGACGTGATCGACGTGAGCTCCAGATTCGGCGTGATGTTCCAGTTGAACCGTCCGCTGTAACCCCAGTTCTCGATCTTCAATGGTCCGTCGCGGTCGTAGTCGCCCGCCCACGGATCGCCGTCGGTGTCGCGATAGCCGAAGACGTCGTTGCCCGGGCCGTTGGCAACGAGAGGGTTGGGGTTTTCCACATCGGCCGGAAGCTTGATGTTCTTGTCGCCGAACTGGCCGCCGCCCGATTGCGTCGACTGGTGCTGCCACGAACCGTCGCGGTTGTCTGTGCGGAAGCCGTGCGCCTTACCGAGGAAGTACAGGTCGTCGGTGATGTCCCACGCGATCTGCAGACGGCCCGCGTTGTTGTCGGCGTCGTTCGGGTTGTGGATGCCGGGCATGCGGTTGTGCACGTAGCCGTCGTATTTGTCCTGCGCGACAGACAGCCGCGCCGCAATGCGGTCGGTGAGCGGCACGTTCACCGCGAGTTCGGATTTGACCTGACCGTTCTGCCCCAGCGTCAGGCTGCCGTAACCCTCGAATTCCTTACCGGGCGCAACGCTGACGAACTGCGCGAGACCGCCTGACGCGTTACGGCCGAACAGCGTGCCTTGCGGGCCGCGCAGCACCTCCACGCGATCGAGGTCAAACAGCTGGAACGTGGCGCCGGCGATCGCGCTCACATACACCTCGTCGATGTAGATCGCCACCGGCGATTCGTTGTTGTCGTTGAAGTCGTTCAGCGCAACGCCCCTCAACGCGATGTTGGCGTTGTTGCCTTGCGCAGTCGGCGTGCCGAACGTCATGCCGGGCGTGTGCGCCACGATGTCGATGCTGTTCTGAAACCCGAGCTGCTCGATCTGCTGCCCGGTGAACGCGGTAACGGCGATGCCGACGTCCTGCAACGGTTGTTCGCGCTTCTGTGCGGTGATGGTGATTTCTTCCATCAGCGCCTCGGCTGCCCGAGTGTCTGGTGCGAACGTGGTCACCACGAGCACGAACGCTCCCCACTTGCGCCATCTGCAGCTCATCTGAAATCTCCCTGTTAGATGAATTGACACGCGCCCCCCACGGCGGCTAGGTTCGCTGACGTTGAACATTTATACAATCCTGCAAAACGAACGTCCTAAAAAGACAAACGATTCCAGATGAAGAGATGGATATCGATCTGGGTGCTGCTATGCGTTGCAGCGCCGACGACCGCCGACCTGCCGGCTGAGTCGGTGCTCGGTGTCGCGAAAGTTGCGACGCCGTACGGGCCGCACCTCGCGCTGATCCACGATTTTGCGTTCAGCAATCTCATCGACTCGAAATTCTCGTTGGTCGATGCGGATTCGCAGGCATTTCTCGGCATGTTGAGCGCAGGGCAGTTCGCCACGCTCGACATGTCTGCGGCGCGCAACGAGTTGTACGTAGGCGAGACCTACTACAGCCATGGCAGCCGCGGCACGCGGGCCGATCTCGTCACCGTCTACGACATGTCGACGCTCGGCGTTCTCGCGGAGATCGAAATTCCGACCAAGCGCGCCAACTCCGTGGTGAACAAAGCCAGCGCCAGCCTCACGGCCGACGGCCGGTTTCTCGTCGTGTACAACATGAACCCGGCGATGTCGGTGAGCGTGGTCGACCTCGACAAGCGGCAGTTCGTCGGCGAGATTCCGACGCCCGGTTGCGCGTTGGTGTACGCCACCGTCGAGCGCGGTTTCTTCATGCTGTGCGGCGATGGCAGCCTGCTCGCGATCACCCTCGACGAACACGGAGCGCTGAAAAGCAGCAGTCATTCGAAGCCGTTCATCGACATCGACAAGGATCCCCTGACGGAGAAGTCGAGCCGCATAGGAACGAACTGGTATTTCCCGAGCTACCTCGGCCGCGTTCAGGTGATCGCCGCCGACAAGGAAGTGGCACGCGTCGCCGATACCTGGTGGCTGACGACCGATCAGGAGCGCAAAGAGGGCTGGCGTCCGGCCGGTTGGCACTGGAGCGCCGGTCATCCCGACGGCCGCCTCTTCGTGGGGATGATTCCGAAGGGTTACACAGGCAGCCACAAGGATCCCGCGACGGAAGTGTGGGTGTTCGATGTAGCGCGTCATGCGCGCGTGGCGAAGATCGCGCTGAAAAACGCGGCGATTGCCATCGAAGTCACGGCCGACGCAACGCCGCGCATGCTCGTGGCGAATGTCGAAGGGAGCGTGGACGTGTACGACGCGAATGCAGGCACGTACATGCACACGATCCATGGTGTCGGCGAAACGCCGTACATGATTCACCGGATCGAGTGAAGGCCAAGATATGCGCTGGTTCGATCGATGGATGGAGAACAGAGCACGCGGCGTGGCGCGACGCAGTTCGCGGCGCGGCTTTCTGGGTCTGTTGGCAACCAGCCTGGTCGGCGCCGCCGCGGTGCCGCTGTTGCCCGTCGCGCGCGCGGCAAGCCATGGCGGCGGTGAGTCGCAAGTGCCGCCGCAGAGCACCGGCAATCCGGCCGATCCCGGCGATCCGTCAACGTGCGAATACTGGCGATATTGCGGCATCGACGGCTTCCTGTGCAGTTGTTGCGGCGGCACGCGCAACGAATGTCCACCGGGCACCGAGATGTCGCCGCTCACGTGGATCGGCACCTGCGAGAACCCGGCAGACGGCAAGCGCTACGTCATCAGCTACAACGACTGTTGCGGCAAGAGCAGCTGCGGTCGTTGTCTGTGCAACCGCAACGACGGCGACAAGCCGGTGTACCGGCCGCAATCGAACAACGACATCAACTGGTGCATGGGTACCCAGAGCACCGTCTATAACTGCTCCACCGCCGTCATCCTCGGTACCGCCACCAACACCTGATTTTCGGCCGCATACGCGGGTGCGGTGCCACCTAATGGTGCGGTGGAGCGCCCATTTCGGTGCAATACGGTACTGAAATGCGAGCCGAACTCGGATTTCCGGCGTGCGCGGAGGTGCGCACAAATGTTGCATGCTTCGGCGCCGTGACCATCAACAATCCCAACGACGCCACTCGGTCGCCGATCCGGCGTTACCTCGAAGAGCTGCACGCGCGGCTGTCGAAGCTCGATACCGGCCGCGTTGCCACTTACATCCCTGAACTCGCGCGCGCGAACCCCGCCGCGTTCGGCGTGGTGATCGCGACCGTGGACGGCCACGTTTACGAGGTCGGCGCTACGCGTCAGCAGTTCACCATTCAGTCGATCTCGAAGCCGCTGATCTACGGCGTTGCGCTGGAGGACCGGGGCGGGGAGCGGGTGCGCCAGGCCATTGGCGTGGAGCCGAGCGGCGACGCCTTCAACTCGATCAGTCTCGAGCCCGGTACCGGACGGCCGCTGAACCCGATGATCAACGCCGGAGCGATAGCCACGTCGTCGCTGGTGGCAGGCGCGACGACGGAGGCCCGGATCGGCCGCGTGGTCGATGCCGTTTCTGCGTACGCCGGACGCCCGCTCGAGCTCGATGAAGCGGTGTTCGAATCTGAGCGCGCGACGGGGCATCGCAACCGGGCGATCGGCCACATGCTGCGCAATTACGGAATCGTCAGCGAAGACCCGGAGCCGGCGCTGGAGCTGTACTTCAAGCAGTGTTCGATTCTGATCGACTGCCGCGACCTCGCGATGATCGGCGCGACGCTCGCCAACGGCGGTGTCAATCCGGCGACCGGCGCGCGCGCCGTGCGTTCCGAGTTCGTCGATCAGATCCTCAGCGTGATGACGACGTGCGGCATGTACGACTTCGCCGGCGAATGGGTTTACCGCGTCGGCATGCCGGCGAAGAGCGGCGTGGGTGGCGGGATCGTCGCCGTGCTGCCCGGACAACTCGGCATCGGCGTGTTCTCGCCCGCGCTGGACGAGCGCGGCAACAGCGTGCGCGGCGTCGCAGTGTGCGAGGCACTTTCGAACGACCTTGGCCTGCACTTCCTGCATCCGCCGCGACCGTCGGTTTCCACGGTGCGGTCGCGCTACACGCTTGCAACCGTGCGCTCGAAGCGGCGCCGACCGGCCAACGAAGTGCGGCTGCTCGACGAGCACGGCGCGCGCGTTGCGATCTACGAACTGCAGGGCGACCTGCGCTTTACGACGGTGGAACGGGTGGTGCGCGAGATCATCGACAGCGGCGCCGCGCTCGACTTCGCCGTTCTCGATTTCAAACGCGTCGCGCACGTCGATGGTCCGGCGACGCGGATGCTCGCGGCATTGACGCAGTGCTGCGCGGCCGAGGGCCGACATCTCGTGTTCACGCGGGTGCGGCGCGGTGACCTGCTCGCTTCGTTCGGCGCGGAACTCGACCCGAGAGCGGCCGATGCGGTGAGCTTTCAGCCGCAGCTCGATCTCGGCCTCGAATGGTGCGAGCGGCGACTGCTGGAACGCTACGCGATGCGACGCAGCGAAGCAGGGCTCGGCGGTCTGCTCGAGCATCGCCTCTGTGCGGGCGTAACCCCCGCCGACGTGGCGCATCTGGAGCGGATTGTCGAACGTCGCGAATTCGAGCCTGGCGCCTTGATCGTGCACCGCGGCGACCCGGCGGACGCGTTGTACTTCCTCGTCAAAGGCGACGTCAGCGTGGTGGTCGAGCTTCCGAAGGGCGGCTACAAGCGCTTGTCGACGTTGACGCCCGGAATGGGGTTCGGCGAGTCGGCGCTGATCGCCGGCGGCGTCCGATCGGCGGACGTGCGCGCCGATTCGGCGGTGGAATGCTATGCGCTCACCGCCACCGCGTTCGGCAAACTCGAGCGCGATCGCCCTCGGTTGATGATCGGCCTGCTGATGAATCTGTTGCGCAGTGGCAATGAGATGTCGGCGCGATTGACGTCGGAGGTGGCGGCGCTCGAGGGCTGAGTGCTAAGCGCCGGCGCGACGCGAGTTGCGCCGCTTCCTGGGGCGCGACCTTCCACAGATCAGGTCCACGCCGGACTCGGCGATCGCGCGCAGCGCGGCGCGCGAGTCGCCGGCGCGCGAGCGCATCGCGAGCGAATGCAGTATGGCGGACGCCACGCCGGCGAGCGCTTCCGCGTCCGCTGTGGCCGGAAGTTCGCCCTCGGTTTGGGCGTGACGCAGACGTTGCTCGAACAGACGGTCGAATTCGCGCAATCCGCGGCCGAGGCGTTCGCGTACGTCAGGGTCGGTCATCGATTCGGTAACCGCGGTGCCGATCAGGAAACAGCCGCGCGCCGCGCCCTTCGTGGGAAAGTACATCGCGAGCGCGCCGTCGTAGACACGCATCAGCGCGTTGCGCAGCGGCAACGCCTCGTCCAGCGCGACTTCCATCTGCTCGCGTCCCTCGGCGATGTAGCGCTCGAGCGCCGCCGCGTACAACGCGTGCTTATCGCCAAACGCTCCGTAAAGGCTCGGTCGATTCATGCGCGTAGCCGCGCTGAGCGCGTCGAGCGAGGTCCCGGAATAGCCTTGTCGCCAGAACGCCTCGGTGGCGCGTTCGAGCGCTTCATCAGGATGGTATGCACGCGGCCGGCCGCGTCGAATCTCGTTCGTCGTCACGGTGTTACCTATCGGTACAAAAACATAAGAAAGGTGTGGAAATGTTATCAGAATTGGCGTTACGATATTTATGTACTGAATTGTACAAAATAAGGAGCCGCACATGAACCTCTACTTTTCACCGCTCGCTTGTTCTCTTGCGACGCGCATCGCGCTGTACGAGGCCGAAGCGCAGGCCCAGTTCACGCAGGTGGATACACGCTCGAAACGCGTCGCCGATGGCACCGATTTCCTGGCCGTGGCGCCGATGGGCCAGGTGCCGGCGCTGCAGACCGACGATGGAACGGTGCTCACCGAGAACACGGCCGTGCTGCAGTACGTAGCCGACCGATATCCGGCCGCACGTCTCGCGCCCAGTTCCGGACTCATGCGTGCGCGTCTGCAACAGTGGCTCGGCTTCATCGGCACCGAGATCCACAAAGCGATCTTCATTCCGCTGCTCGATCCGCGCGCCAACGATGCCGTCAAGGCGTACGCGCGCGAGAAGATTCCGTTGCGGATGGGCGTGCTGCAGCACCACCTCGCCGACAACGAATTTCTGCTGCCGCAATTTTCGGTTGCCGATGCGTATCTGGCGACGGTGCTCAACTGGGCGGCGTTCACCGGTGTGGACCTGGCGCAATGGCCCGCGGTGCGCGACTACTTCGCGCGCATCCAGAAGCGCCCGAACGTGGCGAGAGCATTCGGCGACGAGTTCGCGCTATACCGCGAGGCGCAGGCCAAGGTTCAAGCGGTGGCGCAGCGATGAACTCATCGGAACCCCGCGTCGACGCCGTCGAAGCAAAGACCACTGACGCGATCCGGCGCTTCAACGATGCATTTCAATTGCACGACCCGTCGCTGCTCGACGATCTCATCGCACCCGATTGCGTGCTCGAGAATTCGACGCCGGCGCCCGATGGTTCGCGCCATGTCGGCCGTGAGGCATGTCTCGCGCTGTGGAAGGGCATCATCGCGACGCCGGGTACGCGGTTCGATCTCGAAGAGGTGGAGGTGGCCGGAACGCTCGCGGTGATCCGCTGGCGCTTTCGCTGGGGCAACGAGCACGCCAGTTCGGTTCGCGGCGTGAACCTGATGCGGGTGCGTAACGGTCTGATCGTCGAAGGCAGAGGCTACGTGAAGGGAAACTAACCCGACGCCGTCCGCGCAAATCCAATAGCATGCCTCGTGAAAAGCAGGAGGCAGAGCGTGGACGCGAAGGACGATGCACCGGCGGAGGAGAACGGCGGCGGCGACAGGTTTCCAATCGTCGTGCGCAGCGTTGCCCTCGCGGTAGTGGCCGGGTGCGCCTCGCTATGGTTGCTCGACTGGGCGGCCGAAGTCTTCATCCCGGTGCTGCTCGGCCTGATGTTCAGTTACGCGCTGTCGCCGATCGTCGATCGTCTGCAGGCGTGGCACATACCGCGCGTGATCGGCGCGGCGGTGCTGCTGGTGTCGATCATCGGCGGCACCGTGGCGGCGATGTACTCGATGGAAGACGACGCGAATGCATTGATCGAGTCGCTGCCAGATACGGCGCAGAAGATCCGCCAGGCGCTACGGCCGCAGACGCACACGCCGGACAGTGCGATCGCGAACATGCAGGCGGCCGCGACGCAGATAGAGCAGGCGGCTGCCGACACCGCCGCGCCGAAGCCCCCGTCGGGCGGCGTCACGCGCGTTCAGATCGAACAGCCCAGGTTCGACATCCAGGAACATCTCTGGAGCGGCACACTCGGGCTGGTGGCGCTGCTCGGCCAGGCGACCGTCGTCCTTTTCGTCACGTTCTTTCTGCTCGCTTCCGGAGACACGTTCCGGCGCAAGATGGCGAGCATCGCCGGACCCACCTTCAGGAAGAAGCGCATCACGGTGGAGGCGCTCGACGAGATCACCGACCAGATCAAGCGTTATCTGCTCGTGCAGTTGCTCCTCAGTGTTCTCGTTGGGTTTGCCACATGGGCCGCGTTCCTGTGGATCGGTCTCGCGCACGCGGGAGTTTGGGGCGTGATGTCCGGGGTGCTCAACCTGGTTCCGTATTTTGGCGCAATCGCCGTCACCGGCGGTTCGGCGCTGGTCGGCTTCGTGCAGTTCGGGGAGTTTCAGACCGCGCTGATAGTGGCCGGTGCTTCGCTGGTCATCCACAGCATCGTCGGCTACGTGCTGACGCCGTGGTTGACGGGGCGGGCGAGCAGCATGAATCCGGTCGTGGTGTTCGTCGGCGTGCTCGCGTGGGGATGGCTCTGGGGTATCTGGGGGCTGCTCCTCGGAATGCCGATCATGCTGGCGATCAAAGCGGTTTGTGATCGCGTCGAAGAGTTGAAGCCCATCGGTGAGTTGCTGGGTGAGTGAAACGGTGAACGTGCTTCCGTTGCCGACGCGCGATCTCGATCAGGCCGAACGCGACATCGCAACCTACGGCTTGTGTCTGGTCGAAGGCGTGCTGAGTCCCGACCAGCTCCGGCACGCGCGCACGGCGCTTTACAAAGCCGCTGCAGACGATCGCACGAAGGGGCGGGAGAAGACACGTTTCGGCCTGGACTACGGTGATGCCAATCAGCGCGTGTGGAACGTGCTGAATCGCGATCCGATCTTTGCCGAACTCGTACAACATCCCGCCGCGCTGCGCCTGGTTCGCGCGGTGATCGGCTGGCCCGCGCTGCTCGGCAATCTGTCGGCGAACATCGTCGGCCCCGGCGCCGATGCGAGCGTGCTGCACGCCGACCAGATCTTCGTTCCGGAACCGTGGCCGGCCGCGCCGCAGGGCGTGAACGTGGCATGGTGTCTGGACGAGTTCACCGCGCAGAACGGCGGGACACACGTGGTGCCGCGCAGCCATCTGCGCGGCACGAATGCAACACCGCAGGACGCAGACGCCGCTGTGCCGATCGAGGCGCCGCTCGGCACGATGATCGTGTTCGAAAGCCGCGTGTGGCATCGCACCGGCTGCAACACCACCGAATCGTCGCATCGCGCCGGTCTGTTCGGCTGGTACACGCGGCCGATCTATCGCACGCAGGAAAACTGGTTTCTGGCGCTCGATCCGTCGGTGCGCGAGAACGCCTCGGACACCTTGTTGGAACTGTTGGCGTACAAGACCGAAGGCTTTGGCCTGGTCAACGGTCGCTCGCCGATGTAATGCCTCAGCGTCGCCGGCCGCCACCGCCGCGTCCGCCGCCGCGACTCATGCCACCGCCGCGTCCGCCGGAGGACATGCTGCGGCGTTGCTCGAAGCGGTCGTATCCCCCGCTGCGGGCGCGCGCATCGCGATCGAGCTGGCGCATGTCGTCGCGACCCCCTCCACTGTAGCCGCCGCTTCCGTAGTTGCCGCCGCCATAGCTGCGGTCGCCCGTTCCACCGCCGTACGTTCCGTTGCGCTGTCCGGCCTGCGATTTGGGCTTGATCGATTCGCTCGTCAGTTCCGGTGCCTGCGCCGAGCGATCGCGCGCTGACGAGCCGTTCGGATTCGGCCGTTCGGGCGTATCGACCTGATTCCAGCTACCGTTGTCGTAGTGCTGCCAGCCGCCGTCGGTCTTCTTGTAAACGTTGCCCTGACTGCCGGCATAGATGTCCCCGCTGCCGGATTTCACGACGCTCGTCCGGTCGCCACCGCGCGATATCGATGCTGCTTGTCCTCCGTTGCTGCCCTCGGCTTTCGTCACTGATGTATCGCCGCGGCGCGTCGTTTCGGTGTCGATCGTTTGACCGTTTTTGCTGAAGGTGCCCTCGCGTGTGACGGTTCCATTCCCCGAGACGCTGCGGTCGACCGACGCCTGGCCGCCTTCGGAGCCGGTGATCGTCGTGTTGCCACCTTGACCTTCGATGGTCGCAGTCTTGCCGCTGCCGGTCGTGATCGTGCCGGACTTCGTCACGTTGCCCCTGCCGTCTCCCGTCCTCGTAACCGATGACGAGCCGCCGTTCGACGTCTCGCGATTCGTCGTCATCGTGCGGTTGTCGAAGTCGGTCTTGCGCTCCATTGCGACCGCGCCGCCGTTCGGTCCTTCGACGGTGCGCGACATGCGCGCCATGTTGTCGTTGGCGGAGTAGTGACGCGAAGTTTCGGTGGCGACGCCGGTGCGCGGGTTGTATTTCTCGCTGTGGCTCTTCCAGTCTTCACCGTCCCATCCGGTTTCGACATAACCGTAGCGGCCGGTGTTCGGGTTGTAGCCCTGGCTGTAGCTGTAGCCGCCGTACGGTCCGTACCAGACCGAGCGCGAGCCGTAGGCGCCGGTCATCGGGCTGTACCAGTAACCGTGGCCGTAGGACGCCCCCCAGTACGGATAATAGTAAGGACCGTAGATGTACGGCGGGTAATACCAGCCGGTTCCGTACCATGGCACGCCATATGCGACGAATACGCCGGTGCTGTACGACGGCGGATATGAATACACCACGGTGGTCGGGGTCGTTTCGTAAACGGTGACCTGAGTGACGGGATACGAAGGCGAACTCGGCGGAATCTTGTAGATCGCGTCGGGCACAGTCGCAGTCGCGGACCACGGCCCGTTCGGCGACGACGACGTGTACCACGCGCCTTCGTAACACAGGTAGTACGTGCCGTCGTAGAGAATCACGTCGTTGCCGCTGTTTGCCGCGCGCGACACCTGCGTACCCGCAATCGGCTCGAACTTCGGATCGCCGCCATAGCTCACTTTCACGTCGGGTGCGGCACCCGTTGCAATCGACTTTCGCGTCGGCAGCAGCGCTTCGAGCGCGGCCGTCTTCGCTTCGACGGTGCCGGGCACCGACGCGCGAACGTCCGCCATTTCGTGGTCGGCCGGAATCTTCGAGAACGCGTCGGGCAGATTCGGCACGAACTTCCACGGTCCCTTTTCCAGGCGCTTCGTTTCGAACCAGCGGCCAGACACGAGGTAATAGTAGGTGCCTTCCAGGACGAACAGCGGACTGTCGGTGTTCGTCACGTACTGGAGCCCGCCCGTGTCCGGAATCTCCGTAAGCTCTGGCTTGCCCTCAGTGACGATCAATTCGGCCGGCACCGTCGATTGGATCACTTTCGGCAACGGTTCGTCCCTCACCGGCGTGGCCACGGCCGCCGCAATGGCGGCCTGTTCGCCCTTCGGATCGATCTGCGCGAAACCGGCCGGCAATTCTCCGGCGGCAGTCCACGGACCTTTCAGATCCGGTGCTTTCAGCCGTTGCGGCCCCGTGATCAGGTAATACGTGCCAGACGCGGTGTCGCGCAGCAGCGGGAAGTTTGCGTTCACGACGAGTTCGAGCCCGGTCTTTTCGACCGGCGTCAGTACGGGTTTGCCGTTTACGAACAGCAGCAACGTTGGCGCGTCGGCAACGTAGATCGGCGGCGCGTTGGTGTTGAATCCCGGCGGCGGCGGGGTTTCGAGCACGTCGTCGCTGAGATAGAGCAGAAACATGTCGAGTGGTATTTCCACCCGTTCGCGCATCACCATGTTCGTCATTGTGACGTCGGCGGCGTCGGTGCCTTTTTCGGCGAACGTTACGTCGTCGACTTTCGGCTCCGTGACGACTACCAGGCGCTTGTCGAGATCGACTTCGGTGGCGCCGGAGATCGTCGTGGTTCCGTAGTGCGCAGCGCCGCCGTCCTTCGGATGAAACTCGATCGCCGCTACCGCTTCGAAGTGCGAGAAATCGTCCCACGAGCGGATCTGCGGCGTGTAGACGATGACGCGGTTGCCGTCGACGATGCGCTCGCGCGGGTAATGCCACGGCTCGGTCTGCAGCGGTTCGTTCGCCTCGGCCGGCGCGACGCCCGCGGTTGCGGGCGGCGAGTTCGCGGCGGTACTCGCCGGCGTTGGGTCGGTGCCGCAGGCACTGACGCATAAGACACACAGCAGAATCGGGAAATAGCGCATGAGGATTGCCTAGCGTAAAGGGCGGAATGCGGTGCAGATGTCGTCGACCAGCAGATCCGGCGCTTCGATCGCGGCGAAGTGGCCGCCGCGGGCCGGATGCGACCAGTGCACGACGTTGAACTGTTTCTCGACCCACGCACGCGGCGGGAGAAACAGCTCACCTGGAAAATTCGCCACCGCGGTCGGCGCGTCGATTCGCTCGGGAAACGGAGCGCCCTCGTAGCGACGGCTCTCGTAGTACATCCGCACCGACGACGTGATGCTCTGCGTGAACCAGTAGATGCTGACGTCGGTGAGGATTTCGTCCTTGCTGATCGCGTCTTCGTGATTGCCGGTGTGATGCGTCCACTTGTGGAATTTCTCGGTGATCCACGCGGCGAGTCCCACCGGTGAATCGTTCAGCGCATAGCCGAGCGTTTGCGGCTTGCTGCCCTGAATGTGCTGATAGCCCACTTCGTTCGTCATGTAGGCCTGGCGTTCGGTCAATGCGCGCTGTTCCGCTTCAGTGACGCCGGCCATCGGGTTTTCCTTGGGCGGCCGCGCGAACACGAGATTCAGATGTATGCCCTTGACGTGGTCGCCGCCGAGCGCGCCGAGCCACGTCGTCACCGCCGAACCGACGTCGCCGCCTTGCGCGAAGTAGCGTTGATAGCCCAGCTGATCCATCAGCTGCATGAACAGCTCTGCGCAGGCGCGCGGCTGGAAGCCGGGCTTGCGCGGTGCGCGCGAGAAGCCGTAACCCGGAATGGACGGACAGATCACGTGAAATGCGTCACGCCAGTCGCGACCGAATCGTTCAGGCTGCGTCAGCGGCTCGATGATCTTCACGAATTCGCTGATCGAACCGGGCCAACCGTGCGTGATCAGCAGCGGCTGAGCGTGCGTGTTGGTGGATCGCTGGTGGATGAAGTGCAGTTCGTGTTCGCCGATCGTCGTCTTGAATTGATCGAACCGGTTCAGCTTCGCTTCCTGCGCGCGCCAGTCGAAGTCGTGGCGCCAGTAGCGGCACAGTTCCTTGAGATATGTGATGTCGGTGCCGTATACCCATGGATCGCCGATCTGATCGGGCCAACGCGCGGCGTCGAGGCGCGCGTGTAGCGCCGTGATCTCGCTGTCCGGAATATCGATGCGAAAAGGTGTCGGCATGATCGGGCCTGTTGAATGGCGAAAGGGTCCCCAAAGGGTCCCCAAAGGGATTGTCCGCGGCGCGGACGGATGTTACCAATGCACCGCATCGAAGACATAGGACAGGCGAACGTGACAAAGCAGTTTGCGTCGAAAGGCGATCTGGCGCCGAAGCAGGTTTCGTTCACGGAACTGGCACCGGGCGCGTATGCCTATACGGCTGAGGGAGATCCGAACACCGGCATCGTGATCGGCGACGACTGCGTACTCGTCGTCGATACGCAAGCCACGCCGATCATGGCGCAGGACGTGATTGCGAAGATCCGCACCGTGACGGACAAACCGATCAGGCACATCGTGCTCAGTCACTATCACGCGGTGCGCGTGCTCGGCGCGTCCGCATACGGCGCGCAGAACGTCATCGCGAGCCGCAACACCTACGATCTGATCGTGGAACGTGGCCAGCAGGACTTCGATTCCGAGCTCGGCCGCTTTCCGCGCCTGTTCCAGGGTGTGGATTCGGTGCCGGGTCTCACGTGGCCGAACATCGTGTTCGACGGCAGGTTGACGTTGCATCTCGGCAGCATCGAAGTGCAGATCTGGCATCCGGGCCGCGGTCACACGAAGGGCGACACGATCGTCTGGCTGCCGGAAAACAGGGTGCTGTTCTCCGGCGACCTCGTGGAGTTCGGCGCAACGCCGTATACGGGTGATGCATACCACGAAGACTGGCCCGCGACGCTCGACCGGCTGCTGGAGCTCAGACCCGAGCGGCTCGTGCCAGGCCGCGGCGACGCGCTCACCAGTGCCGCGAAGTCGCGCGACGCGATCGAAGGCACGCGCGCATTCCTGGGCGACATGTACGGCAGCGTGAAACAGGGACGCGCTGCCGGCAAGTCGTTGTCCGACTGCTACAAGGAGACGTACGCCAGACTCGCGCCAAAGTACGGTCGTTGGGTGATCTTCGAGCACTGCCTGCCGTTCGACATCACCCGTTGCTACGACGAAGCGGGCGAACACCGCGATCCGCGTATCTGGACCGCGGAACGGGACGACCAGATGTGGCATTCGCTGCAGAACGAACTGGTCTGACGGCGGCCGCATGCCGAGCGGCCGTCAGAACCCGGTATATGCGTACCGGCGCAGCGCGGACCAGGACGCGGGCGTCACCTCGCGCCATCATCCGGTTGTCATCGTCGGCGCCGGCCCGAGTGGACTGACCGCGGCCATCGCGCTCGATGCGTGCGGCATCGACACCGTCGTGCTCGACGACAACGACACCGTATCGACCGGTTCGCGCGCGATCTGCTTCGCGAAGCGCACGCTCGAGATCTGGGACCGCCTCGGTTGCGCGGCGCCGATGCTCGAGAAAGGCGTCGTGTGGCAGGTGGGCAAGGTCTTCTTCCGCGACGCGCAGGTGTATCAGTTCAATCTGCAGCCCGAAGGCGGCCACAAGATGCCGGCGTTCATCAACCTGCAGCAGTACTACGTCGAGGAATTTCTGGTCGACCGGATCGGCGAACTGACGCGCGTCGACCTGCGATGGAAGAACCGCGTGACGCGGGTCGAACCGCGCGACGACCGCGTGCAGATCGAAGTCGAAACGCCCGACGGACACTACGTGCTCTCGTGCGACTACCTGCTGGCAGCCGATGGCGCGAACAGCCTCGTCCGCGAGTCGGTCGGCGCTGTCGCGCGCGGGCAGGAGTTCCACGATCAGTTCCTGATCTGCGACATCTCGATGCACGCCGACTTCCCCACCGAGCGCTGGTTCTGGTTCGATCCGCCGTTTCATTCCGGACACTCGGTATTGCTGCATCGTCAGCCCGACAACGTCTGGCGCGTCGATTTCCAGATCGGCGCGGACGCGGACGCGGCACAAGCGCTGCGGATCGAGAACATCCGACCGCGCATCGACGCGATGCTGGGCGAACAGACGAAGTGGGATCTGGAGTGGGCTAGCGCGTATACGTTCCGTTGCCGGAAACTCGATCGACTCGTGCATGGTCGCGTGCTGTTCATCGGCGATTCGGCGCATCAGGTGTCGCCGTTCGGCGCACGCGGCGCCAACGGCGCGGTGCAGGGGGTGGAGAATCTCGCGTGGAAGCTCGCGCGGGTGATCCGCGGCGAGGCTCCCGGAGAGTTGCTGTCGACGTATGACGGGGAACGGCAGCGCGGCGCCGCGGAAAATCTGCTGCACTCGACACGCGCAACGGACTTCATTACGCCGAAGAGTCCGATCAGCCGCGTGCTGCGCGATTCGGTGCTGCGGCTCGCGAAGCGCTATCCGTTCGCACGCGCGCTGGTCAACAGCGGACGACTGTCCGCACCCTGCCGCTACGACGATTCGCCGCTCAACACGCCGGACGAAGATCGATTCACGTCGCTCGCCCGTCCCGGGTCGCCGTGTCCGGATGCGCCGATCTCGATCGACGGCCACCCGGGGTGGCTGCTGGAGAAGCTCGGCGGTTCGTTTGTCCTGCTGGTTGCAGGGCCGGCGGTGCCGGACGAATTGCGGACGCTGCCGGACCTGACAGTGCTCGAACTCGGCGCCGACTTCGCAGTGACCTCCGACGATCTCGCGCGCCGTTACGATCTGGTTGGCGGCGCGGCCTATCTGATCCGGCCCGACCAGCACGTCGCCGCGCGCTGGCGCCGGCTCGACGCCGGCGCGGTGACCCGTGCGTTGCGACGCGCGCTCGGCTGCGAACTGAAGGAGGTAGCATGAGCGCGCTCAATGTCGAGCCGAACTTCGACGACGCGGACGCTTTCTATTCGGCCCTGATCGAGGCGCACCGGGGTCTGTCGGACGAGCAGAGCACCGCGTTGAACGCGCGGCTCGTGCTGCTGCTCGCAAATCACATCGGCGCGGAATCGGTGCTGCGCGACGCACTCGAGAAAGCCCGCCAGTCGGTCGACGAGGAAACGAACACATGAAGCTCGCTTCGCTGAAGCGCGGTCGCGACGGCGCGTTGGTGGTCGTTTCGCGCGATCTGTCGCGCGCCGTTCTGGCCGCAGGCATCGCACCGACGCTGCAGGCCGCGCTCGACGCCTGGAATGAGACCGCGCCACAGCTGAACGCATTGTCGTCGGCGCTGAACGACGGACGATGCGCCGATACGTTTGCCTTCGACGAAGGCAGCGTCGCTTCGCCATTGCCGCGCGCCTACCAATGGGCCGACGGCAGCGCCTACGTCAATCACGTGGAACTCGTTCGTCGCGCACGCGGCGCTCAGATGCCGAAGACGTTCTGGACCGAACCGCTCATGTATCAGGGGGGCTCTGACGACTTCATCGCGCCGCACGACGACATCGTGGCCGGCGACGAGAGCTGGGGTATCGACCTCGAAGGCGAAGTTGCGGTGATCACCGACGATGTACCGATGGGTACGTCTCGGTCGCAGGCTGGCGCGCACATCAGGCTGCTGATGCTGGCGAACGACGTGTCGTTGCGCGGTCTGATTCCAGGAGAGCTGGACAAGGGTTTCGGTTTCTTTCAATCGAAACCGGCCTCGGCGTTCTCGCCGGTGGCGGTAACGCCGGATGAACTCGGCGACGCTTGGGACGGCGGACGCGTGCATCTGCCGCTGCTCGCATTCGTGAACGGTGCGCCGTTCGGACGACCGAACGCCGGCGTCGACATGGTGTTCGACTTCTGCGATCTGATCGCGCACGCGAGCCGAACGCGCAACCTGTGCGCCGGCACGATCATCGGCTCCGGCACCGTGTCGAACCGGCAGGACCTCGAGCAGGGCACCAGCATCGCCGATGGCGGCGTCGGCTACACCTGCATCGCCGAGATCCGCACGATCGAAACGATCCGCAGCGGCGCGCCGGTCACAGCGTTCCTGCGCTACGGCGATTCGGTGCGCGTCGAAATGCGCGATGACCGCGGCCAGTCGATCTTCGGTTCGATTTCCCAGCGCGTCGTGGCGCCGGCGCACCGAATCCATCCGGCGAGTACCGGCACATGATCGCGAAGGTGGGTAAACGCTGCAAAGCCGCGCGGCCGGCAGATTCTCGCGACGGTGAAGGATGCGCGCGTCAACCCGACGCGCGTTCGTCGTCCACGAGTGGCTCGATCGACATCGAGCGATCCCAGAAGCGCCGCGCGATCTCCATGCGGTAAATCAGCACGGCACACGCGAACGTGAGCCCCGCCAGCACGAGTTCCGGCGGATCGTCGATGAACTCGGCGACGAGACCGAACCCGATCAACGTGCCGATGATGAACGGCGGCTCGAACCGGTCGAGGCGGGTGGGAGGACGGAAGCGGCTGAAGAACTCGACGTTGTCGGGATCCTGCCGCGCGCGGCTGAATACGCTTTGTGCATCCCACGAAGCCACGATGTAGACCGTCGCGAGCGTCAGGAACCACAAGCCGCGGTGATCGGGGCCGGTGAGATCGATCAGGATGAATTCGAGGATGCCGATCAGGAACGGAATGATCAGGTCGCGCATCGACGGTGTCCAACGGACGCGCATCGTCGCGCTCGTGTACAGCAGCCACACCTGCACGATGCCGAGCATGTCCGCGACGATCTGAAACCACGTCGATACGGCATCCCAGCGCAACGCGCGCTCGGCGACGCGCACGTCGTCCCATAGGAACTCGAGCGCCAACGCCTGGATGATGCTCATCAGCGTCAGCAGAACCTGCGGCAGTTGTTCCTTGGCGCGGGTGCGGACGGTACTCAAGTCAGACGATTTCGCGCACGGCCGACAGATAACTCGCCGCTGCCTGCAGGTGTGCGTCCGCGCCGACCAGCCCCGCGTTCTGCGTGGCCACCGCGAGGTGCGTTGCGCCGATGTCGCGCCACTTGCCGGCGTGGCCCTGCCAGCGCTCCGGATTGCCACCGCGGAATTGCGCCTGCGCCTGCACGCCGAAGTCTGCCCACGATTTTCCCGCGGCTTCACGGAACGAACGGATGGTCTTCAGCGATTCGGCGGCCTCGGGTGTGGGACCCTGAATGGGAATCCAGCCGTCGCCGAGTTCGCCGCAGCGCTTCAGCAATGCCGGCGCCCCGCCGCCGAACCAGATCGGGATGGTTTTCTTCGGGCGCGGATTGATGCTGGCCGCGGTGACCGTATGCCACTTGCCGCCGTAGGAGAAACTGTCTTCGCTCCACAGCTTGCGCAGCAGATCCACCTGTTCGGACTGGCGCGCGCCGCGCGTGTGGAAATCTTCGTTCAGCGCTTCGTATTCGACGGTGTTCCAGCCGGTGCCGACGCCCAAACGGAAACGCCCGTTCGACAGGATCGCGACTTCGGCCGCCTGCTTTCCAACCAGCACCGTCTGTCGCTGCGGCAGGATCAGTACCGCGCTCATCATGTCGATCTTCGACGTGACCGCGGCGATGAACGCGAACGTGGTGAACGGTTCGTGGAACGCGACGTCTTTGTCGTACGGCCGGTTCTTCCAGCCGCCGGGCCGGTTCGGATCCGCGCCCATGACGTGATCGTAGATCAGCAGGTGCGTCGCGCCGAGCGCCTCCGCACCCTGTGCGAATGCTTTGATCGCACCGGGATCGGTGCCGATTTCGTTGTGCGGAAAAACGATGCCGTATTCCATGAGACCCCCGGTCGGTTCGCGTGCCAAGCCTCGCATATTGCAGCATCGCAGCACGTCGGGCGAGGCTGGCGCATCGGGAATAATGAGTGGACGCCGGTGCCAGACACCGGCGTTCACTCATTACGACGACGCGGCGCTGCGAGATGAGTGCACGGCGCGAGCGCCGAGACTTGCGTGCCGACGTGCGTTGCGACATCGTCCGACAACACTTGGGGGAACGTCATGGCTCCACCGATTTCGGTTCAGTTATATACGTTGCGCGAAGAAGCGAAGCAGGGTCTCGCGCCGATACTGGAGCGGCTCGGCCGCATCGGTTACGTCGGCGTGGAGGCAGCTGGGCTGCACGATCTGACGCCCGCTGTGTTCAAGCGCTGCCTCGCCGATGCCGGGCTCGTGGTCTCGAGCGGACACGTGGCGTTGCCGAAGCCGGAAGGCACGGCCGAAGTGCTCGATCTGCAGGACGCGATCGGCAACAAAGACCTGGTCGTGGCGTTTCTGCCGCCGGACAAATTCGCCGACGCCGACGGCGTGCGCACCTGCGCGGAGCGACTGAACGCGTTCAACGAGAAAGCGCGAGGGCGCGGCATGTCGCTCGGCTACCACAATCACTGGTGGGAGTTTTCGAACCGCATCGGCAACGAGACTGCGCATGCGATGTTGTTCCGCCTGCTCGACCCGACCGTGTTCGCCGAAGTCGATACGTACTGGGCCAAGGTCGGCGGCGCCGATCCGGCCGGCGTGGTGCGCGGCCTCGGCGAGCGCGCGCGGTTGTTGCACATCAAGGATGGTCCGGCGACGAATCATGAAGCGCCGATGGTAGCGGTAGGCGACGGGGCGATGGACGTAGGCGCGATCGCGAAAGCGAGCCGCGCGAGGTGGCACGTCGTGGAGCTCGATCAGTGCGCCACCGACATGTTCACTGCGGTCGAAAAGAGCCATCGTTACCTCACCAGCCACGGTCTCGCGGCCGGCCGGACGTAAGGTGGCCACTGACACCGCAGCGCGCGTCGGCATCGTCGGTTGCGGCGTGATCGCGAAGGTCTATGCCGAGAAATTCAATGCGCTGCCGTTCGTCGATCTGGTCGCGTGCGCGGATCTCGACGGCGAGCGCGCGGCGGAGTTCGCTGCGGCGCACGACATTCCGCGAGTGCTGCCGGTGGACGCACTGCTGAACGATCCCGACGTCGATCTGATCGTCAACCTGACGATCCCGCAAGCGCACGTCGGCGTCAGTCAGGTGGCACTCGATGCAGGCAAGTCGGTTTACTGCGAAAAGCCGCTCGCGCTAACGGTCAAGGAAGGGCGCGGCCTCGTCGCTACGGCGCGTTCCAAAGGCCTGCGCATCGGCTGCGCACCGGACACGTTTCTCGGCGCCGGTCTGCAGACGTGCCGCGGCCTGATCGACTCGGGTGCCATCGGCGAACCGCTCGCGGCTAACGCGTTCATGCTGTCGCCGGGACCCGAAGGCTGGCATCCGCGGCCGCAGATTTTTTACGAGTACGGCGCAGGACCGATGTTCGACATGGGTCCGTACTACTTCACCGCGCTGGTCTCGCTGTTCGGACCGGCGCGGCGCATCACCAGTTCGGCGCGCATCTCTCGCGCTGAACGCACCATCGGCAGCGAGCCTCTCGAAGGGCAACGCATCAGTGTGCAGGTGCCGACGCACGTGGCGAGCGTCGTCGACTTCGCTTCCGGCCCGGTGGCTACGTTGGTGACGAGCTTCGACGTGCGGGCATCGCGCAACCGCTGGATCGAAATCTACGGCACCGAAGGCACGCTCGCGGTTCCCGATCCGAACACGTTCGGCGGACCCGTGCAGATCAAAAAGCACTTCCGCGACGCGTGGCACGACATGCCGCTCACGCACGGCAACGCACAGCAGAGCCGTGGCATCGGCCTGGCCGACATGGTGCTGTGCGCACAGCGTCACCGGCCGCATCGCGCCTCGGGCGAATTGGCGCTGCACGTGCTCGATCTGATGGAAAGTTCGATTCGCGCGTCGGAGATCGGCGCGCACGTAAACCTCGATACCACCTGCACCCGACCGGAACCGTTGGCGGCAGGACTACCCGACGACACACTGGAAGACTGACGGCATGACACTACGCTACGGAATCATCGGCGGCGGATTCATTTCCGAATTTCAGCTGCGCGCGCTCGTGAGCGTGCGAGGCGTCGAGGTCGCGGGGCTGGCCTCGCGCTCGCCGCCGGAGCGGCTGGCGAAATTCGTGCGCGACAACGGTCTCGGCGCCGGCACGATCTACGAGAGCATCGGCGAGCTCGCGCGCAACTGCGACGTGCTCGCGTTCTTCGGCCCGAACTTCACGCGCGTGCCGGCGCTCGAGGAAGCGGCGAAAGCCGTCGCGGCCGGAGCGAAGCTGAAGGGACTGATCATCGAGAAACCGCTCGCGCGCAATCTCGCGGAGGCAGATCGCGTGATGCAGCTTTCGAAGCAGATCGGCGCGCCGACCGCGTACTTCGAGAACCAGATCTTCATGAAGTCGGTGCAGGGTGCGCTGCGCCAACTGAAGGGCGTCATCGGCTCGATGGGTCCGCTCGCGCTGGCGCGCGCGGCGGAAGAACACGCCGGTCCGCACAACGCCTGGTTCTGGGATCCGACGCAGCAGGGTGGCGGGGTGTTGTCCGATATGGGCTGCCATTCGATCGCGCTGTCGTGGTTCGTGTTGACGCCGCCCGGAAAGTCGCCGACGTTTCTCGTTCCGCAATCGGTCACTGCGCAGGTTGCGCTGCTGAAGTGGGGTGTGCCGCGCTATCGCGACGAGTTGCGCGCGAAGCACGGCGTGGATTACACGAAAACGCCGGCGGAGGATTTCGCGACCGGTGTGGTCACTTACCTGAACCCGGAGACGAATCAACGCGTGCAGGGGCAGTTCACGGTGTCGTGGATGTACGACAAGCAGGGCTTGCGGCTGTTGCTTGACGGTCTTGGTCCGGGATACGCGCTCGAAGCGAACAGTTTGCGGTCGCCACTCGAGATCTTCATCGGCGACGCGGCTGCCGCGGGCGTGGCGGATGCGGAACTCGCGCTCGAGAAGTCGACCGCCAGCCAGGGTCTGCTCGCCGTGCAGCCGAACGAGCCCGACTTGTACGGTTACGTCGACGAGAACCTCGATGCAGTGCAGGCGTTCACGAACAAACGCCCTGCGCTGCTCGATTGGGCATACGGCCGCGAGATCGTCCGGCTGACGATGGCCGCGTATCTGTCGGCGGAAGAAGGGCGCACGATCGACCTCACCGATCCGGCGACCGAGAAACGACTCGCCACGTATGTGCCCGCGATCCAACAGGGCCGCGGTGGCGCGCAACTGCTCGGCGCGGGCAAGCGTTGATCGTGGAAGATCATCCGCTGTTCGGCACGCTGTACACCGCGCGCGCGTTACGCCGCTTCAAAACAGATCCCATTCCGGAAGACGTGCTGTTCCAGCTGCTCGACGCGGCGATCCGCGCGCCGTCGGGACAGAACGCACAGGACTGGCGCTTCGTGATCGTCCGCGATGCGGCCGTGAAGGCACAGATGCAGAAGTGGTCGCAAACGCCGTGGCAACGTTATAGCTCTCGCTATGCCGATCGGCCCGAAGCCATCGACGAGTTGCCGAGATCGCAGCGCCTGTCGCTGCGAAGCGTCGAGCATCTCGTGCATCACCTCGGCGAATGTCCCGCAATCATCGTGGTACTGGGCCTGAAAGGTCGGCACGGCACGCCGGGCGGCAGCGCGTTCCCTGCGGTTCAGAATCTGCTGCTCGCGGCGCGAGCGCTCGGTCTCGGCGGATCGGTATTCAACTTCCCGCTGTCGCACGAAGCGGAGTTGCGCGAGACGCTGCGCATTCCGGAGAACAATCAGATCTACTGCCTGCTGCCGATCGGCTATCCGACCGACAAGCAGGGACCGGTGGGACGCAAGCCGGTCGGCGAGGTCGCTTATCTGGACACGTTCGGAACGGCGTGGCCGTTCGCGAAAGAGCAGCCGCGCGAAGGCTGGCAATCACGGTGGACGAAATCATGAACATCACGGTGTGGGGCGAGAACGTTCACGAGCGGAAGAATCCGGCGGTATCGACGATCTACCCAGACGGCATGCACAACACCATCGCGCGGCTGTTGGCGAAGGGACTGCCCGGTAGCGAAATCGCGACCGCGACGCTGGAACAGCCGGAACACGGTCTCGACGCCGCGCGACTCGACGCAACCGACGTGCTGTTGTGGTGGGGTCATCTCGCGCATCACAAAGTCGACGACGCGGTGGTCGAACGCATCGCGCAGCGCGTGCTCGACGGCATGGGGCTGATCGTTCTTCATTCGGCGCACCTGTCGAAAATCTTCCGCCGCCTGATGGGCACGCGCTGCAACTTGCGCTGGCGTGAAGCGGAGGACCGGGAACTGATCTGGACCGTAGCGCCGCAACACCCGATCGCCGCCGGCGTGCCGCATCCAATCGTGATTCCGAAACACGAGATGTACGGCGAGTACTTCGATATCCCACCGCCGGACGAACTCGTTTTCGTGAGCAGTTTCACCGGCGGCGAAGTGTTCCGCAGCGGCTGCTGCTTTCGCCGCGGCAAAGGCCGGGTGTTCTACTTCAGCCCCGGGCACGAGACGTATCCGATCTATCATGATCCCGTGATCGCGCGCGTTCTCTGCAACGCCGTCGGGTGGGCGACGCCGTCGCCGTCGGCGATCGACACGCGCACCTCGCCGAATTCCCCAACCGGGTGGTTCGAGGCGCGCTGAGTCCGGAACGTCAGCCGATCAATCGCTGCGGGCGTGCCACGTCACCGTGGTGTGAAATGCAGGGCGCAGCGCGAAACGCTCGATCAGGGAGCTGAACGCAGCGAAGCGACCGGTTGGTGCAGCCGGGCAACCAGCTGATCGAGCACGCGCTGCACCGCGGCGTTCGCCGCCACCACACCCGAATACGGATCGCGCGCCGCCGGTTCCGATGCCGAGATGGTCTCGCTGAGCAGAATCGCGCGTTGTGCGACGTCAATCAGATCGAAACGGATGGTTACGCGCAGCTGGCTCGACGATGCGTCGAATGCCTGCACCAGTTCGACCAGCTCGGAATCGAGCCGCAACGTTTCGTCGACGCCGGCCGAGTCGGAAAACACGAAACGGAACAGTCCGCAATTCGACAGCTGCTGAGTGAGCAGCGTTTTCAGCATGCGCGACGGCGGGTCGGCCCACTCGTTTCGTGCGAAGTAGTCGATGCGATACGGCTGCTCGATGTACGCCATTTGCGACGATGCGTACGCCGGGGCCGCATCGGGCATGCTGATCTTCAACACCAGACCGGCTGACGCCGTCTGCAGGGCCGCAGGCGCCGGCGCGCCTTCCAGAACGAAGGTTGCGACCGGCGTTTCGTGTCGACCTGACAGCGCGCATCCGACCAATGCGATGCTTGCCAACGACGTGGCGAAGGCGCGCAACGCACGGTATCGAATGGCCGTTCTCATGGTTCTCCTGATCATTCGCCTGGGCCGGGCTTCTGTTCGGCGCGTCCGTACAACAGCACGCTCGGGTCGCGTTCGATCGACTCGCTGATCCGGCGCAGGTTCTCGGACGCATCGCGCAGGTCACGCGTCATCGCGGTGATGTCGGGCAACGTGGAAGCCGTGAAGCGCTGGACGTCGTTGCCGCTCGTTGCGGCGGTCCGTTGCAACGTCTTCGACGTGGCGTTGATCGTCTCGCCGGCCGCGCGCAATTGTTCCGCCATGTTCGCGAGCGTTTGCGTCGAGCTCGACACGTCGCGCATCAGGTCGGGCAGCGCAGTGCTCGCCTGGCGCGCATTCTTCATCGTCGTTTCGGCGTCGTTCACGATCGTACTGAGCCGGTTCGACTGGCCGGCCAGCGTGCCGGTGATCGTCTCGATGTGGGCCAGCGTACTCGCGATGTTGCCCCGACTGTCGTCGTCGAGCATCGAGTTCACCTTCTGGCTCATCTCGATCA
This sequence comes from Pseudomonadales bacterium, assembly GCA_035494855.1. Lineage (GTDB taxonomy): Bacteria > Pseudomonadota > Gammaproteobacteria > Pseudomonadales > Azotimanducaceae > DATJGR01. The sequence goes on along the minus strand of DATJGR010000057.1, from coordinate 9,924 downwards.
GATTGCCGAGCAGGTCGGAAATGACGGAGTCGAGACGAACCAGCAATGATGGACGGCTCGGAATGACGGGGTAGGGTTCGCCTTCGGTCATCGTCAATGGCGGTGATTCCGGCGAGCCGCCGAGCAGGTCGATCGTGGCGAGCCCCGTCAGCCCCTGCATCGCGAGAATTGCCTCGGTGTCCTGTTTGATCGGCACGCCGTGTTTCACCTGCAGCAGCAGGCGCACGCGATCGGGGTTCCTGGGATCGATGGAAATGTCGGTGACCTTGCCGACGTTCACACCGCGATACGTGAGCGCTGCGTCGGGGCTCAGGCCCGAGACCGACTCGTTCATGTACGTGGTGTAAAAATCGAAGTCGCCGGGCGCGCCGCCGGCGCTGAGCCACAACGCTCCCCAGATCAGCGCCGTCGTGAGCACCACGACGAAGATTCCGAGGCGCACATAGCTGATCTTCGACGTCACGATCGCACCGCTGCGTGCTCGCTGGCGCGTCCGCGCCGGCCGCCGAAGAATTCACGCGCTGCCGCGTGATCGGATTTCGCCAGTTCTTCCATCGTTCCTTCCACCGCGACGCGTCCGTTTGCCAACAATGCAACCCGGTCGGCGATCCGCCACAGCGAATCCATGTCGTGCGTCACCGTCACTATGGTAAGGCCGAGCGAGTTCTTCAGTTCCAGCACCAGCTCGTCGATCGCATCGGAACTGAGCGGGTCGAGCCCCGAGGTCGGTTCGTCGAGGAACAGCACTTCGGGATCGAGCGCCATCGCGCGCGCGAGCGAAGCGCGCTTGCGCATACCGCCGCTCAGCTGGGCCGGATATTTGATCGCCGCATCGGCGTCGAGTCCGACGAGTGAGATCCGGATGTCGGCCATCTGTTCGATGGTTTCGTCGCTCAACCGCGTGTGTTCCCGGAGTGGCACACCGACATTCTCCAGTACGTTCATGTCTCCAAACAGCCCGCCGTTCTGAAACATCACGCCGATGCGCTTGCGCAGCGGTAGCGCCGCGGCATCGTCGATCTGCGTTACCTCGGTATCGAATAACCGGATGGAGCCGACGGTGGGTCGCGACAGCATCGCCATCAGGCGCAACAGCGTCGACTTACCGCTGCCGCTGCCGCCGACGATGGCGAGAATCTGGCCGCGCGCGACATCGAGGTCGACGCCTTCCAGCACGCGCTTGTCGCCGAACTGCATTTCGACGCCGCGCACCGCGACGAGCGTTGCCGTGCTCTGTTGATCGACCATTTCCTCAGATACCGAGATGGTTGAATGCGATCGAAAACGCGGCGTCGATGACGATCACCAGAAAAATCGATTGCACGACGCTGATCGTCGTCTGACGGCCGACGCCTTCCGCGCTGCCCGATACCTGAAAGCCCTGGAAGCAACCGACCAGCGCGATCAAACCCGCGAATACCGGCGCCTTGCCGATGCCGCTCAGGAACGATGTCACCGACACCGCTTCTGCCAACCGATCGACGAAGCTGTGCGCACTGAGGCCGAGCAGCGAATGCGACATCACGATGCCGCCGATGAGCCCCATGACGTCTGCATAGACGGTGAGCAGCGGCAGCGCGACGACGAGGGCGATCATCTTGGGCAGGACGAGCAGTTCCTGCGGCGCGATGCCGATGCTGCGCAGCGCGTCGATCTCTTCGGTGACCATCATGGTGCCGATCTGCGCGGTGTACGCGGAGCCGGTGCGGCCGGCGACGATGATCGCGGTGATCAACGGCGCCAGCTCGCGCACCATCGCGAGGGCGACGATGTCGACGATGAAGATGTTGGCGCCGTAGTCGCGCAACACGGTGCCGCCTTGATACGCGATCACGACGCCGAGCAGAAACGCCAGCAATCCGACGATCGGCAGCGCATTGACGCCGGCGAGCTGCAGTTCGGTCGCGATCTGCTTCCAACGCAGCTTGCGCGGATCGAGTACCGACGCGGCTGCGGTGGCGGCGGTTTCGCCGATGAAGGCGAAGAAGTCGGCGTAACTGCGCCATTGCTGCTCGGACTCGCGGCCGATTTCTTCGAACATGCCGGGCACGTGCACGTTCACCGGCGCATCGCACGCGCCGCTGTTCGATTCCACGAGTTCGAGCAACCGGGTAGCGGCGGGATCGGCGCCTTCCAGCGAAACGTCGCGGCCCGAACGACGCAGCGTGCGCGCCGTGCGATTCAGCAACCATGCGCCGACCGTATCGAATTCGACGCCGCTGAGATCGAACCGCACCGGGCCGGTCGGCCATGCGATCGTATCGAGCCGGTGCTCGATGCCGTCGAGCGTCTGCGCGGTCCAGCGCCCGGTGCATCGCGCGGTCGATCCGGACACCGCAATGTCGGCCGTTCCTTCTACCATCTCGTCCGCGATCTCGGCATTGCCTGCAACCTTGCCGCTGCAGATGCCGAAGTGCAAGGACGCGCACCGGTGCGCGGGCGCACCGTTGCGTAGTGGTACGATTCGGCGCTTCGAGTTGTCGAAGTGGATGATGCTGCTGCAACGAAGATTCGCGTCGGTCGCTGTCGGTGTGGTCACGGGACTCGCGTGCGTCGCAGGGTCGGCTCTCGCGGCGACCATCAAGAACGGCGTCGTTCCGAGGAATCAGGTCGCCGCTGTGAGGCCGTATCTCGGCGACTACGAAGGCCAATGGAATTCTTCCGTCACCGCAGACGTCTCCGACGGCATCAGCCGCTACGAGCTCGACAATCCGGTGATGCGCCTGTCGCTCGACGCATCGAGCCAGTTGCGCGTTCAGTTCTACATCGACGCCGCATCGGCCCAGCTCAACGATGAACTCGACCTGCTCGGTTTCGGTTGCCACTCGAAAGTCGGTGATCTGCTCGAACTGGAGACGACGAAGCCGCCGAAAGGAACGCCCACCGAACCGTATCAGGTGTTCGCCGCGCGTTTCGATTTCGATTGGGGCAACTGTCCGGCGCGCGTCTATGCGGTGCCGTCGAACGACCTCGAGTTCGCGCTGTTGATCGATCCCACGGATCGTCAGTACGTGGCGCAACTGCGTTTGTTGAAGCGCGTACAGGCCGACGGCAGGATCGTCGTCGACGAAAAAGGCGTGCAACGCACCGTGAAAGTGCGTCCGAAAGCGAGTGACCCCGGTTCGACGTACGACCCCAAGATGGAGTACTGCGTACTGAACGAGGTTGGCGAGATCGAGAAGTGTTTCGATCGCGAATCGGAATTGAAGCAATTCATCGTGCCGTTCCCGTTCCCCGGGCTGTCCGCAGTGTGGTACACGAAGAAGTCGCCGAATCTCAAGGTGGTGCCCGGCGTGAAGAAGACGTATCACGAGGCGGTGTTTCACCGACCGATCGACGCGCCGGCTCCATGAATGCACTTCCCGGCCGCGGTCAGACGGTGCTGATCGTCGTCGCGCACGCGGACGACGCGGCGCTGTTCTGTGGCGGCACGCTACGGCTGATGGCGGATCGCGGCGCGCGCCTGGTGATGTTGCGGGTCACCGATGATCGCTACGACTCGGTTGGGATCAGCGTGGCGGACACGATCGCCAGGAATGCCGCCGAGATGCGCCGCGCCGCCGACATCCTCGGCATCGAGGAGATCATCGAACTCGGCTGGGAAACCGATCGACTGGGCGATGCGAGCGAAGTCGCGCTGCGGGAGCGGTTCATCTATCACGTTCGGCGCGTGCGACCGTATGCGGTGATGTCGTTCGATCCGTACGGTGCCTTCCACGAAGACAACCAGGACCACATCAGGGTGGCGCACGCGATGGATGAGACCTATTGGACCGCACAATTCGACAAACACCACCCGGAGCACTTCGAAGAAGGTCTCGCGCCGCACGGGGTTTACGAACGCTGGTACTTCGCAAGGCGCGTCGTCGAAGTGACGACGCCGGTCGATATCTCCTCGACGCTCGACCGAAAAGTCGATGCGGCGCTCGCGCACGACACGATGCTGCGCCATTACATCAACCAGTTGCGCCTTCAGGCACACACCGGCGGGCACGAAATTGCAGAGCTCGAGCGCGCGCGAGACGGCGACCTTCGCCCCTTCATGGAACCGTTGCTGCGCGGTGGAGCTCTTGCCACGGGGCGCCGTCACGGTTTGTCCGCGGCCGAAGAGTTCAGAGTGGTGCGGTTCGGCGGCCTCGAACGCGTGTTCGGCATCGACAAGAGGTAGGCAAGCATGGGTCAACTGGCGATCAGCGGCGGAACGCCGGTTCGTGCGGCGCCGTATCCGCGCTGGCCGCAATGGGATTCGTCCGAGCGTGAACAGCTGTTAGAGGCGCTCGAGTCCGGCAAGTGGTGGGCCACCGAAGGCTCGAAAGCACCGACATTCGAAGCGGCGTGGGCGCAATTCGTCCGGACGCGCCACTGTGTGGCCGTTACTAACGGCACTCACGCGCTCGAAGTGGCTTTGCTCGGCCTCGACGTTGGAGAGGGCGATGAAGTCATAGTCACCGACTACACGTTTTTCGCGTCGGCCTCGGCCGTGGCGTGCGTGAACGCGGTGCCGGTACTGGTGGATGTAGACCCAAATACGTTCTGCATCGATCCCGACGCGGTGGTTGCCGCGATCACGCCACGCACGCGCGCGATCATTGCCGTGCACCTTGCGGGACACCCGGCCGACCTCGATCGGCTGACCGCGATCTGCACGCGTCACGGACTCGCGTTGATCGAAGACTGCGCACACGCGCACGGCTCCGCCTGGAACGGTACTCCTGTAGGCGGATTCGGCGCCGCGGGCACGTGGTCGTTCCAGCAATCGAAGTTGATGACGGCCGGGGAAGGGGGCGCGATCACCATTCAGGATCCGCAAACCGCGGCGTCGGTGCGGTCGTACACCGATTGCGGTCGTCGCCCGGGGCAGTGGTTCTACAGCCACTTCGCGCTCGGCGGCAACTATCGGATGACGGAGTGGCAGGCCGCGATGCTTCTGGCACAGCTCGAACGATTCCCGCAGCAACACCGCACGCGCAACGAGAACGCACTGTATCTGAACGCGGAACTGTCGAAGCTGCCGGGTGTGATTCCCCAGGCGCGCGATCAGCGCACCACCGCGCAGGGCTATTACTGCTACGTCGTGCGCATCGACGAAGCGCAGTTCGGTCTGGGACGCGATGCCATAAAGAAGGCGTTGGAGGCGGAAGGCATTCCAATGACGGCGAGCTATCCGACCGTTCACACGCTGGACGCGTTCGAGGCAGCGAACGGTTTCGCGCCGCGCCACCGCGATCGCAGCCGCTGGCCGCGCTATCCGGCGCTCGATCTGCCGGTGGCCAGCACGACGGCTGCGACCACCCTGTGGATGAAACATCAGTTGCTGATGGGATCGCGCGACGATGCCGCGTGCCTCGTCGAGGCGCTCGCGAAGATACGTACGCACGCGGATGAACTGCGCGGTCGATGACGGAACCGATCCGCATCGAGGAACGTTCCGTCGTAGAGGTGCTTGGCGGGATCGGAAGCTACACCGTCTGCGTGAACGACCCGCCGTGGTCATCGGTCGCTGCACGCGTTGCGCCGCCCGCGCGCGTGATCGTCGTGAAGTCGATGGAACTCGATCACCTCGAGAGTCTCGTTAGCGGCGAGCCCGACTCCGAGACCGTGGTCGGCCTCGGTGGCGGTTCCGCCATCGACACCGCGAAGTTCGTCGCGTGGAAAACCGGCAAGCGCCTGATCCAGATTCCGTCGATCACGTCGGTGGATGCGGGTTTCACCGACGCGATCGGCGTGCGCACCAAAGGACGCGTGCGTTACATCGGTCGGGTGTTGCCGCAATACGTCGCGCTCGACATCGATCTGGTCCGTTCTGCACCTGAGCGGATGAACAGATCCGGCGTGGGCGACGTTCTCTCCTGCCACACGGCGCTCTGGGACTGGCGATTCGCAGTCGATAGGAGTGAAGGCGTGCCTTGGGATGCGGACGCGGCCTCGCTCGGTCGTCAGTTGCTGGCGGAACTCGACGAGCGCGCAGAAGCGATCAACGCCATCACGCCCGATGCGGTCCGCTGGCTCGCATCCGCCTACCAGCGTATCGGTGCCGCATGTAGCGCGTTGCGCCATTCACGGTTCGAGGAGGGCTCGGAGCACTTCCTCGCTTATGCCTACGAGCACCGGACGAACGGGCATCCGCTCCACGGCGAACTGATCGCGTTGTGCGTCGTGGCGATGTGCACGCTGCAGGACAACGCACCGGAGTGGGCGCGCAGCGTAGTCAAGCGCACCGGCGTAACGGCGAATCCGGCCGATCTCGGCGTTACCCGTGACGATTTCGTCGGTGCACTTCGGTCACTTCACGACTACGTCGAGCGCGAACGGCTCGATTATTCGATCGTGAACGCTCGAACGATCGACGCGCGCACTGCCGAGCGACTCTGGGTGGCCGTGCAGACGGTGTCGCGCCAATGACGCGCGGCGCAATTCAGCCAGAATTCAGGCGCCTCTCAGGACGCATCAGATGAGTTCGCCCCACTGTTCCGACCACGGCACCACCGCGTGCCGCTGCCATTCGTCGAACAGAGGGGTGAACAGTGACTAGCTCGAATCAATCGAATCGAAACCCGCGTCGGCGGACGCTGGCGTCGCGCGCCGCAGCGGTTCTCGCGCTGATCGCTTGTGCCGCGCCTGCGGCCGCAAACATCATCGCGGATTGGAGTCTGCTGGCGGCGAACACGGTGAACGCCGCGGGGTTTCCCGCTACGACACCGGAAGAGCAGCGGCCGACAGCGGCGCTCGATCTTGCAACGGTGCACGTCGCGATCTACGACGCCGTCAACGCGATCGATCATCGTTACGAGACGTTCGCCGCCACGCCGGCTGCACCGACCGCCGGAGCGTCCGCGGAGTCGGCGACCGGCGCGGCGACGTGTCGCGTGCTGCAGGTGCTGTTTCCGAATCGCTCGAGCGTGTATTCGCAAGCGTGCGCCGGATATCTGCCATCGAGCACGGGAACCACCGCGCAGCTGAAAGGTGTGGCCGTGGGCGTCGACGTGGCAGACAAGATCCTGGCGTTGCGCAAGGACGATGGCCGATCCACCGTCGTCACCTATACGCCTACCGGCACTCCTGGCAGCTTCGTTCCGTTCCCACCGAATCCGACGCCGGTGGGCATCAACTTCCCCTTCGTGCGGCCGTTTACACTGACGTCCGCTGCGCAGTTCCGCGCGTACGGACCGCCTGATCTGACCAGCGCGCGCTATGCGCGGGACCTGAACGAATCGGAAGCGCTGGGAGGCGCCGTGAGCGCGACACGCACGCCGGAGCAGGAGGAGTTGGCGCGTTTCGCGACCGAGAACCCCGGTATCTACACGCCGCGTCTGATCCGCAGCTTCGCCGACGACGGGCGCTCCGTCGTCCAGAACGCGCGATTACAGGCCATGATGTGGGTGGCGCAGGCCGACGTGACGATTTCGTGCTTCGACTCGAAGTACTACTTCACTGCGTGGCGTCCGCGTGCGGCGATCCCGGGGGCGGACCTGGACCACAACGACGCGACGGTTGCCGATCCGACCTGGCTGCCGTTCGTGCCGACGCCGAACCATCCGGAGTATCCCGCGGCGCATACCTGTTCGGACGGTGCCGTCGGCGAAACGCTGAATCAGTTCTTCGGAACGAATCACGTCGAGTTCGACGTCGACAGCACGGTGACCGGCACCGTTCGCCATTACCACAACACCGACGATTACGTCCGCGACATCGGTCTCGCGCGTATCTACGGTGGAATGCACTTCAGGACGTCGGCCGTTCATGGCGCGCTGATGGGGCGCGAAGTTGCGCAATGGGTAGCGACGAATCACTTCCGGCCGCTGAAGCCGCCGCACCGATGGTAGGCAACTAACGACCGCGTTGAGGGAATTGGCAGTGGGCCCGACCCCGGCGGAGGCGGGTCGGCCCTTCGCTCAACGGCGCACGGCGTCTTCGTTCGCAACCGGCGCGTGGCAATCGTCGTTCGGCGCGGCGCACGGACCTTCTTCGATCTGCACCGTGGCGTGTTCGACGCCGAAGCGCGTGCCGAGATTCTCCAGGATGACCGCGAGCGTCTGTTGCCGGTCGGCGTGTTCGAACAGTTGCGCGTGCAGCGTCACGATCGGCGCCTCACCGGTAAGCGACCACGCATGCAGATGGTGGATGTCGCAGACGCCGGGCAGATCCTTCAACTCCTTCTCGACCTGTTGCGGGTCGAAGTTCGCCGGGGTGCCTTCGAGCAGCACGTGCGCGGATTCGCGGGTCAGTTGCCAGCCCGATCGCAGGATCAGAAACGACACGACGATCGACAGCAGCGGGTCGGCCGGCAGCCAGCCGGTGGCCAGAATGATGCACGCGGCGGCGATTGCGGCAATGGAACCAAGCACGTCGCTCATCACGTGTGCGCGCGCGCTGCGTTCGTTCAGCGAACTCGCGCCGGACAGAACCATGTAGGCGGCGACGTTTGCGACGGCACCGACCGCGGCAACGCCGAGCATGACGGTGCCGTTGACCTCCGGCGGTGCGATCAGCCGCCGCACGGCCTCGACCAGCACCCAGATCGTCAGTGCCAGCAGTGTCAGACCGTTGGTGTACGCCGCGAGCGTCTGAAATCGACGATTGCCGTACGTGCGATCGGCGCTCGCGACGCGGCGCCCGAAACGGATCGCGAGAATGCCGAGCAGCAGCGACGCGGAGTCCGCCAGCATGTGTGTCGCCTCTGCAAGCAATGCGATCGAGTTGGCCCAGAAACCGCCCGCGGCTTCGAAGAGGGTGAAGGCCGACAACAGCACGAGTGCGCGCCGCAGGCGGCGCTCGCTCGCGTGATGCGGCGTCGCGAAATGCGAGTGATGGTCGTGGTGACGATGGTCGTGCGGGTCGTCGTGCGCGTGATCGTGTGCGTGTTGCGACATGTCAGCCCTCCGCGATCAGCACGGCGAGACCGAGTGCGATCAGCAAGCCGCCCAGAACTTTGCCTTCGTGCTGTTCGAAGCGATCGAAGCGCGCGTGCTGGAAACCGAGCAGTGTGAGCCACGTCAGCAGCATCATACCGGCGAGCGTTGCGACCGCGAGCGTCACGCACAAGACCAGGAACCCGGACCAGCCGAACTTCGCGCCCGCGACGAAGACAGGTAGAAAACCCTCGCACGGCGAGAACGTGAGCGCAGCGAGCAGACCGATGACGACGGTCCTGTCGCTGAGTTGCGCGGGTGCCGTGTCGCGCTGCGCAGTGCCATTGAGCTGCACGGTCGCGTGGGCGCATCGCCCGTCGTCCGCGTCGTGCGGGTGGTCGCGGTCGTGATGGTGATCGTGCCCGTGCGCCGAGTGGTGATGCCCGTGCGCGCCGAAATGATGATGGTGGTCATCGGAACCGGTGATCAGGTAGTGCGCGCCGAACGCGATCAGGATGAGGCCCGCGATGTACGGAAACACGTTGCCGATCCACGTATCCATCGCGATGCCGAACCCGGCGATCGCGGCGCCGATCGCGATCGTGAACAGCACGTGGCCGGAACCGGCGAGTGCGGCGATCGCGAGCGTCTTGCCTCGAGCCCAGTTCTGACGGCGACCCGCCAGCACGAACGGCAGCCAGTGCGTCGGCAGCGCGGCATGGAGAAGCGCCACCGTGAGACCGGTCGCAGCGATGCTTCCAAGCAGCGCGTCGTTCATGTGCGGTAAAACGCCATCACAGGTACTTCGTCACGGTCTTGAATTCCTCGATCGACGCGCGCGCGCCGCGACCGTCGGCCGCTTGCCCCAGGCAATGGTCAATGTGCTCGTGGATCAACGTTTTCTTCGCGGCGCGGATCGCGCTCTCCACCGCCTGCAGCTGTTGGGCAACTTCGAGGCACGGCCGCGCCGATTCGATCATTGCGATGACGCTGCGCATCTGCCCTTCAGCGCGCTTCAGCCGCTTGAGAATCTGCGGGTGCGTCTCGTGTAGCGTCGGTTTGGACATCTGACCGA
>DATJGR010000056.1:0-27507 GCA_035494855.1 Pseudomonadales bacterium | reverse complement strand
TCTGGCACTGGCAAGGCGACCGCAGCGCGCCCGGTGCGCGGGTCGCGATTCACGTGACGTACAACCGCGTTTTCGTTCGCCAGCTCGACGATTTCCGCGGCGTCGACGAAACGATGTATGCGCGCAATCCGCCGGCGTTCTCCACGCTGATGGGCCAGGACGATCCGTTCGGCAAGAGCAGCTTTCGCGGCCACGACGGCAAACGCTTCGCGCACGCCGCGCGGACCATGAACACGTGATGCAGGGAGAGTCGACGATGTTGTCCGCCAAGGAACATCCCAAGAAGTACCTCAGCGTGCTGGGCCAGCGCATGGCGTACGTCGAAATGGGCAGCGGCGATCCGATCGTGTTCCAGCACGGTAATCCGACGTCGTCTTATCTGTGGCGGAACATCATGCCGGCACTGGCGAAACAGGGGCGATGCATCGCCCTCGATCTGATCGGCATGGGTGATTCCGACAAGTTGATGCCGTCCGGTCCGGACCGCTATACGCTGGCCGAGCACCAGCGTTTTTTCGATGCGGCGATGGACGCGCTCGGTGTCACCAACAAGGTCACTCTGGTGCTGCACGACTGGGGGTCGTCGCTCGGTTTCGATTGGGCGCGCCGCCATGCAAATGCGCTGAAGGGCATCTGCTACATGGAAGCGATCGTGTGCCCGATGGAGTGGTCGCACTGGCCCGCAGCCGCAACGCCGGTGTTCAAAGGATTCCGCTCGCCGGCCGGCGAAGACATGGCGCTGATGAAGAACGTGTTCGTCGAGCGCGTACTGCCCGGATCGATTCTGCGCAAGCTCACAGAGGAAGAGATGGCGGTGTACCGGCGGCCCTTCGCCGAACCGGGTGAAGGTCGTCGGCCGACGCTGACGTGGCCGCGCCAGATTCCGCTCGGTGGGGAACCGGCCAACGTGGTTGCAGTGGTGCAGAGTTATGCCGACTGGCTGGCGAAGAGCCCGGTACCGAAACTGTTCGTCAACGCCGAACCAGGCGCGATTCTGGTCGGCGCGCAACGGGAATTCTGCCGCACGTTTCCGAATCAGCGCGAAGTCACCGTGAAGGGCAATCACTTTCTGCAGGAAGATTCTCCGGAAGAAATTGCGGCGGCGATTTCGGCCTGGCTCGCGAACATCACGCGCTAGCGCGTCGTCTACGACGGCTATTCGTACCGCGGCGATTCGCCCATGGGCCGAGCCAGCGTGTTCTAAGGAACATCTATGGGCTCGATGAGCCCATGCCGACGACAGCCGACCTGCAGTAACCAGGTCCGTGCGATGGCCACTTCGCGGACGTCGGCTGACTTCGGTTGGCCGGTTGCTTCGCGCCAGCCGTCGAACCAGCGCCCCGAACTCGCCGGATCCGGCGCCGCGCGTACGTCATGAATCGACGGATTGCGCCGTTGCGCGGCGTGGTGGCGGTGATTGAGCAATACGTAACGCAACGCCCGGTGCACCTCGAGTGGCGTGCGCAGCGGCCGCAGGTGGTAGCGACCGTCGAGGACCTTGCCACTGCGGTGAAAGAGACGGTTCACCAGCTTTCCGATCCGCGCACCAACGCTCTTCATCCCGCACGCGATCGACTGGTTGTTCTGAGCTTCGATCAGCAGATGCACGTGGTCGCGCTGGATCGAGTAATGCACCACCCGGAAGCCGTACCGGATGCGGGCCTCGCCGAGCGACGTCCGGAACCTTCGCACGAACCGCGGCTGACGCAACGTGGGGATGCCGCGCCCCAACCGGATCGTTACATGAACCGGCACGCGCGCGACGATGCGCTCGCGTAGCCGATGCATAACGCGCGGTCGCGCACCGCGTGGCCGACCCGCTCCGTGGCGCGGCCCGCCGCGACCCGTGTGATAGCGCATCGCACCGAGCGTGAGTTGTTCGAAAAGCGGAGTTCGGTTTGCCATGGCCCAAAGAATAGGGCCATGGTCCAAAGCACGCTGCCGGGCAACAGCCCGGCCTGGCGTGCGAGATCGCGCACATGTGCGGCCGACGCGCCTCGGCGCACTTGTTCAGCAACATCGTTTGATTGGGGCCATGTTCACTCGTTGCCAGCGGTACCCGACTCCGACCCGTCCGGGGCCACCGCGATGCGGCGGCTCGAACACGCATCAAGGTGCGTTGCGGAGTTGCCCTGAATGCAGGCTCGTGGATCAGTCCCAAGTCACGCTCGGCGAAACAAGCTAAAACATTCAACTCCTCGCCTTCGCCCGAACTTCACGACCATCATCCCTTATCAAACCCGCCCGCTCCCTCAACCGCGACACCCGGTTCCGTGCAGATCCGCAACTACGCCCGCGGCCGACCTGCGATCAACAATCCTGCAACAATTCCAGCGAGACCAACGAACGAGCTCGCGTGTACGTGTTCACCCAGCACCCGGTCGATCAGCACCAACGAAATGAACGGCGATAAAAAGATCAGCTGTGCTACGCGACCGGCGTGCGCCGTGCGACGCAACGCCTGCTGCCACAGCAGGAACGTCACGCCCATCTCTACCAGGCCCACCCACGCGCCGAAGCCGAGCCGCCGCGCGCTGACTGCGGGCAAGCCGAGGGTGAACGCGCACGCGAGGCCGATCGCCGCCGCCCCCACCGCGAAACTCGCCGTCATCATCACCAACGGATCGTCGCTGGCGCGAACGGTGGCGAGCCAGTAAACGGCCCACACCAGTGTGCTGCCGAGCGCCAGCGCCACGCCTATGGAATCCACTGTGGCAAACCCGTCGGCTCGACCTTGCGACAACAGCACCACCACGCCGCAGTAACTGACGAGCATGCCGGCACCCATGCGCCACGACATGCGCTGGCCGAGTATTGGAATCGCGAGCAGCGCGAGCGTGATCGCCCAGGTGTAGTTCAGTGGTTGCGCGATCTGCGCCGGCAGGCGCGCGTACGCCTCGAACAGGATCAGGTAATAGAGGAACGGATTCAGCAGACCCAGCGCGCCGAGGCGCAGCCAGTCGCGGCCCGATAGCCGCGCGATTACCGGCCAGCGGCCCGTCAGCAGGCTCGCCGCCGCGAAGAACGCGAACGACGTCGCGGCGCCGAGCCACAGCAGCTCGAGCGGCGCGAGTTCCCGCAGTCCGAGCTTGAAGCCGGTCGCGACGGTGGACCACAACAATACGGCGCCGATGCCGTAGAGCACGGCACGGCGTTCGGCCTGGTCCTGTGGATTGATCAGAATCCCCTGCGCGCGGTCTGATGCTTCGAGTAGAACGTTTGAGCCGTCATGATGTCTTTGGCATGCTGGCGCGTTGCAGAGAGGACAGATCATCGTGGAGTGTGACGAACGGCTCAAGCAGCGGATCCGCGACAACCTCGCGCGATTCGTCGTGGAGGAGCGCGGTGATCACCGACACCGCTCGGCCGCGGTCGCCATCACCGTGGGCGACGAGGCTTACGGCGCGGATCTTTCGGGCTTGCCCACGCACGCGGATTGGCAATCACGCGCGGCGCTGATACTGACGCGCCGCTCCTCGCAATTGCGCGATCATGCAGGTCAATGGGCGTTGCCGGGCGGGCGCATCGACGCGGGCGAAACGCCAGAGCAGACGGCGCTGCGCGAGATGTCGGAAGAAGTGGGGCTGCGTCTCGACACCGATTCCGTGATGGGGCGCCTCGACGATTTCGTCACGCGGTCCGGTTACGCCATCACCCCGGTGGTGGTATGGGCCGGCCCGCACCGCGAATTGCATCCGAATCCAACGGAGGTCGAGTCGATCCACCGGATTCCGATCGACGAGTTCATGCGCACCGACGCGCCGGTGCTCGAAACCATACCGGAGAGCGATCGGCCGGTGCTGCGGATGCCGGTGGGCGATAGCTGGATCGCCGCGCCGACGGCCGCGATGCTGTTTCAGTTCCGCGAAGTGTGCATCGCGGGACGCGCGACGCGCGTGCACCACTACGAACAGCCCTATTTCGCGTGGCGCTAGCGATGTTGCCGAGCCTCGACAACGTGCATCCGTTGGCGTGGGACACCGTGGAAGCGTTCCAACGCGACGGCCACGTCTGCGTGCGTGGCCTCGCGAGCGCCGAGGAAGTGGCCGCGTATCGCCCGCTGATCGACGCGGCGACGATGGCGCACCGTTACGACAAGCGTCCGCTCGAGGAACGCGATACCTACGGCAAGGCGTTCGTGCAATCGCCGAATCTGTGGCGGCGCGACTCTCCGGTCGCCGGGTTCACGCTGGCGCGGCGCTTTGCGCGCGTTGCCGCCGAACTGATGGGCGTGGATGGCGTGCGGCTGTATCACGATCAGGCGTTGTACAAGGAACCCGGCGGCGGCTTCACGCCGTGGCACCAGGATCAGACGTACTGGCCGCTCGACACCACTCATACCATCACGCTGTGGATGCCGCTGCTCGACATCCCGCCGGAGGTCGGGTCGATGCGCTTTGCATCCGGCTCGCACGCGTTCGGCAATCTCGGTTTCGAAGGCATCGGCGACGACTCGCAGCGCTACTACGACGGGTTGATCGCAGAACGCGGTTTTGCCGTGAACACGCACGGTGCGTTGCGCGCCGGCGACGCGACGTTTCACGCCGGCTGGACGATACACGGCGCGGCCGGCAATCCGTCCATTACCATGCGCAGCGTGATGACGATCATCTATTTCGCAGACGGCGTGCGTGTGGCGCAACCGACCGAATTCCAGCGCGGCGATCACAAGTACTGGCTTGCAGACCTGCCGCCCGGCGAACTCGCGCGCGGCCCGAAAAATCCGTTAGTCTGGTCACGCAGCAAATCCGAGACAGCGACATGACCACACCCGGAACCACCACGCGCCCGATCGACAAAGACGCGCTGCGGCGCAAATATCTCGAGGAGCGCGACAAGCGGCTACGACCCGACGGCAACGAGCAGTACCTGCGCATCGCCGGACGGCTGGCGCATTATCTCGAAGATCCGTACACGCCGTTCGTCGAGCGCGCGCCGAAAACCGATCACGTCACCTTCGCGTTCGTCGGCGGCGGGTTTGCCGGGCTCGTAACTGGCGCGCGGCTGGTCGAGGCGGGCATTACGGACGTGCGCATCGTCGAGAAAGGTGGCGACTTCGGCGGCACCTGGTACTGGAACCGCTATCCCGGCGCGCAATGCGACACCGCGTCGATGGTGTACATGCCGCTGCTCGAAGAGACCGGTCACCGTCCGACAGAGAAATACGCGCACGCGCCGGAAATTCTCGAACAGTGCCGACGCATCGGAACGCAGTTCGGCCTCTACGACAACGCGCTGTTTCACACCGAAGTGACCGATCTGGGGTGGGAAGCCGATCAGTCGCGCTGGCGCATCCGGACGAATCGCGGCGATTCCTTCACCGCGCAATTCATCGGCATGGGTACGGGACCGCTGCACGTGCCGAAGTTGCCTGGCATTCCCGGCATCGAATCGTTCAAAGGGCATTCGTTTCATACGAGCCGCTGGGACTACGCGTACACCGGCGGCGATCCCTCCGGTGCGCCGCTCGACAAGCTCGCCGACAAGCGCGTCGCGATCATCGGCACCGGCGCCACGGCGGTACAGTGCGTGCCGCACCTCGCGCGCGCCTGCAGGCAACTGTTGGTGTTTCAGCGCACGCCGTCGTCGGTGGACGTGCGCGCCAACGCACCGATCGATCCGGAGTGGTTCGCGCAGATCGCGACAGCGGGCTGGCAGCAGAGCTGGCTCGAGAACTTCACCGCCAATCAGGCGGGCTTCGGTGCCGCGGAAGTGGATCTGGTGCAGGACGGCTGGACCGACCTGTCGCGGCGCATCCGGATCAAGATCATGCAGTTGCCGCGCGACAAGATGACGCCGCAGCACATGCTGGCGGCCTATGAAGACTCCGACTACGAAAAGATGGAAGAGATCCGCTCGCGGGTCGACGCTGTCGTCAGCGACGGCGAGACGGCGCAACGACTGAAAGCGTGGTATCGCCAGCTGTGCAAGCGGCCGTGTTTCCACGACGCATATCTCGATGCGTTCAACGCACCGGGCACGCGCCTCGTCGATACGGATGGCAAAGGCGTGGAACGGATTACCGAGCGCGGCGTGGTAGTGGCGGGCGTGGAGTACGAGGTGGATTGCATCATCTATGCATCGGGCTTCGAAGTGGGCACGCCGTACACGCGTCGCGCCGGTTTCGACCTGACAGGCCGCGACGGTCTGAAACTGTCGCAATACTGGGCGGAAGGGATGCGTACGAAGCACGGCATTCACGTGCACGGCTTTCCGAACGCGTTCATCGTGCAGCCGACGCAAGGCGCGAACCTGATCTCGAACGTGCCGCACAACCTCACCGAGGCGGGCAAGACCATCGCGATGGTGATCCGCCACGCGCTCGATACCGGCTCGAACGAAGTCGAGGTGACGAAAGCGGCGGAGAACGCGTGGATCGAGCTGCTGCTGACCGGCGCAGGACGGATGATCGGTTCGCCCGATTGCACGCCCGGTTACTACAACAACGAAGGACAGACGCCCGGACCCGGCGCGCGTCTCGCCGTCGGGCATCCGGGCGGCGCGACAGCGTACTTCAATTACATCGACGAGTGGCGCAACTCGGGCGAGTTCGAAGGTCTCGAGTTCCGCGGCTGACTGAGCCAACGGAACGGTCGAGGGGCGGGCGGCTTACAGTGCTGGTTTGCGAAGATGCCAGTCCGTTGCCTGTTCGTACGCGTGACCGGCGCGAAGCACGGCGGCTTCGTCGAACGATCGTCCGACGATCTGCAGTCCGATCGGCAACCCCGCGCCGGTGAATCCGCACGGGAGTGATAGCGCGGGAAGACCAGTGGCGTTGAACGGCGCGGTGCAGCGGATCATCGCCGAGAGGATCGATTCCTCCATTCCACCGTAGCGGATGGTTTCCTGGCCGATTCGTGCGGCGACGATCGGCGTGGTCGGCGTTACGAGCAGGTCGACGGACTCCAGTGCGTTGCGTACCGAAACGCACAGCGCGTCGCGCGCACGTAGTCCGCGCATCAACGCGGCGCCGTCCGGCGGCGGATTCGACAACAGCGCGCGCACGTCGGCGCCGAAATCCGCAGGTCGCGTCCGCATCGCGTCGGCGTGAATCTCCTGCGCTTCCGCCAGTACCAGCGCGAACAGCGCGCCAACGCCTTCCGCTATGCCGGGAATCGCCACGTCCCGCACGTCGGCGCCGAGCCGACGCAGCGTCGAGATCGCTGCCTCGACCGGGCCGGCGATGCCGTCTTCCAGGTGATCGTAGAAGTAGGCGCGCGGAATGCCGATTCGCAATCCGCGCAAGCCGCCGCTGCCCAGCGCTGTCGTGTAGTTCTCGGTCGGCGTGCGTATGGTGGTGGGATCGAGCGGGTCGTAGCCGGCGACTGCGTTCAGCAACAGCGCAGCGTCTTCGACCGTGCGCGTGAGCGGCCCGGCATGATCGAACAGGTACGACAACGGCAGCACGCCGGCCTTGCTCACGCGTCCGTACGTCGGCTTCAGCCCGACCACGCCGCAGACGGAAGCAGGCATGCGGATGCTGCCGCCGGTATCGGTGCCCATCGTTGCGGTTGCGAGGCCGGCTGCGATGGCGGCTCCGGAACCGCCGCTCGATCCACCGGGAATGTGCTCGAGGTTCCACGGATTGCGCGTGGGACCGTAGTGCGGATTGTTCGTGGTCACGCCGTATGCGTATTCGTGCGTGTTGAGTTTGCCGAGCAGGATGGTGCCGGCGTCGCGGAGCTTACGCGCCGCCGTGCAGTCGGCGGCGGGGACGTGGTCCGAATGGATCTTTCCGCCGCCGGTCGTGCGGATGCCCCCCGTTTCGTACAGATCCTTCAACGCCACCGGAACACCGTGCAGCGGACCGCGCGAACGCCCCGCGGCGAGTTCTTCGGTTGCGCGGCGTGCATCGGTGCGCGCGCGTTCGGCCGTCACCGTGATGTACGCGTTGATGCGCGGGTCGAGCTGCTCGATCCGGTTCAGATAGGCGTCGGTCAGTTCGAGCGGCGAGAATTCGCGCGCGTGCAGCGCTCTCGAAACGGCCGCTACGCTCAGTCCGCAGAGTTCGAGGTCTTTCACGACGTTGGTCCCTGTTGAATCGCGCGTGCAGTATGCCTGCGATTGACGCTTGGCGGCCCTTTCACCACACTCTGCGGTCCTCTAAACACCAAGCCAGGGAGTGATCATGCCGATCAAAGAAGGTGACAAATTACCGGCCGCGAAATTCAACATGATGAAGGACGGTAAGCCCGCGGCGGTGACCACCGACGAACTGTTCGCCGGCAAGAAAGTGGTCGTGTTTGCCGTGCCCGGCGCATTCACGCCGACGTGTTCGATGGCGCACCTGCCGGGCTTCGTCGTGAACGCGGACAAGATCAAGGCGAAAGGCGTCGACAGCATCATCTGTCTGTCGGTGAACGACGCGTTCGTGATGGACGCGTGGGGCAAAGACAAGAACGCCGAGAATCTGCTGATGGTTGGCGACGGCAACGGCGACTTCACGAAAGCCGTGGGTCTCGAGATGGACGCCAGCGGGTTCGGTCTCGGCAAGCGCTCGCAGCGCTACGCGATGATCGTGGACAACGGCGTGGTGAAGAAGCTGAACGTGGAAGCGCCGGGCAAGTTCGAAGTGTCGAGCGCCGAAGCGATCATGAAGGCGCTGTAAGCCAGACCCACCTTCGTAGCCCACAAGTCAAAAGACGGTGCCAGGCACCGTCTTTTGAGGAAATGAGTGACGGACGGTGCCTGGCACCATCCGTCACTCATTCGCGGATCCGGATCAGACATTCCTGCGCGGCCGTCGCAACGAGTTCGCCGCGTGCGTTGAAGAACTGACCTCGCACGAAACCGCGCGCGCCTGACGCGCTCGGGCTCGACTTCGCGAACAGCAACCACTCGTCTGCACGGAACGGCCGGTGAAACCACACCGCGTGGTCGAGACTCGCGCCCTGGAAGTTCCGGTCGCCGCCTCCTGGGCTGCGGCCGTGCGGCAGCATCGACGTGCTCATGAAGTCGAGATCGGACATGTACGCCAGCATGCACAAGTGCACCTCCGGATTGTCCGGCAGCGGGTCGCGCGTCTTCAGCCACGTGTGTTTGTACGGCGGATGCACCTGGTTGCTGTTGCCCATCAGGATGTTCTCGACCTGGCGGCTGTCGATCGCGTCGAAGCGGTACGCGAACCGCTTCACCTCGGGGCGAATCTTGGCGATCTGCGCGTACGCCTCTTTGTCCGAACGCAGCGATTCGGGTGACGGCACGTCGGGCATCGGCACCGAATGCTCGAGCCCGGGCTCGTCGCGTTGCCACGATGACGACATGCTGAAGATCGCGCGGCCGTGCTGTATCGCGGCGATGCGTCGCGTGGTGAAGCTCTTGCCGTCGCGGATGCGGTCCACCTCATAGAGGATCGGCGCGTTCCAGTCGCCCGGACGCAGGAAGTAGGCATGGATCGAATGCAGTTGCCGTTGCTCGTCGATCGTTCGATACGCCGCTGCGATCGCTTGGGCGAGCACCTGGCCGCCGAAGACGTGTTCCGATTCCGCGGCGTTGCGGCCGCGATAGAGATTTTCCTCGATGCGCTCCACGTCGAGCAGATCGATGATGTCGCGCAGGATCGGATTCATGGCGGCGGCTTACCCGGACGAAGCGTCGATTGTATGATCCGGCGCGCACAGCAACCACAGCAGAGACCGTAGATGAGCAAACTGAAGGTTTATGGCGTTCCGCAGAGCCGCGCCGCGCGAACGCTCTGGATGGTCGAAGAATGCGGCGTGCCGTACGAGCACGTCGCCACCAGTTTCGCGAAAGACGCGAAGTCCGATGCGTACAAAGCCATCAATCCGAACGCCCGCATACCGGCCATCGACGACGACGGCGTGATCGTGTGGGAGTCCATGGCGATCAATCTGTACCTCGCTAAGAAATACGGCGGCGACCTGGCGCCGAAGAATCCCGCCGAAGAAGCGCATGCCACGCAGTGGAGCTTCTGGGTGATGACCGAAATCGAAAAACCGCTGCTGAACGCGCTGTTCGCGCGCACCGGCATGATGGGCATGACGAAAGACGAAGCGGCAGCGACGAAGTACTTCGACGAGATCCGCAAACCGCTCGACGTGCTGAACGGCCATCTGTCGAAAAACGAATGGCTGCTCGGCAAGCGCTTCACGGTGGCCGACTTGAACGTTGCATGCGTGTTGAACTGGGCGACGGCCGGACGCTTCAGCCTCTCGGAGTGGCCCAAGGTGGAAGCGTGGCTCGGCAAGTGTGCCGCGCGCCCGGCGGCGCAGAAGGCGCGTGCGATCCGCTGACCGGTTCTTCCCCTAACGACCTTGTGCGGGGGCGATCGTCGCGAAGACGATCGCCAGCGCGAACGTAAGCGCCGCCACTGCGACGAACGCCGCGCTGAACGACCAGACCTGCGCGATTGCGCCGATGTAGAGCAGGTACGCGGGCTCGCACGCGTGTTGCGCCATCTTCGCGAGCGACGTCACCGTGGCCCGGGCGGAGCCCTCGATCTCGTGCTGCAGTTGCGTCTGCAGCAGCACTTCCGATGCCGCGCTCAGCGCGAAATAGACGCCGATCGCGACGGCAATCGCGATGCCGCCCACGAGCGTGCTGGCTGCGAGTGCCAACGTGCCCACCGCGAGCACCACGGCGGTAGCGCGTAACGAGCGCGGCGGCAGCCGATGAGCGGCTTCCATTCCGAGCGTGCGCATCGCATACAGCGATGCGTAAATCACGCCGATTGCGCCGAGCGAAAACTCGCGCGTTTCGATGAGGAACGGGCCGACGTATTCGTCGAGCACGCCGTATGCCGTCACCAGCGTCGCGAACATCGCGACGATCCGCAGCATGGTGCGATTGCCGCGCACTTCCTTCAGACCCGCGGCCAGCGTGCCGGTGAAGCGGGGCTGCGAAAGCGCCGCTGAGCGCGGCGGTTCGACGAACGTGAGCGCCACGATCAGCGACGCCGCCATCGGCATCAGCGCCGATGCGACGAGCGGCAATGCGTAGCCCGCCCGGGCCGCGTACCCACCGCCGGCGAGCGCAGTCGCAACGCCGAGGCTGTTTGCCATCAGGCCGCGCCCGTAAATGCGCGCGAACGCGTCGGTCTGTCCGCGCTGCTTCAGCGTGTCGAACAGGAACGATTCCGACGTACCGGAGACGAGGCTCGACCCGAAGCCCCATACGATGAAGCCGCTGAGATATCCCCAGAAGTTCGGAGCGAACCACCAGACGACGAACACGCTCCCTTTGACGAGGCCGGACGCGGCGAGCAGGCGCTTGCGCGAGTAGCGGTCGGCGAGCACGCCCGACGGCACCTCGAACACCAACGCGCTGCCGGACCACACGATGAACAGCACCGACAGCTCGAGCGGCGCGATGCCGTTCGCGCCCATCATGATCGCGTACACCGGGTAGATCAGAACGACTTCGCGCAGATAGCCGAACGCGTACCAGCGCGCCGCGATGTGCCGTGTCGAGGTCATGCCGTGAGGGGCCGCTTCAGGCTGTAGAAAGGGGGAGACGCGGTGGTATGGTAACGCCTTCCAACGGGGGGCGTTCGAAGGGCACTGCCATGCAGATCGTTCGTGTTTATACCGGCACCGACGGCGAATCGCATTTCGAAGACGTCGACGTCGAATTCGATTCGAGCGGCGCGTTCGGCCGCATCTCGAAGATGGTTGCAGCGCGCGGCGTGCTGTTCCGTGAAGTCGACGGCAACTACGACCTCGATTTCCACAACGCACCGCGGCGCCAGTACGTGGTGAACCTGACCGGTTCGGTCGACCTCGAAGTGGGCGACGGCACGCGCCGCCGAATGGGACCGGGAAGCATTCTGCTCGCGGAAGACACCACCGGCCGCGGTCACAAGAGCCAGGCCGTGGCAGGCGAGGCGAGAACGTGCCTTTTCATTCCACTCGAATGAGGCCGGATAGAACTGTTAGCAATCGAGAATGGAAACTGGGAGGGGCAATGCGAGGCGTGATCTCGATTTGTGCGTTGTTGATGATGTCGATGGCAATCGCCGAACCGGTGCCGTATGCGCCGACGGCCGCCGACGCAGTGCCCGCCGCCATTCTCGGCAAGGGAGGCAAGCCCGCGGGAACCCCGGTCGGCTATTTCCCGGCAAGCCCGAAGACGCAGGGCTATCTGACGATTCCGGCCGGTACCGGCAAACACGGGGCGGTGATTCTCATCCATGAATGGGACGGACTCGGTGAACGCGTGCGGCAGGTCGCCGATGCATTTGCCGCGGAGGGTTATGTGGCGCTTGCCGCGGATCTGTATTCCGGGCGCACCGGCGCGAGTCCCGAACAAAACATGGCGCTCGTGAAGGAAACGCTTGCAGACCCGAAGCAGATCATCGCGAATCTCGACGCGGCGGTGAAGTTCCTCAAGGCGCGCAAAGACGTATCCGGAAAAGTGGCGGCGATCGGTTGGTGCTACGGCGGCGGCGTCGCGTTGAGTTTCGGGCTCGACGGCGCGAATCACGACGGTACGGCGATGTTCTACGGCAAGCTCGTCGACGACCCCGAAAAACTCCAGCACCTTCATCACGAGGTGTACGGCACGTTCGCCGGGCTCGACCAGAACATCAAACCCGACGACGTGCGGCACTTCGTGGACGCGTTGCGCGGCGCGGGGATCAAGAACGACGTGCACATCTACGACGACGTGAACCACGGCTTCTGGTTGTACGTCGATCGCGATCCGAAGGCGAACACCGCGCCGGCACTCGATGCATGGCAACGCCTGAAGGCGTATCTCGCGCGGACGCTTCAATGACGCATCGATTCTTATGAAGATGACAAGACGCAACGTACTGCTGATAACGGCCGACCAATGGCGCGGCGACTGTTTGTCCGCCGTGGGCCATCCGGTGGTGCGTTCGCCTCATCTGGATGCGCTCGCGGCCGATGGCGTGCTGTTCGAGCGGCACTTTGCGAACGCCGTTCCGTGCGGGCCGAGCCGCGCCTGTTTGCACACCGGCATGTATCTGCACAATCACCGTTCCGGAACGAACGGCACGCCGCTCGACCGTCGCTTCACGAACTGGGCGCTCGAGTTGCGTCGCGCCGGCTACGATCCGGCGCTGTTCGGTTACACGCACACCGCGCCTGACCCGCGTTACATGGCGGCGGACGATCCGCGGCTCGGCACCGACGAGGGCATCCTTCCCGGTATCACGCCTGTGGTCGACATGGCGACGCATTGCGGTCCGTGGCGCGAATGGTTGACGCAATTCGGCTATCGACTGCCGAACGACCATGGCGCGACGTATGGCCAGCGCGCTGCGGACCACAACGACCCTGCCGTGCCGCGCCCGTCGCTGTATTCGGCCGATCACACCGATACGCGTTTCCTCGTGCAGAGTGCGATGGACTACATCGCCGCGCACGCGCGTGGCGAACCGGGCTCGAGGAGCGAGCCGGGCTCGCAGAGCGAGCCGGGTTGGGCGGTGCATCTGTCGGTGCGCGCGCCGCATCCGCCATGGGTCGCGGCGGCACCGTACAACACGCGCTATCCGTTGCGTTCGCTGCCGGCCGCGGTGCGCCGCGCCGACATCGAAACCGAGAGCGAACTGCATCCGTGGCTTGCGGCGCAACTGCATGCGGAGCGCAACGCATCGCACACCGACGAACTGCGTCATCGCATGCTGCAGGCAAGCTACTACGGCCTGATGTCCGAAGTGGACGACAACATGGGCCGCCTGTTCGCGCACCTCAAGGCGCTGGGTCAGTGGGACGACACGCTGATCGTCTTCACGTCCGACCACGGCGAGCAGATGGGCGATCACTGGCAATACGGCAAGGCGGGTTTCTTCGATCAGTCGTATCACATTCCGATGATCGTCAGAGACCCAGACGGCGTGAAGCAGGGGCGGGTCGATGCGTTCACCGAGCACGTGGACGTGATGCCGACGATTCTCGAATGGCTGGATCTCGACGTGCCGCGACAATGCGACGGCCGCGGCCTGCAGAGTTTTCTACGCGGCCGTGCGACGCCGGGCGACTGGCGCACCGAAGTCCACTGGGAGTACGACTTCCGCGATTCGGGGTTCGAAGACGCGCTGGGTCTCACGCTCGAAACGTGCGCATTGAACGTGGTGCGGGGGCTCGATACGAAATACGTTCATTTCGCGGAGCTGCCGCCGCTGCTGTTCGATCTGCGCAACGATCCTGGCGAGCTCGTGGACCTGTCGCAGGACGAGCGCGAGCAGGTGCGGATGACGGACTACTCCCGCCGTCTGTTGTCGTGGCGCATGCGGCACACCGATAAAACGCTGAGCCATCTGCGCGTGACGCCGCAGACCGGGTTGATGAATCTCAACGCACGTGGAGCAAGGGCATGAGCGATCTGAAGGGCAAGGTGGCGTTCATAACGGGCGCGGGGTCTGGCATCGGACGCGGCATCGCGGAGCGTCTGGCGCGCGATGGCGCCGACATCTTCATCGCCGATATCGACACCGACGGCGCGGAAATGACTGCCAATCTGGTGACGCAGGTCGGGCGGCGCGCGGTAGTCACGAAAGCCAACGTCGCCTCTAAGGCGCACATGCAGGCGGCAGCGGCGCAGTGCGTCGCGGAGTTCGGACGTCTCGACATCGCGGTGGCGAACGCCGGCATCGGCCGAGCGGGATCTGTGCTCGAGATGGATCTGAAAGACTGGAACGACCAGCTCGACATCAACCTGACCGGCGTGTTCCTGACCGTGCAGGCTGCTGCACAACAGATGGTGAAGCTCGGCAGCGGCGGCCGCATCGTCTGCATCTCGTCGCTTGCGGCAGAGAACACCAGCGGTCCGATGTTCGCGTATTCGGCGACGAAGGCGGGCGTGCGGATCATGGTGCGCGGCTGGTCGCAGGACCTCGGCCCGCACGGCATCACCGTGAACGCGATCGGGCCGGGCGTGATCGAAACACCGCTGGCCCAGGGCCTTGCCGGCGATCCGGGCGGCACGATCCGCACACGGCTGGAATCGCGCACACCGGTCGGCCGCGTCGGCCGGCCTTCCGACATCGCCGGGCTGGTCAGCTTCATGGCCGGCGCCGATGGTGCATTCATGAGCGGCGCGTATGTGCTCATGGACGGCGGCATTCGCGATGCGCGCGCCGGCTGGGAGCCGGACGAGAGCGCGGTGGACGAACTGCAGCGGCACATGGCCGCGGCTCAGGCGCGGCGCGCGAAACTGCAGCCGCTGATCGACGAGCGTTGATTTCAGGAGTGTCACGATGAGTTACCAGCAACTGTTGTTCGACGTGAAAGACGGCGTGGCGCAGATCACGCTGAATCGACCGGAAGCGATGAACACGTGGACCGCGGTCATGGCGGAAGAACTGACTGACGCGATGCATCGCTGCAACGACGACAACGCGATCCGCGCGGTGGTGATCACCGGCGCCGGCGATCGCGCGTTCTGCGCCGGCGCCGATCTCGGCCGCGGCGGCGGCACCTTCAGCGGCAGAGACCGGCCCGAGCCGCGCACGCCCGCTTTGAAACCGCTGTATCCGTACGAGATATCGAAACCCGTCATCGCGGCCTTGAACGGACACGCGATCGGCGTGGGCATCACCTATCCGATGCTCGCGGACGTCCGCATCGTGGCCGAGAACGCGAAGATCGCGTTCGCGTTCGTGCGCCGCGGCGTGTTGCCGGAACTCGCGTCGCACGTGACGTTGGCGCGCGTGGTCGGCCAGTCGCGCGCGGCGGAACTGCTGCTGTCCGGCAAGACCATCACCGGTACCGAAGCGGCTGCGATGGGGCTCGCGAGCCGCGCGTTGCCGCAAGCCGAGGTGCTGCCGGCCGCGCTCGAAATGGCGCGCGACATCGCCGCCAACGCGGCGCCTGCGTCGGTTGCGGTCACGAAGAAGTTCCTATGGGACAGCGTGGGTCTGTCCGTGCCGGAAATGATGAAACGCGAGAATCCGGCGTTCGCATGGTTCGGCAATCAGCCCGACGCGCGCGAAGGCGTTCTGTCCTTCGTCGAGAAACGTGCACCGAAGTGGTCATTGACGCCGGCGGACGTTCCGAAGAATCTCACCGAATGACATTCAAGACGGTTTAGTTCACACACGACGAGGGAAGCAAAAATGCAAGTTGGCATGGCAACGATCTTTCAGAACCCGGAAAACCAGATCAGCGACGGCGAGGTGTATCGCAACGAGCTGCGCCTCGCGAACCTCGCAGAGCCGCTGGGCTTCGATTCGATCTGGGGCGTAGAGCACCATTTCACGGACTACACCATGTGTCCCGACGTGATGCAGTTCCTGACGTATATGGCCGGCCGCACGAAGCACATCAAGCTCGGCTCGATGGTCGTAGTGCTGCCTTGGCACGACCCGATGCGCGTTGCCGAAGAAGTGTCGATGCTAGATCACATCTCGGAAGGGCGGCTGATTCTGGGTATGGGGCGCGGCGCCGGCCGGGTCGAGTTCGAAGGATTCCGCGTTCCGATGGACGAGTCGCGCGAACGTTTCGTCGAAGCGGCGCAGATGGTTCTCGCCGGTCTCGAGCAGGGTTATTGCGAGTTCAACGGCAAGCACTACAAACAACCGCGAGCCGACATTCGCCCGAAGCCGGAGAAGACGTTCAAAGGTCGCACTTACGCCGCAGCGGTTTCGCCCGAATCGGTCGAGATCATGGCGCGCCTCGGCATCGGCATTCTGGTGATTCCGCAGAAGCCATGGCCGATGGTCGACCAGGAACTGGCGGCCTATCGCGACGTGTATCAGAAGGTCAACAACGCACCGGCACCCGCGCCGATCATCGCAGGCTGGTGCTTCTGCGACGAAGACGAGAAGACCGCGCGCGAGAAGGCCGTGCGCTGGATCGGCGGCTATTGGGAGACCGCGCGCAAGCACTACGAATTCGGAGGCGAACACTTCGCGAAGACGAAAGGCTACGAGTTCTATGCGGCGATGTCCGAAGCCCAGCGCGCCAGCGCCAACCAGATGACCGAGATGTATCTCGACCTGCAGGTGTGGGGCACGCCGAAGATGTGCATCGACCGCATCCGGCAAACCTGCGAGAAGACGCAGTCGAACGCGTTCACCACGGTGTTCAGCTACGCCGGCATGCCGTACGACGAAGCTGAACGGAACCTGCGTCTGTTTGCCGCGAAGGTTCTGCCGGTGCTGCAGAACGACGTCGAATCCGCCGCGGCCGGTTGAGGAAACGACGCCGACGGGCGGCTTCGGCCGCTCGTTGGCGAGTGTTGCCCGTGTGACGGCCGTCTGACGTCTGGACGGCGCCGCGATCTGCGTTCAGGCACACGACACGCGGGCAAGCCGCGTGGTTGGAACGGCGCGTTTGCGTCGCCTCCATAGTTTGTTCATGATTAGCCGCCCCGATTGGTTCGTGGTGGTGGATCCACCACTCAACGTCAAACGCAGAGGTAGTTCGTGCTCGCGACATTGGCAGACTTCGAACGAGCGCCGCGCATCTTACGGCTCAACGTGGCCGGTCAACCGGTCGAGTGGTTGAGCTGGCAGGACGCGGTCTGTCTGTATGCACGCGAACTGGTGGTCTGGACGCTCGGCGAGGCAGTGCTCGAGATCCGCGGCGGCCAATCGCGCTTCGACGGTTCGCAGTCCCATATGGACATTCACAGCATCATCGCGTGCGAGGGCAGGGTGGTGCCCCCGGTGCGGCACATTCCGCCGCTGACCAACCAGGCGCTGTTCCGGCGCGACCGCAACATCTGTCTGTACTGCGGCGATGAACATCTCGATCGCGAACTCACGCGCGACCACGTGGTGCCGCGCTCTCGCGGCGGCAGCGACGACTGGGAGAACGTGGTGGCCGCCTGCCGGCGCTGCAACCATCGCAAAGGCGATCGTCTGCTGCACGAGCGGCACATGGAATTGCTCGCGTTGCCGTACGTGCCGAACTTTGCCGAGTATCTGGCACTGATCAACAGCGGCCGCATCCTCGGCGATCAGATGGACTTCCTGAAGGCGCAATTCGGCGCCGACAGCCGCCTGCTGGTCGCCTAGCCGCGTAGCGGGGTTGTTCAACAGAGCCTTAGCCGTGTAGCGGCGTTCCTCAAACAGACTCTCAAGCGCGGCGTTCTTCAACAGACTCTTCAAGCTTCCGCGTACTTCGCCAACACGTGCGCCACGCACGCGGTCACGCGTTTGCCGGTTTCGATATCGAGGAATTCGTTAGGCCCGTGCGCGTTCGAGTGCGGACCCAACACACCCGTCACCATGAACTGCGCGTTGGGAAACCGGTCGCCCAACATTTTCAAGAAGGGGATCGTACCGCCCATGCCCATGTACCGCACCGGCGTGCGGAAGTAGTGCTCGGACGCATCGGCAAACGCGTTTGCCAGCTGAGCGTCGATCTCCGGCGCCGCCCAACCGGGTTGACCGCCGTCGGAGTCGAAGCTGACGTGGGCGCCGTAGGGCGGGTTTGCTTCGAGCAGCGTCTTCACCGTATCGCTGGCGCGCTTCGCGTCGAGCGTCGGTGGCAGGCGGATCGACAGCTTTGCCGAAGTGGTGGGTCGCAACGTGTTGCCGGCCGCGGTCACTGGCGGCGCGCCGGATAGTCCGGTGACGCTGAGCGTGGGACGCCAGGTATTGTTCAGCACGAGTTCCACCGCGTCCTGCGCCATTGGCGACACGCCCGGTTGCCACGGATAACGGTCCGTGATCACGTCACCGAGCGACTCCACCAGCGAGCGCGCGTTGGCGCGGGTCTGCGCGTCGATCGGCACGTGCAGCGCGTCGATCATGCGGCCGGATGTCGCGTCTTCGATTCGATCGAGCAGCGAACGCAGGATGCGGAAGCTCGACGGCACGATGCCGCTCGCCGCGCCGGAATGGACACCCTCGGTCAATACGGACACTTCCAGCGTGCCGATCAGCAGGCCGCGCAACGACGACGACAGCCACAGATGGTCGTAGTCGCCGCATTCGGCGTCGAGACACACGACCAGCGATGGCGTGCCGATGCGCGGTGCCAGGTGATCGAGATAAGCGGGCAGGTCGAAGCTGCCGCTCTCTTCGCACCCTTCGATCAGCAGCACGCAGCGCGGCAGCGGCACGCTGTCGTGCTGAAGCGCTGCGATCGCAGCGAGGCTCGCAAACGTTGCATAGCCGTCGTCGGCACCGCCGCGTCCGAACAGACGACCGTCGCGGATCACCGGCGTCCAGGGGCCGAGTCCGTCGTGCCAGCCGGTGAATTCGGGTTGCTTGTCGTAGTGACCGTACAGCAGGACGGTGGGTGCGTCGGGAGAGGTTCCCGCGATTTCGCCGAACAGCACCGGCGTGCGGCCGGACAACTCGACGACTTCGAGTTCGAGCCCTTTCGCCGGGCTGTGTCGACACCAGTCCTCCAACAGCTTCACCGCGTCGCGCATGTAGCCGTGCGTTTGCCACTCGGCGTCGAACATCGGCGACTTGTTCGGGATTTCGATGTAGCGGCACAGCGTCGGTACGATGCTGTCGTCCCAAAGCTCGCCGATCATGCGTTCGAAGGGTTTCATCACAGCCTCACGTTGATTCCGAGATATGCGCTGCGCCCGGGCGTCGCGTATCCGAAGACGTCCTCATAGTGTTCGTCAGCCGCGTTCTCGATGCGGCCGGTGACTTCGAACGCATCGGTGATGCGATAGCGGGCGGTGCAGTGTAGCAGCGTGTATCCGTCGAGGCCGACCCGCCGCGCGGGAAACGTCCCGAAGTCGTCGTCGTCGTGTTCGCCGACGAATGCAGCTCCTACCTGCAACGACAGCCGTTCCGGCAATGCTTCGTAGTCGACGATGATCCGCCCGCTGTTGCGGGGTCTGCGCAGTTCGTCCTCGTGCTCGCCGTTGCCGGGTTGTGTGGCATCGAGATACGTGTAGTCGAGCTGCAGTTGCACCGCCGCGTTCAACTGCGCTTCCAGCGACAGTTCGCCGCCGTCGCGGCGGCTCTCACCGCTGGTGTTGACGGCAGTGAAACCGCCGGCGTTGGCGTCGAAAAAGAAGCCGTTGATCTCGTCTTCGAGCCGATCGCGGAAGCCGGTGATTCGCACGTGCACCGCGTCGCCGAACGATTGCGCCAGCGTCACCGACACGCTGCGCGATCGTTCCGGGCGCAGGTCCGGATTACCGATGAACGTGTCCGGCGTGAAGCCGAAACGCTCGACGAACGTCGGGTCTTTCGTGCCGGTGCCGGCGCTGACGTACAGCGTGGTATCGGGGTTCACGATCGGGATGCGCACCGCGACGCGATAGTCGTTCGAATCGTCGAAGTCGCTGTTGTCGTCGTGTCGTGCGGAGAGCGAGGCGCTGGC
The DNA here is from genome assembly GCA_035494855.1 of Pseudomonadales bacterium. GTDB lineage: Bacteria > Pseudomonadota > Gammaproteobacteria > Pseudomonadales > Azotimanducaceae > DATJGR01. The sequence goes on along the minus strand of DATJGR010000056.1, from coordinate 7,282 downwards.
CCAATCCCAGTCGATCACGTACTCGCCGATGACGCTCTTCGTGTCCATGTGCTGGTCCTGATTCGGATCGCCGAACGGACCCGCTGGACCACGCTGATTGAAGCCTTCGGTGACGTACTCGTATGCCCATGTGAGCAGGTTGCGCGTGGCACCGAGATCGAATGCGTAGTTGCCCTGATAGCCGGCCTGCACCTTGTCGCCGTCGGACGAACTGTCGCGCACGCCGTCGGAGAGGTTGTCGTTGCGCGATTCATACCGTTTGATCGAGACGCGATGGTTCCAGCCCGTCGCCGGGTCCAGCGTGCCGGTGAGACCGAACAACCGTTGGCGGACGTTCAATTCGAGGTTGCCGTCTACCGGAACAAAATCCGGAAACGGCGTGGGATCGTATTCGCTTTGAGCAGTGACCTGACGGGCGACCATTGCGACGCTGCCGCGCTCGCCGGTGTAGCCGGTGTTGAGGTGCACGGTGGTGTTGCGATAGCCGTCGTCTTCACCGCCCTGTTTGGCGATGTTGGTGCCGGCCGTTTCGCTGTGACGCGCATTTAACGCGTAGTACAGGCTGTCGTTGCGGTGCGCGAGCTGAACAGATTCGCGCGACGTATCGTTCGAGCCGCCCTCGAGCCAGACGTTTTGCTTGGAAGTTCCGGACGCCGGCGTCGTTTCGAAGTTCATCACGCCGGTCAGCGCGTCGCTGCCCCACAGCGCGCTTTGCGCCCCGGGCAGAATTTCGATGCGCGTCGCGCCGATCAGGTCGAGGTTCGCGAAATCGACGGACGAACCCAGTGCCGGATCGTTGATGGCTACTCCGTCGACCATCACCAGCAGGTGATTTGCCTCCGCGCCGCGGAAGCGCACCTCGGTGACGCTGCCGATGCCGCCGGACTGGCTCACCGCGAAACCGGGAGCGCCCCTCAACAGGTCCGCTGGCACGCCGGACTGCCGCGCATCGATGACGGTCTGTTCGATGATCTCGACCGGTGCGGGCGCTATGTCGACCGGCGTTGCCGTGCGCGTGGCGAGCACGGTGATTTCTTCCGGCGCGGTTGGCGGCGCGTCTTGGGCGCGCGCGTGGTCGACAAGGAACAGAAGACCTGCGACGACGATCGTCCACAGGCGAAACGAAATGGACATGACGAAACCCTCGATCTGCCGCTACGCCCCGAGCGACACTGTCGATTCCGCGAACGTCGGTGACGTTAGCGCCCCGTTCGGGCCGGTCTCCGGGCTCGTCGCGGCGTTCTGCGTGAGCAGATCGCGTGAAGATCGCCTTCCCGTCGTTGCCGACAGTGGTTTCGACCTTCGTCGCAGACTTACCGTTGCGGGGGCAGCATCGGAATTGCGCCTGAATGGCGGCGCGCACCGATTTCCCGATTATCCGGAACGCCTCCGATCGCGTGATCGGTGCGCTCCGGCACCTGAACGCGGCGGCAGTATAACCAGCAGTGTGCTTGCGCTGACAATGAAGGATGTGAAGGTGCCCGGTGAGTTGCGCTCACGCGCCGCGAGAGTGACAGTGACGCTTCTCGCGCGGGAGAACCATCATGACGAACGATCTGAGTTGGAACGCCTTTGCAGCAGAGGCGGGTACGATCGCCGAGGCAGGAACGCAGTTGCTGCATCAATTCGGAATCGGTCTCGCGTTCATCGCGACGACGCGGAAGGACGGCGGGCCCCGGCTGCATCCGTGTTGTCCGTTGATCGACGAAGGGCGCTTGTACGTTTTCATCACCGGCGCGTCGCCGAAGCGGTACGACCTGGTGCGCGACGGACGCTACGCGCTGCACTCGTTTCCGCCTGAGCAGAACGACGACGAGTTCTTCTGCGCGGGTTCCGCATCCGAAGTGAACGACCCTGCAGTGCGACGTGTGGTCGCCGCGAAAGCGAAACACAACGTGCGCGACGACGAGGTGCTGTTCGAACTGCGCATCGATCGCGCATTGCATACGACGTGGGTGCACCCACGCCAACCGAATACTTATCCGATCCATACGAAGTGGAGGCGCGGTGCCTGACGCAGAATCGTCGCTCGATCTCGCCCGAAGACTGGAGCAGAGCATCAGCCTGGCGCCTATGCCGACCGGCACCGGCCTCGAATCGCTCAACTGCGGGGCGTTCCGCGCGTGGTTCACCGCGTACACCGACAATCCGCAGGCGAACTATGCGATGCCCGTTGCGCCGACCGAGCCGGCCGAATTCGGCGCGGAGGTCGAGGCGTTGCGCACGCTGTTCGGTTCGCGTATGCGCAAGCTGCGTGTCGAGTTCGTCGAAGAACTCTGGCCGGGTCTCGCTCCGGCACTTCAGCGATCGGGACTGCACTTGCAGGCGCGCGAACCGCTGATGGCCTGCACGAGGAGCGAGTTCACTCCGGTCGTCGCACCCGGCGTGAGCGTGCGGCTGCTGGGCGCCGGCGGCAGCGATTCGGAGCTGGCCGCGTACTTGCACATCGCCGACGAACGTCCGGCGGACGGCTCTCGTCCCGTGGCCGACAAAGCGGTGGCGCGGCTGCGCGAAATGCTGAGTTCCGCAAACGAAACGTGCGCAATCGGTACGATCGACGCACGCCCCGCGGTGGTAGGACGGTGGATCGCGCAGGACGATGGCCTGGGCGAAATCACGTCGATCGTGACGTTGCCGGAGTTTCGACGGCGCGGCGCGGCGGCGACGCTCGTGAGCGAGTTGCTGCGCGGTCTGTTCGACAGCGGCCGCAATATCGGCTGGCTCAACGCCGCCAATGAGCAGGCACGTTCTGTTTACGCGAAGTTGGGATTCCGCAGCATTGGCAGCCTGCTCAACTACGAAGACTGAAGTCAGCTCCGCGTCCGCCACCGCGTGCCGTCGCGCGTGTCTTCCAGTTCGATGCCTTGCGCGAGCAACTCGTCGCGAATCTCGTCGGCCTGCCTGAAGTCCCGCGCCGCGCGCGCCGCATTGCGCGCGGCGATGCGCTCTTCGATGTGCGCGGCGTCGACGCTGGTACCCGCCTTGAAGTGAGCTTCGGGTGTTTCGGTCAGCAGGCCGAGTAACCATGCGCCGGCGACCAACTGGTCGCGCAACACGCGCGCTCGAGTGGGGTCGTTGGCGCGATGCATGTCGCTGACTATGCCGTGCATGGCGGCGAGCGCTTCGGTGGTATTCAGGTCGTCGGCGAGCGCTTCGATCACGGGCGCGGGAAACGCTTCTACCGGCGCGTGGCGGAACTGGTCCGGGGTCGTGGCGTTGCCGGGCGGCACGTCGAGCAGCGCCTGATACATGCGATCGAGACTGGCTTGCGCCTGTTTCAGCAGATCGTCTGACCACGCCAGCGGCGAGCGGTAGTTACCCGACAACAATGCGTAACGCAGCACTTCGCCGCCGTGGCGCGCCAGCAGATCGCGCAACGTGATGATGTTGCCGACCGACTTCGACATCTTTTCGTCGCCCAGCGTCAGCATGCCGTTGTGCAGCCAGTAACGGACGTAGGTTTCGCCATCGTCCACGCAGCGCCCCTGCGCGAGCTCGTTTTCGTGGTGCGGAAACGTGAGATCGGAGCCGCCGCCGTGAATGTCGATGGTGTTGCCGAGGTGTTTGCGGATCATCGCCGAGCATTCGATGTGCCAGCCGGGGCGGCCACGGCCCCACGGGCTGTCCCAACCGGGCAACTCGGGCGTGGACGGTTTCCACAGCACGAAGTCCTTCGGATCGCGTTTGTACGGCGCCACTTCCACGCGCGCGCCGTCGAGCATGTCTTCCAGCGACCGGTGCGACAGCATTCCGTAGGCCGGGTCCGAAGGCACGTTGAACAGCACGTGGCCCTCCGCCGCATAGGCGTGGCCGCGCTCGATCAGGCGCTCGATCATCGCGACGATTTCGTGGATGTGGTGCGTTGCACGCGGCTCGACCGTCGGCAGCAGGTTGCCGAGCGCCTGAACATCCTCGTTGTACGCAATCGTGAAGTGCTCGGCGAAGTCGGCGATGGACTCACCGGCTTCCAGCGCCGCTTTGTTGATCTTGTCGTCGATGTCGGTGATGTTGCGGGCGTATCGTACTTTCGGATAAACCGCCGACAGCAGTCGGTACAACACGTCGAATACCACCGCGGGACGACCGTTGCCGATGTGCACCAGGTTGTAGACCGTCGGACCGCAGACGTACATCGTCACGCAGTTCGGATCGAGCGGCTCGAACGGTTCTTTCCGCCCGGTGAGCGTGTTGTGCAGCGTGAGCTTGAGCGTGATGTTCATGCGGGGAGCTTCCCAGTGAGTGCGCGACGCGGACGCTTCGTGGAGCCGAACGGAATCAGCAACAACAACAGCGTCGCGGCGGGGTGGGGCTGGCTGGGGGCTGCGTGAACATGCGCGGCATTATAGGTTCACTCCGCCGACCGGTACATCTGTTCGGGGTTACGCTCCGGCGTGTCGGTCACCGTAACGCGATCGCCGTCGACCTTCAGATAGAAGCAGCGGCGTTGCCCGGTGTGGCAGGCCGGCCCGGTCTGCTCGACGATCAGCAGCAACGCGTCGCCGTCGCAGTCGATGCGCAGCTCGCGCAGCACCTGGATGTTTCCGGACTCTTCGCCTTTGCGCCACACGCGCTTGCGGCTGCGCGAGTAGTAGCAGATGCGACCGGTATCCAGCGTTTCTTCCAGCGTGGCGCGATTCATGTAGCCGACCATCACCACTTCGCCGGTGTCGTGCCGCTGCGCGATGGCCGGGATCAGACCGTCGTCGGTGAACTGCAGCGCATCGAGCACTTCCCTGAGACCGACCGAATCGCCCGACGGCGCGCGTTCGAGGCGCTTGAACAACGGTGCCGACATCGCGTTACAGAACCGACTCGAACGTTTCGAGTTCCGGGTGACCGAGGTAAGTGCCCTTACGCGGATTCGCCTGGCCGTGTGCCTTTCTGAAGGCGTCAGATTGGGTCCAAGCGAGGAAAGCCGCGCGAGACTGCCACACGGAGTGCGACGCGTAGAGCGTGTGTGTATCGGTGGTCGGGCCTTTCAGCAGATGGAACGTTTCGAAGCCGGGCACGCCGTCGAGGAAACTCTCTCGATTGCGCCACACCGCCTCGAAGTCGCCTTCGTGACCCAATGCAATCCTGAAGCGATTCATCGCGATGAACATCGTCTGCTCCTGAGCGACTAGCGGCCGAACCGGTCGGCGAGGTGAGCATACACCGCGCGCAATGCCATCGCTTCGCCGCCCTCCGGACGACCCGCGCTGGTCGACAGATTCCACGCCATCAGATCGAAATGCGCCCACGGCGTGCCGGCGGTGACGAAGCCCTCGAGGAACAATGCCGCGGTAATGGCGCCTGCGTAAGGCGAGCTGGAACTGTTCGCGATGTCGGCCACCTTGCTGTCGAGCATCCTTCGATACGGCTGGTGCAGCGGCATCCGCCAGACCGGATCGCCCACGCGCCTGCCGGCGCCGACGATGCCGTCGGCGAGCGCATCGTCGTTGCTGAACAGCGCCGGCAGATCGGTGCCGAGGGCAGTGCGCGCAGCGCCGGTGAGCGTCGCGAAGTCGATGATGATGCCGGGGTCGCTTTCACACGCGAGCGCGAGTGCGTCGCACAGCACCAGGCGCCCCTCAGCGTCGGTGTTGTCGATTTCGATCGTCGTGCCTTTGCGCGAACGCACGACGTCGCCGGGACGGAACGCGTTGCCGGAGATCGCGTTCTCGACCGCAGGCACGAGCACGCGCAGGCGTACCGGCAGCCTCTGCGACATCACCAATCGCGCGATGCCGAGCACGTGTGCAGCGCCGCCCATGTCTTTCTTCATCAGCCGCATGCCGGTGGACGGCTTGATGTCGAGGCCGCCGGAATCGAAGCAGACGCCTTTGCCGATCAGCGTGACCCGCGGGTCGGTGTCGTTGCCCCAGTTCAGATCGATCAGGCGCGGCGCGTTTGCGCTGGCGCGCCCGACCGCGTGAATCACCGGGAAGTTGTTCGCGAGCAGATCGTCGCCGACGATGACGTTGCAGCGCGCACCGAACTCCTTCGCGAGCGTCGTCGCTGCATCGGCGAGTTGTTCCGGCAGCATGTCGGAGGCGGGTGTGTTGATCAGATCCCGCACCAGCGCGGTCGCTTCGAGTTGACCGCGCAACAGCTCGGCGTTGCACGATTGCGGAACGACCAGCCTCGCCGGCGCGCGATCTGCCGCCTTGTATCGCGTATAGCGATACGCACCCAACCCCCAGCCGAGCACCGTGAGATCGGCCGCGGATTCGGACAGCGTCGCTGCACGATAGTCGCCGGGCGGCAAGCGAAATGGCAGATCGCCGGCTGAGTAGAGCGCATCGTTGGCGACCACTGCGAGTACCGCGTTGGTCGATCCATCGGCCGGCAGCCATGCGATCGTCCCGACGTCGCCGCGATGGTGCGTGGAGGCGAGCCATTGACGCACGCGCTCGGATTGCTCTGCGACCCACGCCCCGTAGTCGGCCGCGCGGACGATGTGCAACTGTGTCGGATTCGATGCGTCGGCGAAGCACAACGCGGAGTCGGCGAAACGGGTCATGGTCACAGCGTCTTGATCGGAATGGTTGAGGGATGCGTTGGCGTGAGCCCGAGGTTGTTCTTCTCGAGGATGCGATCGGCGCGATAACTCGAACGAACCAACGGCCCCGATGCGACTTCGGTGAAGCCGCGTTCGAGTCCCCACTCGCGATAGCGGGCGAACTCGTCGGGGTGCACCCAGCGAGCAACAGCGAGATGGTTCAGCGTTGGCCGCAGGTATTGCCCGAGCGTCAGGATGTCGACGTCGTGTGCGCGCAGGTCGTCCATCGTCTTGCAGATTTCTGCGTCGGTTTCGCCGAGACCGAGCATCAGGCTCGACTTCGTCAGCACGTCATTGCGATGACGCTTCGCGTGCTGCAGTACATCGAGCGTGCGTTGGTAACCCGCGCGCGGATCGCGCACCGGATGGGTGAGCCGTTCGACCGTCTCGATGTTCTGCGCGAACACCTGCAGGCCGGAATCGACGACGACTTCGATGGCGGAGCGATCGCCGTTGAAGTCCGGCGTCAACGCTTCGGCTGCGGTGGTCGGATTCACCGACTTGATCGCGCGCACGCACGCCGCGTAGTGCGCGGCGCCGCCATCGGGCAGATCGTCGCGGTCCACCGACGTCAGCACGATGTAGCGCAGATTCATCAGACGCACCGCTTCGGCGGCGTGGGTCGGTTCGTCGGGATCGAGCCAGCCGTTCGGATTGCCGGTGTCGACCGAACAGAAGCGGCACGCACGCGTGCACACCGAGCCCATCAACATGATCGTTGCAGTGCCGTTGTCCCAACAC
>DATJGR010000055.1:0-2344 GCA_035494855.1 Pseudomonadales bacterium | reverse complement strand
TCACGCATCACCCTTCTGGGCGACTCGATATTAGACAATCCACAACATGCAAGGGATGGCTCGAGCGTGTCCTGCCGCAGCACACCTCCACCTCCGCCGGAAACCGAAGCACAACCGCTACCGACTATCTGCTTCGTGCTGAATCACTTCATCGATCTCGGCGTCGGTGACGGCCTGGAACTGCAGTGTGTGCAGCGTGTAGTAGAGGCCGCGGCGCGCGAGCAGTTCTTCGTGCGTGCCGAGTTCTTCGACACGACCGTGGTGCAGCACCAGCACGCGGTCGGCTTCCTGGATCGTCTGCAGACGATGCGCGATGAGGATCGACGTGCGGCCTGTCGTGAGCTTGCGCAGCGCGTCCTGAATCAGCAGTTCGGTTTCGGTGTCGATGCTGGCGGTGGCTTCGTCGAGCACCAGGATTTCCGGATCGGCCGCGAGCACCCGCGCGAATGCGAGCAGCTGGCGCTGCCCTTGCGACAGGTTCTGACCGCGTTCGGACAACACGGTGTCGTAGCCGTCGGGCAGCGAACGGATGAACTCGTCGGCATTGACGGTGCGCGCCGCGCCCATCGCGCGCTCGCGCGAGATCGCCGGATCGCCGAGCGCGATGTTGTCGTAGATCGTGCCGGAGAAGATGTGGAAGTCCTGCAGCACCACGCCGACCCGGCGGCGCAGATCGCGTGTGTGAATGTGATTCAGATCGATGCCGTCGAGGAAGATCTGCCCATCGGCAAAATCGTAGAAGCGTCCCAACAGGCGGATGAGGGTGCTCTTGCCCGAGCCCGTGGGTCCGACGATCGCGAGCTTCTCGCCCGGACGGATGTCGAACGAAACGTCGCGCAAAACCTTCGTGTTCGGGTCGTAACCGAAATCGACGTGACGGAACTCGACTTCGCCGCGCAGCCGCGGCGGCAACGGTGTTGGCGTAGCCGGTTCGTGGATCTTCTCGTCCCAGTCGAGCGCCTGGAAGATGCGTTCGCCGCTCGCCATCGCGCGGAACAGGATGTTCGTCTGTTCGCCGAGCACGACGATCGGATGGAACAGCATGTCGATGAAGCGCGTAAACAGAATCACGCCGCCGAGCGAGACGTGTTCCTGCAGCACCGCGCCGGCGCCGTACCAGACCACCAGCGCGAGGGCGATCGACGACACGCTGTCGGTGAACGCCCCATAGAGGGTTTCGATGCGCATCGAGCGCATCTCGACGTCGCGATTACGCGCGTTGATCGCGCCGTAACGCTCCTCGTTGTACTCCTGGCGCTGCGACAGCTGAACCACCTGTAGTCCGGCAAGGTTCTCCTGCAGATTCTGGTTCAGTGCCGAGACCGACTGGCGGACGAGCCGGAACAACTGTCGGGTGATGCGCTGAAACGTGTACGTGACGCCGCCCATGATCGGCATCACCAGCAGCATGATCACCGTCAGCTTCACGTCGACCGCGAGCATGATCACGAGCGCCACGAAGAACGGCACGAATTCGCCGATCAGCGTGCCGATGCCGCGCAACAGTTCGTAAAGCGCTTCGACGTCGTTGGTGACGCGCGTCATGATGCGGCCGACCGCGACGCGGTCGTAGAACGACGACGGGCGCGTTTCGAGATGGCGGAACAGGTCGAGCCGTAAATCGCGCAGACCGTTGATCACAGAGCGGATCAGCGTGAGCCGATGGTAGTGGCCGGTGATCGCCCAGCCGAGCTGCAACGCCGCGAACAACGCGCACGCAGCGGCGAGCGGCGAAAGTCCAAGCACGCGCTGGAGCCACTCCGTCACGTCGATCATGCCCATGTCGGGCGTCACGTGCTGCGTCGATCCCATGATCACGTGATCGACGACGACCACGCTGATCACCACCGGTAGCATCACCTGCAGCGCGGACGAGACGAGGATCAGCACCGAACTCAGCGCGACCGTGGCGTGATACGGGCGGATCCAATGCAGCAGGCGCCGCAGCAGCTTCAGATTGAGCGCCTGCCCGGACAGCTCGGCGTCGAACATCGCGTGGTCGCGCCGCGGCGGGTCGGGGCGCGCCATACCGAGTGCGAGTTCGCTCAATTGGGGGCCTCGCTCATGCGTGCTCTTCCGACGTCGCGTAGTCGGACGCATCGGCGCCTTCGCGCTGGATGCGTTCGAGTTCCGCGTAAACGCCGCCGCGCGCCAGCAGGTCGGCGTGCGTGCCTTCCTCGACGATGCGGCCGTCTTCGAGCACGACGATGCGATCGGAGTGACGCGCGGTCGACACGCGGTGCGAGATCAACAGCGTGGTCTGGCCGCGACGCAGGCGCTTCAGTTCCGAGAGAATGTGCTCTTCCGTTTCGGTGTCGACGCTCGAGAAACAGTCGTCGAGCAC
>DATJGR010000054.1:0-16939 GCA_035494855.1 Pseudomonadales bacterium | reverse complement strand
GCTCGCTGACCTCGGGATGTTTGAAGTCCCACATCGGCGCAACGTCAATAGGCATCGCTACCCCCGGCTACCGCGCGACGCACCGCCGCCGCGGCGAGCAAGCGTGTCGAGTCGAGCGTCGGCAGCGGCGAATTCGCGTCGCTCATGATCAACGGGATTTCGGTACAACCGAGAACGACCGCATCGCAGCCGTCGCGCTTCATGCGCGAGAACACCTGCTGGAAATACGCGATCCCTTCGGCTTCGAACACGCCGAACACGAGCTCGTCCATGATGATGCGATGTATTTCGGCGCGTTCGGCGGCGCTCGGTCGAACGCATTCGAGCCGACGCCGGCTCAACATCTGCGGATAAACGTCACTATCCACCAGCCAGCGCGTGCCGGTGAGCCCGAGCCGCTCGAAACCGCGTTCGGCGGCCTCTTCCGCCACCACCTCGTCGATGTGCAACCACGGCTTCGGCGAGCGCGCCGCCACGTAATCGAATGCCGCATGGACGGTGTTGTCGGGGCAGATCAGAAAATCGGCGCCGATTGCTGCGAGCTTCGCGGCCGATGACAGCATCAGGTCGCCGATGCCGTTCATGTCGCCGCGGTCGAGACAATCCACGTAGTCGGCGAACGAGAACGAGTGCAGCGAGACTTCCGGATGCGCGCGGGAGCCCGACTTGCGCGCGCCTTCGGCGCAGATCGTGCGATAGCAAAGCGCCGCACCCTCCGCCGAACACGCGACGATGCCGATGTGCTGCGTCATACCGGCTCCAGCGCGCGATGCGCTCCCGCCGGCAACTCGACACGGATCGCATCGCCCGACCGCACCACGCCGCCGGCGACGACCACGCCCATGACGCCGGCTTTGCGGATCAGTTGTCCATTCGCGCCGTGATCCAGCACCGCCGACATCAGTCCGCGCCTGAACTTGTCGAGCTGCGTGCAGGGATTACGCAACCCGGTGAGCCGCACCACCGCTGCGTCGCCAATGTGCAGCGACGTACCCTCCGGCAACGCGAGCAGCGGGACGCCGCGTGTAGTGATGTTCTCGCCCATCTGTCCGGCAAGTACGTCGAAACCCTGCGCGGCCAGTTCGTCGAACAACTCCGCGTGCATCAGGTGCACCTGCCGCAGATTCGGCTGCGTCGGATCGCGCGCCACGCGTGAACGGTGCTTCACGGTCACACCGCAATGCGCATCGCCTCGCACACCGAGCCCTTCGAGCAGCGTGATTTCCGTTCCGGTCGATTTCGAGAACGTATGGCCCGCACTCGAACCGACTGAGACGACGACGCCGTACTGCATTGCTACTCCACGCTTGTCGCAAGCCCGAGTTCGGCGATCGCGCGTTGCGCGGTTTCCTTTGCCGAGAGTTCCGTGCTGTCGATGCGTATGTGCCGGAACGGCAGCGGAATCGATCCGTCGGTGTTCAGCCGGTACTTCGTCGAGTTGATCAGCAGGTACTGTTCGGAACGTTCCACGTCGCGTTTCGACGGCTTCTCGCTGAGCCGATCCGTACCGCGATTGCGGATGAGGCGCTGCTCCACCGTGGCGCTCAGTTCCACGAACGCAACCGTGTGACCCTGTTGGGCGAACACGGCACAGGCGCGTTCGAGAAAGTCCGTGTCGGCCTGGCTGTTCAGATCCCACACGAACGTGAAGATCATGCCGGGCAGATCGCTTTGCGCGACCTCCTCGAACATGCGGTTGCGGAATCCGTCGACCAGACGCATGAATTGCTCCGTGCCGAACGTGAAGAACGGCAGCACCGGTTCGATCGCCACGTGATTGTGGAACAGCGGCAAGCCGGTGGCCGCTTCGATTTCGCGGCCGACCGCCATCTTGCCGACCGCCGGCGGACCGAAGATGACGATGAAGTGTCTGGCGGCGCTAATGTTCCTCGAGCCCCTTCGGATAGCGGTCGGGCACCAGATTCAGCCGAATGTCGTGTTCGAGCAACGCTTTCGCTCCGGCGAGCACCAGCGAAAATCCCTGCGTCGAGTTGGCGATCTGCTGAACCAGCTCATGACTGTTTCCCACAAACCCGGTCTCGGTGATCCCCACGAACGTGGCGTCGCGCTCGTAGGGAGTGAATGTCCAGGTGACTGTCGTCCGGCCGCCCTGCCCGGGCCACTCCATCACGATGCGTTCGTTTCGATCGACCGCCTTCACGGAGACGTCCGCCGAGACGCCGTACATCTCCCACTCCCACCGCACGTGCTTTCCGGCTTCGAGCTTACCGCTGCTCTTCGTGAACCAGAACTGCGTCGTCAGCGCCGGATCGACGAACGCCCGAAACACCTCGGCCGGCGGCTTGCGGATCAGCATGCCCGTCTGCATGGCGGGCTTGCGCGTTTCGAGCAACGTCTTCAGCCCGCTCAGAATGGACGGCCACCCCTTGCTGCACGCGGGAAACACAATGCTGTTCGGCGGAAAATCGTCGTGCAGCATGTCGAGCGCGACGACGCCGCCGTTCTGCTCGATCGTGAACGTGACGCGCGACGCGGTTTCCTTTGCGAACTCGCCGAAGACCGGCCGGAACGTGTAACTCAGCTTGTGCGGCGGATCCACCAACAGCGCGACGTTTTCGTCGGTGACCTTGCCGTCGATCAGGTACAACACTTTCGAGCCCACTTTCCAGTCGGACTCGATGCGCGTGCCGCCCCAGTACTCCTGCGTCATGTCGGGGTCGGTCAGCGCATTCCAGACCGCCTCGGATGTCGACGCGATCTGCGTAACGATGTGGATCTGTTGCGTGCTCACGACTCCTCTCCAATGCGCTGCGGATACTCCTGTTCGTACCGTTCCACCCGCGGCCAGAACGGCGCCGGCGGCTCACCCCTCAATCGGTCGGTCAGCACACCGAGGTGCGAATGCCACCCGCTCGACACGCTGATCATGTCGTTGCGCATGCGCAAGTGCCGGTGCGTCAGGGTCAGCAGCACGTCCTCACCTTTCGGCTCGAGGTCGAACGCCACTTCCGAATCGGCTTCCCACGTATATGCGAGGTGGCGCGGTGGATCCCAGCGCGTGATGCGCCCGACCATCGTGTGGCCGTTCTCCATCGCCTCGTACTTGGCCGGCGTCGGCTCGTCGTGGTCAGTGAGGTCCTGGTGGTGAAAACGCAGCGTGACCGCGCCGCCGGCGCGCGGTTCCATCGCGCCGGTCGCGAGCCACGTACCGCGCAACTGCGAATCGGTGAGGTATTGCCACACCCGATCCACCGGTCCCGGCAACAGCCGCTCGAAACGCACCGTGCCTTTGTCGATGACCTGCCCGTATTCGTTCATCGTTTCCTCCTGCCCGCTCCATTCCGCTTACGTGCCCCCGGCGGGGGCGGTTTGCGCAATTCGTGCTCGAGCGCGTCGAGCCTGCCGCCCCAGAATCTGCGTATGTCTTTCAACCACGCGTCGATGTTCTCGAGACCCACTTTGTCGAGCGCATAGATGCGGCGCTGCGCATCGGTCCGCACCTGCACCAGCCCGGCGTCGCGCAACGCCTTCAGGTGTTGGGAAATCGCCGGCGCGCTGACGTCGAACTCGTCGACGATCTCACCGGCGGAACGCTCGCCGGCGCTGAGCAGTTCGACGATGCGGCGGCGGGTCGGATCGGCTAAAGCAGCAAATTCACGCATGGACGCATGCTGCAGCCGATCCTTATATAAGTCAATTCTTAATTACAGACCGCATCCCGCGTTCATTCAGATCGATCTGCTACCGCTCGCTTCGCGGGGCGCTACGACGGCGCGCGCTTCCAACCTCCCGACGCCTGTTCGATCACACGGGCTGCCGCCAGTGCGACGTGGTCGCTCCACTGGCGCGCCACGATCTGCACGCCGAGCGGTAAACCGTCCGCCGACGTGCCGGCGCGCACCACCACACACGGATAGCCGGTGAGACTGAACGGCAGGGTGTAGATGAAATCGGCGTCGCTCGACTCGCCCGCACGCGGCGCTGCGTCGCCTGCCGCGGGGCACACGATCACGTCGACGTCGTTCATGAAGCCGAGGAAAGCCCGACGCAGCCGGTCCCATTCGAACAGCGAGCGTTCGACGTCGTCGGCAGAGAGCCTGCTCGCGCCCCAGGGCCGCCACGTTTTCCACGACATCGAATCCGGGCGCGCCCAATAGGCGCGCGTGATCGCGAGCGCTTCGTCGATGCGCGGTGGCGTCGCCGCACGCACCTTTGCGCCGGCGTTGGCGAGTGCGGCCGCCGCTGTTCCTACCGCGCGCACCATCGCGTCGCTGGGCACCGCGCGATCGAAGGTATCGAAGTACGTCACCCGCAACGACGCGAGATCCACGCGCGAAAGATCGCCGAGTGGCATCGGCACCACGCCGGCGTCATAGCCGTCGACGCCGGCGATGATCGGCAACGTCAGCGCGAGATCATCGACGCATCGCGCGATCGGACCGATCACGGTGCGCGGATCCGCAAGCGCGCTGATCGGTGGAACGTGGCCGGTGTTCGGCACCAAGCCGCTGCTCGGCTTCAATCCGGCGACGCCGCAGCAGTGTGCCGGCCAACGGATGCTGCCGCCGGAGTCGCTCGCGAGGCCGAGCGGCGACCCGCAGGCGGCAACGATCACTGCTTCGCCGCTGCTGCTGCCGCCCGGCGACCGCGACGCGTCGTATGGATTCTTCGGCGCCGGATGGATGTCGGCGCCCGCCTGCGGTTTGGTTTTGCCGAGCACGATTGCGCCGGCGGCGCGCATCCGCGCCACGACGGTCGCATCGCGCCGGGGCACGTAGTCGCGGCGCTCTTCGCGATTCGCCGCACACACGAGCCCGTTCGTTTCGATCCAGTCTTTCACCGTGAACGGCACGCCGTGCAATACGCCGGGTGCGGTGCCGCGCGCAAGCGCAGCGTCGGCCGCGCACGCCTCATCCATCGCCGTCTTCGAAAGCTGAACGACTGCATTGAGGTGCGGATTCACCGCCTCTATGCGTTGCAGGTGCGCCGCAACCACTTCCTGTGACGACACCTCTTTCGTCCTGATCGCGCGCGCGAGCGCAGACGCGGAGTATTCGGTCAGTTCGCTCACAGCGCGTCGGCGATGTTGCGCGCGGCTTCGGCCGACGTGCGCACTGGAATCACTTCGAAGCGGGCGAGGTCGCGCCACTTGTCGATCCAGCGATCGATCAGGGCGCGATCGTCGGTGCGCATCAACTGGAAACAGCGGTCGTAGTCGAGGTCAACCCAGCTGTCGACGTACTCGAGCCCCTCCGGCAACTGGCGCCCTTTGTCGCGCGCGCGGCGATAGATGTCCGGCGCCGCGCCCGCGTTGAAGTACTCGACGATCATGTACAGCATGTTTGTCTCACAGCAGCAGCCCCATGTAGAGCAGATCGAAGTACTCGCCGTCGACGCAGATCTCGCGTCGCAGCGTTCCCTCCACCACGAAGCCTTTCTCGCGATACAGCGCAATGCCCCGTGCGTTGTCGGTTCGAACGCGCAGTGCAATTTTTCGGATCGACCCGACGGCGCGCGCCCAGTCGATCAGCGTATCCATCAGCAGCGCGCCGATGCCCCGGCCCCAGTGCGACCGCCGCACCGAAATCGCCAGCTCGCCGTGATGCCGCACGCGTTGCCTCCGACCGGTACCGAACGTGAGGCACGCGACGATGACCGCACCATCCGTCACCACAATGTGCAGGTGGTCCGGCGCCTCGCGCACAGTCGCCAGGTGCGCTGCTTCCTGCGCTTCGGTCATTTCGAACTCGCCGGGACCGAACGTCAGGAAATCGGATTCGCCGCTGACGCACTCCAGATACTCGAGCATCGCGGCGGCATCGTCTGGCAGCGCGGAACGAATTACCAACGCGCTTTCGTTGCGCAGCTTGAACGTGCGTGCTTCCAGATTCGCCATCAGAAGAACTCGTCCAGCAGTTGATAGAACTCGATCCGCGCGGGATCGGGGGCCACACCGTACGCGTCGAAGAACGGCGCGACGAAGGCGTCGCCGTAGTTATACGCAATGCTGCGCGCCGCGCACGCAAAATCCTGATGTCGGTCGGCAACGCCGGCACGGCCCACATCGATGAAACCGGCGACCGCGCCGCCACGCAGGATCACGTTCGGCAGACAGTAATCGCCGTGCGTCACGACCAGGTCTTCGATCTCCGGGCGCGTTGCCTCGAGTTCGCCGAGCAGGTCGCGCGCTGTACGGCCGAGGCGAGCGTCGTCGAAATCCGATTCGTCGACACGACCGGCCAGCGCGTTCGCACGCGCCTTCGCCATCGTAACCGCGAGCCGCGCATCGAATGGACACGTTCGCACGTCGAGACCATGCAGCAACCGCAGGCCCTCGGCGAGCGCGCGCACGGCCTCGAGTCGCTGCGTGACCGCGTGCGCGGCAACGCCCTCCAGGGCTTGCGTCAACAGATAACACTCGGAGTCGACGCGTTCGTAGACGATCACCTGCGGTACCGGGACGCGGCCCGCCAACCACCGCAACCGGTCCGCCTCGTCGGCAACCTCGCTCGTGGCGCCACCCACTTTGAGATAGAACTGCGTTCCGATCCGCCACACGCACGCGTTCGAGCGGCCGATGGATTCGCCGCGCATCGGCAGATCACCGACGAGCAAGGCAATGGACGGCGGGATCTTCATGGCGCGAGCAAGCGCGCCGTCGCGAATGACCTGTTCCACTCGAGACTCCAGTCGCGCGGCTCTGCGGCGAGACGCGCGAACACCCACATTCGCACGCGTTCGCGATCGACGCCGAGCAGATCGGCGAAGCGCGCAATCAGCACCACCGGGTCCGCGTTCAGCCGGTCTTTGCAGTTGAACAGATGCTGCGTAGCGTCATACGCCGGGTCGCCGATGAACGGCTTCGGATCGATCGCGAGCCACGGTTCGCGCTCCGCCGCCAGTACGTTGCCGGCATGCAGGTCTGTGGCCAGCAGTACGTCGTCCGGTCGCGCGCGCGCCATTTCCTCCATCACGCGCAACCCTTCGCGCGTCAGTCCCTCGTCGGGCCATCGCGCCGAGTCCTTAATCGACTCATCGATCCAATGCCGCGCCATCACCGACAACCCTCTGAAGGGGTGCGGCGCGGTCGGGCGGCGCCACATGCGAGTGAGAAGCTTCGCGATCACCACGTCCTGTTCCGGTTCCGGTCGCGTGCGCAGCAACGTGCCCGGCACGCAGCGCTCGAGCAGCATCGCATTGAGCGCGTCGTCGGCGTCGATCAACCGCGCCGTCGGATTGCCGTTCCAGAAGCGCAGTCCCGGGATCTCATGCTCCGCCTCCATGTGCGGCAAGCCGAGTTTGAACACCGCTGCCGCGCCATCCGCCGTCACCGCAGGCGCAACCCAGGAGCAGATGCCGGTCTTGAACGGCTCACCGAACGTGAGCGACCAGCGCGTCCGAAGTTCGCGCAACGTCACCGGCACACGCTCGAGCCATGCCCCCCACTCGGGCCGCTCGCTGCACGTCTTCGCGAGACTGGCAGGTATCGGAAATTCGTCGGCCATGCGTCAGCCTAGCTCGCGACGGATCCGGACGCGATGCAGCGCCACGCCGGCGACGAGGAAGACCACAATGCTCAACACGCCCTGATAACCGGGCGACGCCAGCAACTCGCGGCCCGATGCCACCTGCACGAAGCCGTTCACGATCAACACGTCGATCAGCGCATTGCCGATCGCGTGCGCGACCACAGCCGGCCATACCGAGTTCGTCAGCAATCGCAGTTCGCCGTAGACGATCGACACCGCCACCAGGCTCGGAATCGCCATCGCGACGAACGCGGTCAGCGTGAGATTCGTCGCGGCATGCAGCGCCGCCGGATCGACGAGGTACAGAAAATACGGCACGTGCCAGCCGGCCCAGATCAGACCGACGACAGCATGTCCGACGAGGTCGTTCGCGCCGAGCGAGCGCACTTTCGGCGTCAGGTAGCCACGCCACGCAAGTTCTTCGAAGACGTTCTTGACGAACGACGGCGCCAGTCCATACGCGAATACCCATGGCAGATCGGGCGCGGAACCTGCGACTGCCGTCCAACCCAGCAGCACGCCGATCGCGACCACAAGCGCCGCGCAGAGCGGGTGCACCAGCACGGCCGCGCTCCATCCGGGTGCGTTGGTGCGAAACGCAGGCGCCAGTCCGAAGTCTTTCCAGCCGTCGCCGGCGAAACCGCGCAACAGCAGCACCGTCGCGAGCGGCGTCACCAGCCACAGCAGCAATCCGAGCTGCTGCGCAGACGGATCGACGATGCGCGACTGCAGCGCCGCCGCAATCCAGCCGACGCTCCACGCCACGGCGGTGAAGGTCGCGACGTTACGACGCGTCGTACGGGGATTCACGTCACTTACCGTCGCATGCATACTCGACCGACCGTCATCCCACGACCTCATCAGTCATGACCACCGCAGCACTCTCGCCGTCCCGCCTCGCCCGCATGCATGACACCATGAACGGTCACGTTGCGCGCGGGGACCTGCCCGGCCTCGTCACGCTGGTGTGCCGCCGCGGCGAAGTTCACGTCGATGCCATCGGCCATCACGCCGTGGACGGATCGAAGCCGATGCAGCGCGACACGCTGTTCCGCATTGCATCGATGTCGAAGCCGATCACCGCGGTCGCGACGATGATACTGATCGAAGAAGGCAGACTGCGCCTCGACGATCCCGTCGACCTTTTCCTGCCCGAACTTGCCAACCGGCGCGTGCTGGCGCGGATCGATGCGCCGATCGACGAAACCGTTCCGGCGCAGCGCCCGATCACCACGCGCGATCTGCTGACGTTCCGCTTCGGCATGGGATTCGTGCTCGCGCCCCCAGGCAGATACCCGATCCAGAAAGCCATCGGGGATGCCGGAATGCTGCCGGGACCCGACCCGTCGCAGATGGCACCGGACGAATGGATGAAGAAGCTCGGTTCGCTGCCGCTACTTCATCAGCCCGGCGAGGGGTGGGCGTATCACACCGGGTCCGACGTCCTCGGGGTGCTGATCGCACGCGCGGCCGACCAGCCGTTCCCGGCATTTCTGCAGGAGCGCATCTTCGCGCCGCTCGGCATGAAGGACACCGCGTTTCACGTGCCGCGGGAAAAGCTCGACCGACTGCCGCCGTCGTACGCCGCCAATCCCGCCACCGGCAAACTGAAATTGCACGACGATCCTGCGAGCAGCCGTTGGTCGAAACCGCCGCCGTTTCCGTCGGGGGGCGGCGGACTGATCTCAACCGTGGACGACTATCTCGCGTTCAGCCAGATGTTGCTGGGCAAAGGGCGCTATGGACGCGAGCGGATTCTGGCACGTCCGTCGGTGGAACTGATGACCACCGACCAGCTGACGCCGCAGCAGAAGGCCGATGCAAGCCTGTTCTTCGGCGACAGCGCCGGTTGGGGCTTCGGGCTGTCGGTCGTCACCCGGCGCACCAATCTGTTCGCACCCGGACGCTTCGGTTGGGACGGCGGGCTCGGCACGTCCGGCTACACCGATCCAGCCGAAGAACTGATCGGCATCCTGATGACGCAACGGATGATGGATTCGCCGAGCCCGCCAAAGGTGTTCGTCGATTTCTGGACGTCGGCGTATCAGGCGATCGACGACTGAACGCGCGGCTCAGCCCGGCGGATTCTTCAGCCGCCATCTGAAGTCGCAGAAGGGCGCGCCTTTCATCAGCGTCTGCGTGCGTTCGAACTTCCAGTCCGGGCGCAACGAAGCCTCGTTCGCGAAATCGACTCCGCACGTCAGCAAGGCTCCGATTTCGGGTTCACCGATGGAGCGGAAGTACTCCGCGAACAGGCACTTCGTCATGTTCACGCCGAACGCCGTCTCGGTGTCTTCGACCACTTCCGACTCCACCGGAAACAGGCTCGGCGCGCCGCTGCTTCGCGGGTGCAGGTTGCGCGCCTGAATGCGCCGCGCCTGCCACTTCGCATAGTCGTTGGCGATTGCGCTGCCCACGATGCCGAGCGCGCGCTCTTTGCCGATTTCCTGCTCCAGCGCCTTCACGATCGGAATGACCGCGCGCGCCTGGATTTTCACCGCTTCGAGCAGGTCGGGTTTGCTCATCGTCGCACCGGCGGAATCGGTTTGATCGATGCCGCGAACCTCGTGTGCGCGGCTGCATCCACAGGTCTGTGTCGGACTTTGGTCGCCGCCGGATATTTTCCGAGGCAGTTCTCGTCCTTCAGGTTCTGAGATGGTCTGACGGGCCGGCGTTCGAACCCGCCACCGCAATTCGGGCAGACGTTGCCAAGCACTTCGTCGACGCACGTCGCGCAGAACGTGCACTCGAAAGAGCAGATGCGCGCTTCGGCGGATTCCGGCGGCAGCGCCGTGTTGCAGTGTTCACACGTGGGCCTCAGTTCGAGCACGATCGCCTCTACGCAGCCGTCAGCCAGGCACGCGTTCGAACGACGGAATCCCCGTGGGCACGTGATGGAACGCCTGCTTGTCGACGGTGAAGATCGCCATCTGCGGCGTGCCGAACAGCGACGGATCGTCGAACGTTCCGACTTTGATCAGCGCGGCGCCGGGCAGCCCGGCCGTGCGCGTGGTCAGGTGCGTGCCGCATTCGCCGCAGAATTCGCGCGTTACCGCATTCGGCAGATCCTTGCGCTTGAACGCCTTCGGTGCGCCTTTGATGTATTTGAAGCCACTTTCCGGCATCGCCATGATCACGTTCGGATGACCGCCGGTGAGGTACTGACACTCGCGGCAATGACACTGACCTTTGAACATCGGCTCGCCTTCCGCTTGATAGCGCACCGCTTTGCAGTAGCAACCGCCTTCGAATTTCATTCCTGATTCTCCATGAATTGCTGACTCTCCGTATCTGATGCTTGCTCCGCCCGCACCGATGATCGCACACTCTCGCGCATGCGAGTGGCGACCTGGAACATCAACGGACTGCGTGCCCGTCTTGAGTATCTGCGTCTGTGGTTGCAGGCGCGCAAGCCCGACGTGGTCGGCCTTCAGGAACTGAAGATCACCGACGACGAATTCCCGACCGAGTTCTTCTCGGATCTCGGCTATCACGCGACGACGTACGGACAGAAAGCCTGGAACGGCGTTGCCGTGCTGAGCCTGCGTCCCGCGGAAGTGCTCGAGCGCGGACTACCGGGCGAAGACGAGTTCGGCTCGCGGCTGTTGCGGGTGCAGATCGACGAGCTGCAGTTCACCACCGTCTACTGCCCGAACGGCAAGGAACTCGGACACGACGACTTCCCGAAGAAGCTCGCGTGGTTCGATTCGCTGCTGCGCTACTGGGCGACGCAGGATCGCAACGCACCGGCCGTTCTGTGCGGCGACTTCAACGTGGTGCCGATGGCGCTCGACAGCTGGATAACCGGCGACACCGACGACCTGATCTTTCATACCAAAGCGGAGCGCGACCGATTCGCTGCACTGCTCGATCTTGGCCTGGTCGATCTGTTCCGCCATCGCCATCCCGATAAACAGGCGTTCTCGTGGTGGGATTACCGCGCCGGTGCTTTCCACAAAGGGCAGGGCCTGCGCATCGACCTGGTGCTGGCTACGGCGCCGATTGCCCAACGCGTGAAGGAAGTGGAGATCGACCGCGACTACCGCAAGAAGGTGGAAGGCTTCATCGCATCCGATCACGCGCCGGTGTTCGCCGACCTCGAGTGACCGCTACGACATCGATCAACGACGCGGAGCGAGTCGACGATGAATTGGAAGGAAGGCACTCGACAGCCAGGTGTGTCCGCTGCGCTCGCTGCGGCGTTCCTGTTCGGCGCCGGCACGCCGCTCGCGAAGCTGCTGCTGTCGAGCATCAGTCCGTGGTTGCTTGCAGGCCTGCTCTACCTCGGCTCCGGTCTCGGCCTCACAGTCTATCGGCTCGCGATAAAGGCACCGCGTGCGCGTCTTCCGCGCCAGGAACTGCTCTGGTTTGCCGGTGCCATCGCCTCGGGCGGCATCATCGGACCGGTGCTGTTGATGTTTGGGCTCAGCGGGATGGCGGCATCGGGTGCTTCATTGTTGCTGAATGCGGAAGGCGTATTCACGGCGCTGCTCGCCTGGTTCGCATTCAAGGAGAACTTCGATAAGCGCATTGCGCTGGGAATGGCGCTCATCGTACTCGGTGCCGTATCGCTGAGTTGGACCGGCGAAGCGCGTCTCACCGGTATATGGCCGACGCTCGCCGTTCTCGGCGCGTGCCTCGCGTGGGGGATCGACAACAACCTCACCCGCAAGGTCTCGCTCTCCGATGCAACCTGGATTGCATCGATCAAAGGGCTGGCGGCCGGGGTGGTCAATCTCGGCTTGGCGATCAAGCTCGGAGCCGGCATGCCGCCCCTCGCCGAAACGGGGGGCGCAATGCTCGTTGGCTTCTTCGCGTATGGCGTGAGCCTCGCACTGTTCGTCGTCGCGCTGCGCAATCTGGGAACGGCGCGCACGGGCGCCTACTTCTCGGTCGCGCCGTTCTTCGGCGCCGTCTTGGCGCTGCTGCTCGGTGATCCGCTGACGCTGCAGGTGATCGTCGCCGGCACGCTGATGGGAATCGGCGTCTGGCTACACCTCACGGAACATCACGAACACATGCACGTCCACGAAGCGATGGAACACAGCCATAGTCACGTTCACGACGCACATCATCAGCACACGCACGATCTTCCGTGGGACGGAAAGGAGCCTCATACGCACGTGCATCGGCACGAACCGCTCACCCATTCTCATCCACACTATCCGGATATGCATCACCGTCACTGAAACCCGCTCGCTAACCTCCGCGCGCGCCGGCGTTCGGATGGTGGTACTCGCCCTTGCCCATCACCTTGTCGCTGCGATGAGTCTTGTCTAGCGCCGCAACCGGATCTGCATCGGCGGGAAGATCCGAGACTTTCGTTCGCGCCTCCATGCGACCGTTGGCGAACGACAGCGCCTGCGCCGACAGATAGCCTCCCGTTCCGGCCGACCGAACGATCACGATGATCTCGTCGCGCTTGTCGCCGTCGATGTCGGCGAGACGCACGTCTTCGATCGTGCCGTTGCGATCCAGCAGAACGCCGGACTCGTAAATGGACGTGTCGTCCGGTTGAGTGCCCGGCGCATAGAGCCGTACGGTGTAACTGCCGATCGAGCGTGCCTCGAAATCGCCTTCCGCGACGATCGCCGTCTGGCTCCCGGGCAGCGCGATCTTTTTTACGTAGCGCGCGCTCGTCCCGGACGGTTCATCCGCCGCGAACGAAGCCGCACTCGTCATCACCAACACACCCGCGAAGCACCGTTTCATCCACTTACCTCAGTCGATCGTCGTCATCGTTGTGCAATTCGTCTTCGGTGGGACGTTCGAACCACGACGCCCACAGGTCGAGATAGCGTTCTTCGATCGGAAACGTGCCCGGCGGCAGCGCCGCGTTGCGCGCCGACAGGCGCCGCCACTGCTCTTCGCGCGTGACGTCGACAAAACACACCACCGTTGGCGCACCAAGCGCTTTTGCGCGCGCCCGATAATCGTCGCGTTCCGCGCGACTCCAGACGCCCCAGTCGATCACCACGTCCACTCCGCGTCGCAGCGCGGCGGCCGCAACCTGCCACTGCAGCGCTTCCACCGCAGTTCGTCGCTCGCTCGGCGCGCCCTTCATCACCTCCGGCGACTCGGGTTCCGGGCCGAACAGTTCGAACAACCACTCGTCCGCGGTGAGACGAAGCGCCGGACGCTCTTCCTCGATCTGCTTCGCGAGCGTCGTCTTGCCGGAGCCCGGCAAACCGCAGGTGAGGAACAGCGTTGCCACTAGGCGCCCTCGCGCAGAAATTGCGACGGCATTTCGAACGGCTCGTTCTCGTGGACTTCGATCCACGGCAATCCGTGACCCGTTTCTGCGATCGCGCGAGACATGCGGCCGTCGCGTTGCAAGACGGCGTCCGCGAGCCCCACCAATGTCTCGTTGGGGCGCGCATTCGACGACGCCTGCCGCAGCACGCGCGCAATCACGCGTTCGCTCGTGTAAGGATTGTGCAGACACGCGGCGATGAACGCGACTGCGGTCGAGCGTCCGATACCGGCGCGGCAATGCACGAGCATCGGTCCGGTGCGCGTCCATCCGTCGAGGAACGCGATCAGTGCGCGCGCGTGATCGTGGTTCGGCAATGTCTGGCCAGGCGCAGACACGTGAATGTCGTGAAAGCGCAACTGCAGATGCCGCCCGTGAAAGGCACGGCCGAGATCGGGGAATTCGAAATCGGGATCGAGCACACTGATCACGCGCTCTGGTGCACGCGCCGCAACCACCTCGGCCACGCGGGACAATGGACACACGAGAATCGTCATCGTGCGCGGCCGGCTCGCTGCCTCATCCGGCGCGCGCCCGTTTGCGTTCTTCGCGTTCCTGACGCACGGCCGCCATCACCGTGCCGGGATCGATTGCGCGGGCCGCCACGACGATCTCCCGATCGAGCTTCGGGCCGTTTACGCGATACGCGGCACCGGCCGCGTCGCGCAGCAGAAAATACTCGTCCACCAACTGGCGACGAAACGAGACGTGATCCATCGTGATCGGCGACGTGAAGCGCGCGAGCCACGCCTGCAGCGTCTCGTTCACTTCGTCTTCGCGATAGACGCGGGCCGGGTCGAACCGCGCGCATGCGAGCGCCAGCAACACGGTCTGATCGCCGCGCTTCTTCGGCAGCGACGCGAGCGGTCCTGCGTTGACGAGCCGCTTCACCGCGCCGAGAACCGCTTCGTAATCGAGGGACATACCTGCTGCTCCACCTGCTCGTTGTTTCATCGGGCCGGTCGTCTCACCACCGGTCGGTGCGGTCTGCGACGCGCCACCTCTTCGAATCCGGCCGCGTCGTACATCGATTTCGAACCGAACCACATCGAATCGTCGCGACCGCGCTCGTTCTTGTCCACCGGATACGCTTCGAGCAATCGCGCGCCGCACTTCTTCGCATACGCCATCGCACCGCGCAGCAGTTCGCGCGCAACGCCCTCGCCGCGATACTGCGCCGGTACCACGAAGCAGATGATCGACCACACGGGCTGCTCGTCCACCGCCTTCATCACCTGCGATCGCTTCAACTTTGCGTAGTCCTCGCGCGGGCCGAGCGATACCCAACCGACCGGAGTCTTGCCGCGATAGCCGATCAGACCCGGCGGCTTACCGGCGTCGACCAGTTGCTTGAGTGCAGCACGATTCGCCTCGGCGCGCGTCATGCCGGTGGGTACGTCCGATTCGCCGCTGCGACGATAGAACATGCACCAGCAGCCGCGTGCGATCGAGCATCCCTTCGCATTGAAGATCGCTTCGAGATCGCGCCAGCGATCGGGCGTCAGCGGGCGAACGGTGACTTTCATTGGTATCGGTCCAGCATTCGCGTTTTGGTGCCCTTTGCCTGATGCTAAGTCGTCGCACGTTCCCGGCTCGCGCTACGAATTTACCGAATGACCCAGGACTCTCACAGCCAGAGTAACGTGGACCACCTGGTCTTCGTCAGCTATGCGTCGAACGACGCGGCGATTGCCAACGCGCTCGTAGAGGCACTGGAGCGGCAGGGACTTCGCTGTTGGATCGCACCGCGAGACGTCAGTCCGGGATCGCATTACGCCGAAGCGATCGTGCATGCCATCAACGGGTCCAGGGTTCTGGTGCTCGTCCTCTCTCGCCACGCGATCAACTCTCCTCACGTGGGAAAGGAACTCGAGCGCGCCTCCAGCAAGCAACACACGATCATGGCGATTCGCATCGATACCTCACCGCTCAGTGCTGCGTTCGAGTATTTCCTCAGCGAGTCGCATTGGATCGGGCTCGACGCCGGCGGGCCGGCCGCTGCAGCGGGGAAGCTCGCGGTCGCGATCAGAGGTCGAATCGATCCGTCTGCGAGGCCGCAACTGACGACCTCTTCCCATGACCGCAGGGCGGGTGAGCGCACGGCGGGCGCAACTGTCGTAAAACCTGCGAAGTGGGTATGGCTCGGCGGAGCAGCGATCGTGTTGGTCGCACTCGCCTATGTCGGCATCGACAGATTCTGGCCATCCAGATCCGTCGTGACGGAGTCACCGGTCGCCGCATCGGCGCCCGCCGCCACGATCCTGGAGAAATCCATTGCGGTGCTTCCGTTCATCGACATGAGCGAGAAGAAGGACCAGGAATATCTCGCCGACGGCATGGCGGAGGAGATCCTGAACCTGCTGGCCAAAGCACCCGACCTGCTCGTTCCGGCACGAACCTCTTCGTTCTACTTCAAAGGCAAATCGACGAAGATCCCGGAGATCGCGCGCGAACTCGGCGTGGCGCACGTTCTCGAAGGCAGCATCCGGCGGGTGGGCGATCACCTGCGGGTAACCGCTCAGCTCGTTCGCGCCGACAACGGTTATCACCTGTGGTCGGACACTTACGATCGCGAGATGAAAGACCTGTTTCAGGTGCAGGACGACATTGCCAACGCGGTCGTTCAGGCGCTGCAGATCAAGCTGATGGGTGGAGAGTTGCGACGACAGCGGGGCGGCACGCAGAACCTCGATGCCTATCAGCTGTATCTTCGGGCGGACAATGCACTGATGCAGAACACCAGCGCCGCACTCGACGCGGCATACGAATACTCCGATCAGGCCATCAAACTCGACCCGAACTACGGCATGGCGTGGCTCCTTTGGGCCAATACCATTCTGCTGAAAACGGAAAACGGCCTCCTGGACCCGAACGAAGGCTACGAGCGGGCGCGCCAGGCGACACAGCACGCGCTGCAGCTGAGTCCGGAACTGGCAGAAGCGCATGCCCTTCTGCAATCCATTCTGATGTCGGTGGACCGGGATTGGGCTGCCGCGGAGGCCGAAGGGCAACGCGCTCGCGCCATCGACCCGACCGCCGGTCTGCAGATCGCTTCGCTGCTGTCGATCGCGCTCGGTCGTTGGGACGAGGCGGAGCGACAACTTCAGACGGCGCTCGCGCGCGATCCGCTCAATCCGTACGTGCTCTGGGCGCTCGGCGCGGCCTACTACGGCGCGGGTCGGCTGCAGGAATCCGA
>DATJGR010000053.1:0-18511 GCA_035494855.1 Pseudomonadales bacterium | reverse complement strand
TTACCGACGGCGCATCGAATCCTGAGCTCGACGACATGTCGAGGCGGTTCTGGTGGGCACTGGCACTGACGGTTCCGGTGTTGGTTCTCTCGATGGGCGACATGATCGGCGATCGCCCCTTGAGCCATCTGTTGGGAGCCGGAAAGCGAGCGTGGCTGGAACTCGCATTTGCGACTCCGGTTTGTCTGTGGGCCGCGCGACCGTTCTTCATTCGTGCGGCCCGCTCGGTTGCGAACCGGTCGCTGAACATGTTCACGCTGATCGGCCTTGGCGTTGGCGTTGCATATGGCTACAGCCTGATCGCGTCGTTTGCGCCGCAGCTGTTTCCGGCCGCGTTTCGCGGTCACGATGGCGCAGTGCCGGTATACTTCGAAGCGGCGTCGGTGATCGTGACGTTGATCCTGCTCGGGCAGGTGCTCGAGTTACGGGCGCGATCGCAAACCGGCGCGGCGATACGCGAACTGCTGGCGCTGGCGCCGGTGGTTGCAACGCGCGTACGCGGCGATGGCTCGCACGAGTCCGTGGCGCTCGATGGGGTTCGCGTCGGCGATCGCCTGCTGGTACGGCCCGGGGAGAAGATTCCTGTGGATGGACGCGTGCTCGACGGCACGAGTTCGGTGGACGAATCGATGTTGAGCGGCGAACCGATTCCAGTCGAAAAAGCGGCTGGCGACGCGGTGGCCGCTGCAACGATCAACGGCACCGGCGCGCTGATGATGGTGGCCGAGAAAATCGGCAGCGAGACGTTGCTGGCGCGAATCGTCGCGTTGGTGGCAGAAGCTCAACGCAGCCGCGCACCGGTGCAGCGACTGGCCGATCGCGTTGCTGCCGTATTCGTTCCGGTCGTAATTGTCGTTGCGATGCTGACGTTCGTCGTGTGGGCAACGGTCGGGCCGGATCCGCGTCTCGCGCACGCGCTGCTCGCGGCCGTCGCCGTATTGATCATCGCGTGTCCGTGTGCGTTGGGGCTCGCCACGCCGATGTCCATCATGGTGGCTACCGGGCGTGGTGCGCGCATGGGGATCCTGTTTCGCAATGCCGAAGCCATCGAACGACTGCGCGACGTAAATGTGCTGCTGATTGACAAGACGGGCACTTTGACCGAAGGGCGTCCCCGGCTGTCGGCAATCGTTGCAACGGACGGCTACGCGGAGAACGAGGTGCTGCGCTGCGTCGCCGACCTCGAGCGCGCCAGCGAACATCCGTTGGCGAGGGCGATCGTCGATGCCGCACAAGCGCGCGGAATTGCCGCCGGGCCGGTAGACAACTTCGCGTCGGTAACCGGCCAGGGCGTTACCGGCAAAGTCGGACACCGATCTGTCGCATTCGGAAACGACCGCCTGATGAAGGCGCTGAGCGTGGACGTGACGAACGTGGATGCAGCGCGGTTCCAGGCGGACGGCGCGACGGCCATGTACTGCGCGATCGACGGCAATTTCGCCGGTCTCGTCGCGGTGGCCGACCCGATCAAGGCGACCTCGGCAGAAGCGGTGTCGTCGCTGCGCGCCGCGGGGATTCGCCTGGTGATGCTCACCGGCGACAGTGAACGTACCGCCCACGCCGTCGCAGAGAAGCTCGGCATCGCCGAGGTGGTCGCCGATGCATCGCCGCAGCGCAAGCTGGAACGCATTCGGGAACTGAAAGCGGCAGGACTCGTCGTGGCGATGGCCGGCGACGGCATCAACGATGCCCCGGCGCTCGCGGCCGCCGATGTCGGCATTGCGATGGGCACCGGTACCGACGTTGCGATGGCGACTGCAGCAGTGACGCTGGTGAAAGGCGACCTCAAAGGGATCGTGCGCGCGCACCGGCTGTCGCGCGCGACGCTGACGAACATCAGACAGAATCTGTTCTTCGCGTTCGTCTACAACGGCGTGGGCGTGCCGGTGGCGGCCGGCGTCTTGTATCCCGTCTGGGGCCTGTTGCTGTCACCGATGCTCGCGGCGGCTGCGATGAGCGCGTCGTCGATCTCGGTGATCGGCAACGCGCTCAGATTGCGCAGCAAACAGATTTAGCGGAGGCGCTTTACGCGGAGGCGCTTTACGCGGAGGCGCTTTACGCGGTGACGCTTTACGCGGTGGCGCGCAGCGCGGCGATACGCGTGTCGAGCGGCGGGTGCGAGGCAAAGAGCGCCGACAAGCCCTGACGCATGCCGCTCGAAATCCCGAACGCCACCAGCGTTTCCGGCATCGTTTCCGGCATCTTTGTGGCGATCTTCAGCCGCTCGAGGGCGCCGATCATGTTGTCGCGTCCCGCCAGTTGTGCACCCGCAGCGTCCGCGCGGAATTCGCGGTGTCGCGAGAACCACATGACGATCATGCTGGCGCCGATACCGAGTACCACTTGCGCGATCATGGTGACGACGAAGAAACCGATGCCGTTGCCGTTCTCGCTGCGGAACACGGCACGATCGACCACGGTGCCGATGATGCGCGCGAAGAAGATCACGAACGTGTTCACAACGCCTTGAATCAGCGTCAGCGTGACCATGTCGCCGTTGGCGACGTGGCCGATCTCGTGTCCGAGCACGGCACGCACTTCTTCGGGGCGCATGTTGTCGAGCAGCCCGGAGCTCACGGCCACGAGTGCGTTGTTCTTCGACGCACCGGTCGCGAACGCGTTCGGCTGCGGCGATGCGAACACGGCCACTTCCGGCATTCCGATGCCGGCTTTCTGGGCGAGGTCCTTGACGGTGTCGACGAGCCAACGTTCCGACTGATTGCGCGGTTGGTCGATGACCTGTGCGCCGGTCGATCGCTTCGCCATCCACTTCGATATCAGCAGCGAGAAGAACGAACCGCCCATGCCGAACACCGCGGCGAAGATCAGCATGCCGGTCAGGTTGATGCCGACGCCCTGCTGGTACATGAACTGTTCGAGTCCGAGCACGCGGAACGTAATGCTGGCGAGCACGAGGACCGCGATGTTGGTGCCTAGAAACAGCAGAATACGCATTGGATCGAATCTCACTCCTTGACTGATCGTTAGACCCGCGGAACCCCGGTTCGGTGCCGTTGCCGCGATGTCATTGTATGGGGGTACCGGGCCGCCGAATCAAGCGCCGGGTCCGTTATCATCGCCGCGGTTTGCAGGAGACCGGAATGGATGTGTTGTATCTCGTTCGTCACGGCGAGACCGAGTGGAATCGGCAGCGCCGGATGCAAGGACGCCTGGATTCGCGACTCACCCCCGAAGGTCGCGCGCACGCGCGCATGCATGGTCAGCTGCTCGCGCGCGAGAGGGTGAGCCACATGATCGTGTCGCCGCTGGGCCGCACGCGCGAAACCGCGGACCTCATTCTCGAAGGGTGCGGGATCCCGGTGACCTACGACGAGCGGCTCGTCGAGCGGCATTGCGGCGAGTGGGAAGGGCTCACGATCGACGAAATCGCCGACCGTTATCCCGACGAATGGGCGGCGCGGTCGCGCGATCCTTTTCATCACAGGCCGCCCGCGGGAGAGAACCTGCCGGACATGCTGCTGCGGATCGCGCCGCTCGCGGCGCGACTGCACGAATGGCCGGTGCGAAGGCTGGCCGTCGTTTCGCACGGGATCAGCGGCCGCGTGCTGTTGACCCACTTTCTGGGGCTCGCCCCGTCGCACGCGGATCGCGTCCGGCAACCGAACGAACTCGTGTACCGGCTGTCGTTTTCGAACGGCGTAGTGTCTTGTGACCACTTTCGCGACGGGGAAGGTCCGCATCCGGGTCTGTTCCTGCACGCGCCGGATCAGGTCGGCTAGTTGCCATTTGGACGCTAAGGCGCCGTACAATCCCTCCTCGCATCGTTTATCCGGAGTACGTCGATGAAAGTAGATGGGGGAGTGGGCTGGGAACTCGACAAGGTCGGTGCCGAAGCCAAGGCGCTCGAAGAGATGGGCTACAGCGGACTCATGACCGCTGAAACCTCTCACGATCCGTTTTTTCCGTTGCTGGTCGCGGCGATGAACACGCAGCGCGTCGAATTGATGACCGGGATTGCGGTCGCGTTCGCGCGCACGCCGATGGTGCTTGCGAACATCGGTCACGATCTGAACGCCGTCTCTAAGGGGCGCTTCGTGCTCGGTATCGGTTCGCAGATTCGCCCGCACATCACGAAGCGGTTCAGCATGCCATGGTCGGCGCCCGCGGCGCGGATGCGCGAGTTCATCCTTGCAATGCGCGCGATCTGGGCAACGTGGCACGAAGGCAAACCACTGGAATTTGCCGGACGCTTCTACACCCACACGTTGATGACGCCGTTTTTCACGCCGACGAACAACGAATACGGTCCGCCAAAAGTGTTTCTCGCGGCCGTGGGTCCGTTGATGACCGAAGTGGCGGGCGAGGTTGCAGACGGCGTGATCGTTCACGCGTTCACGACCGAAAAGTACCTGCGCGAAACGACGTTACCGGCGCTCGAAAAAGGCTTTGAACGGGCCGGCAAGTCGCGTAAGGACTTCGAAATCAGCTATCCGGTGTTCGTCGTTACGGGTAAAGACGACAAGTCGATCGAAGCCGCAAAAGTGGCGACGAAACGTCAGATCGCTTTCTACGGATCGACGCCGGCTTACAAACCGGTGCTCGATTCGATTGGCGTCGGCAATCTGCAAAGCGATCTGAACAGCATGTCGAAGCAGGGTCGTTGGGAAGAGATGGGCCACCTGATCACCGACGACATTCTCAAGGAATTTGCGGTGATTGGCGCGCCATCGACGATTGCCGGACAGATCAAGTCGCGCTACGGCGACGTGATCGATCGGACGTCGGCAGCTTACGCGAGCATCGACAAAGAAGATCGCCAGAAGATCATCAAAGAACTGACGAGCTAGCCGGGGGCAGGATGAAAGTAGATGCCGGGCTCGGGCACCAGCTCGAGCGTGTACCCGCTTCGGCCAAAGAGGCCGAAGCAACGGGCTTCGATGGCCTGCACACCGCCGAAACCAACCACGATCCGTTCTTTCCGCTTCTGTTGGCCGCGGAGCACACGTCGAAGATCGAGTTGATCACTTCGATCGCGGTCGCCTTCGCACGCAGCCCGATGCTGCTGGCGAACATCGGTCACGATCTGAACGCCTACTCTAAGGGGCGCCTCACGATCGGACTCGGCTCGCAGATCAAGCCGCACATTACGAAGCGTTTCAGCATGCCGTGGGGCGCACCGGCCGCGAAGATGCGCGAGCTGGTGCTCGCGATGCGTGCGATCTGGGCGAACTGGTACGGCGGTACCAAGCTCGAATTCGTCGGCAAGTTCTACAACCACACGCTGATGACGCCGGCGTTCACGCCCGAGAACAAGCAATACGGCGCGCCGAGAGTCATCCTCGCAGCAGTCGGACCGCACATGACGGAAGTCGCCGGCGAAGTGGCCGACGGCATGATCATCCATCCGTTCAGCACGCTGTCGTTCATCAACGAGGTGACGCTGCCGGCGATCGAACGAGGCCTGTCGAAAGCAGGGCGGCGGCGCGAAGACTTCGAGATTTCCTATTCGAACTTCGTCGTCTCGGGCCGCAACGAAGAGGAATTCAACAAAGCGAAGCAGGCGAACAAGGAACGGATCGCGTTCTACGGCTCCACGCCGGCCTATCGCGGCGTGCTCGAGTCGATCGGTGTTGGCGACCTGCAGACGGAGCTCAACACCATGTCGAAGCAGGGCCGTTGGAAGGAGATGGGTGGACTCATCACCGACGACATACTCGAGGCGTTCGCGGTGGTCGGTGAGCCGCACACGATCGTTCCGGAAATGAAGCGCCGTTATGGCGCGTTCGTCGACCGCAGCTCGGCGTCGTTCGAATTCGTCGATCGCGAACAGCGTAAGGCGATGATCGCCGAACTGCGGAGCGCTTGAGCCATGGCACTACCGCGCGAACTTGCGCTCGACGCGAAACAGATCGACGAGATGATGACGGGTTTGTGGAACATGCGGATCGCCTCGGTCGGCCCGCGCAACCGCATCAACCTGACGCCGATGTGGTTCGGATGGGCCGGCGGGCGGGTTTACTTCTACGGGCGCGGTCAGAAAGTGGTCAACCTGCGGCGCGATCCGATCTGCACGGTGCTGGTCGATCGCAACGAGAAGTTCCCCGAGTTGCAGGCGGTCATGCTGCAGGGTCGCGCAACCGTTCTCGAAGACGCGGCCGCCGAAGCGGCGGATCCGTACCTGCAGCAAGCGCGGGTGCAGATGGGTCGGAAATACAACGGCGGGCATGGGGCTGCCGCGGTAGAGAATCCGCCGCCGAACGGCGCGAGCGCCGGCGGGCGTAACCGTCGCTGGGTGGTCGTTGTGCCCGACCACATCGTGACCTGGGACAACTTCAAGCTGGGCAGGCGCGGCTGATGCCGCTGAAGGAACTCGCGGCCGACGCCGTCGGCATTCCCGAGTTTTCATTCGAGCCGGCGAACGGCGTCAGTGCGTTCGACCTGTCGAGCCACGCGCGCGCCGGACAAGCGCTGCAGTTCGGCCTCGACACGCCGGGGAACGACCACAACGTCTACGTGCTCGGACTCGACCGCAGCGGCCGTATGACCGCAACGCGCGAGTTCGTCGAAGCGTGGGCACACGGGCGACCGCCGGCGAGCGACTGGATTTACGTCGTCGATTTCGAGGCGCCGTCGACACCGCGTCCGATCAAACTGCCGGCGGGTACCGGCAGGCGCTTCAAGTCCGCAGTCGAAGAAACGATCCCTGCGCTGGCGCGGGAACTGGCCGCGGCGTTCGGCAGCGAATCGTATCAACGCCAGGCGACAACGTTGCGCGCGCAGAACGACGCGCAGATCCAGAGCCAGCTCACCGCGCTCGAAGCGGACGCGAACGCCGCGCGGCTGTCGGTCATCAACACGCCGCAAGGCGCGGTCATCACCGCAATCGGCGAGGACGGCAACCCGGTGCCGATCAACATGCTGCCGCCGGATCAGCGGTCGCAACTGGAAGAGCGCAGCCGGCCTCTGATCGAACGGATGGCAGAGATCAATCGTGACGCCGCCCGCTTTCAGCGGCAGTTCTTCGAGACGCTGAAGGGTTTCAACCGCGACGTTGCGGCGCGCGCCACAGAAGGATTGCTGGCGGGTTTGCGCGACCGATTCAATGCGTTCGCTCAGCTGACAGAGTGGATCGACGGATTGCGACGCGACCTGGTCGAACATCATGAGCTGTTGCTCGCGAGCGAAGACGGCGTGGTTGCACCACGCACCGATCGCGGCGAACGGCGGTACTCGATCAATCTGCTGGTCGATCGCAGCAGGGAGACGCATCCGCCGGTCATCTGCGAACACAACCCGACATACGAGAATCTGTTCGGCTTCATCGAGTATCGCCAGCTTCCCGGTGGCGGGCTCGACACCGACGTAACGCTCATTCGCCCCGGCGCGCTGCATCGCGCCAATGGCGGCGTGTTGATCCTGCGAGCGGAAGCCCTGGTGCGCGATGTGTCATTGTGGGCTTTTCTGAAAGGTGCGCTGCGCGACAGCGAGATCCGCATCGAGGAGTTCTATCGCGCCAACTCACCGCCGCTGGCCGGTGCGCCGAAGCCTGTGCCGGTTCGCCTCGACTTCAAGGTGGTCCTGGTCGGCGCTCCACAGTGGTACTACGTGTTCTTCGCGCAGGACCCGGAATTTCAGGTGTACTTCAAGGTGAAGGCCGAAATCGAACCGACGGCCGACGCAACGCACGACAACCTGTGCCGCTATGCGGGACTGATCGCCGTCAACGCGCGGCGTAGCGGCATCGAAGTGACCCGCGATGGCATCGCGCGGTTGCTTGGCATGGCCTCGAGATGGGCGGAACACCGCGACCGGCTGACCGCGCGGTTCGAGCTGATCACCGACGTGCTGATCGAAGCGTCGAAGCTCAACCCCGGCGTGCCTCTGACCGCAGAACACATTCGCGCTGCGGTGAGCTTGCGCCGCGAGCGTAACGGTCAGGTCGAGGACCGGGTTCAGCGCGCCATCGGCGAGGGGACGATCCTGATTCAGGCGGGCGGCGCAGTGGTGGGTCAGATCAACGGCCTGACCGTGCAATCGGCTGGAGACCACGTGTTCGGTGCGCCGGCAAGGATCACCGCGCGCTCGTCGGTAGGGCGACGCGGCGTGATCAGCATCGAGCGGCTCGTCGCGATGAGCGGACCGATTCAGCAGAAGGGCAGCATGACGCTGCAGGGTCTGCTGATGCGGTATTTCGCCCACAAGTTCCCGCTGTCTTTCGACTGCAGCGTGACATTCGAGCAGATGTACGGCGGCATCGAGGGCGATAGCGCTTCGATGGCCGAATACATCGCCATCGTCTCGGAGCTTGCCGACGTTCCGATCCGCCAGGACCTCGCGATCACCGGCTCCGTCAACCAATTGGGCGAAGCCCAGGTCATCGGCGGGGTGCACCACAAGATCGAGGGCTTTTTCGGCGCCTGTTTGTCGCTGGGGCACCTGACAGGCACCCAGGGTGTGGTGATGCCACAGCAGAACGAAGCGAACGTGGTGTTGCGCGACGAGGTTCGGGACGCCGTGGCGGCCAGCTCCTTCCACTTATATAGCGTGGCCCGGGTAGAGGAGGCCATCGAGCTCTTCACCGGGATGCCCGCTGGAGGGATGGATGGGGGCGGAGAGTATCCGCGCGAATCGGTGTACGGACGGGTGATGGCGCGGCTGACCCGCTTCGACACGATGCTTACAGCGCGCCACATCTGATTCATCGATTGTGGCTGGGGCGTCCTGCCGCGTCGAAAATCAACGGCTTCAGCTGTCTTCCAAGATTGCTGCGGTGCAAAATAGAAATGTGAGATCTGCGCAGCGTCTTAGACCGGTTTCGCATCAATAGAGGTCTTCTAATGGATCGTATACGTCGAATGCCGCTGGCCATTGGTCTGAGCCGTTAGCGCTTCTTCACTTTTGGCGGTTGCGTTACATGGCAGCAACAGTTTGACCTACCCTCGATCGCTAGGCTGCGGTTCATTGAGTGACGCAGTGCATATAGAATGCCGCAGTCGAGGGGGATCCAAAACGTGCAAGAGCGTGTTGTCAGAAACACCGTAGGTGGACGTTTGAATGCAGGGATGCAGCAATTGTTGACGGGTATTCCGGTATTGATCAGAGCTCAGGTCGCGATGCTGGCGTTCGCATCGTTAGCCTGTACGGCCGTGGTGATACTCGCAGGTGACCGCGGCGTCGTTCGGACGCCGTTTGCGATCCCGGCGGCGGCGACCGCCCAGTCCCCGTGGAACGATGAGGTGAGCCGCTTTGCGCAGCGCCTGCACAAGGCGCTTGGCATCCGCCGCACGACCGCCACCGAGTTTTCGGGCTGGATCCTCGAGGCGTCCAAGCGCCAGGGTCTGTCGCCCGAACTGCTCGCCAGCGTGGTGTTCATCGAAAGTTCGTTCCGGAAGGAGGTGACCTCAGATATGGGCGCCATTGGGCCTGCGCAGGTCAAACCCTACTGGGGTCTCTTCTGTGGCAGCGCGAATCTGGCGGACCCGGCGGAGAACATTTATTGCGGCGCTCAGATCCTCGCCCACTATCGCGATCTGTGTGGCTCAGAGCAGTGCGCGCTGTCCGCGTACAACGTCGGCATGAAAAACCAGCGCGAAGACGTTTACTACCAGGAACTGGGCATGCGCTACGCCCGCACGATCGACCGCCACGTCTCCCGCTTCGCGAAGACCGTTATTTGAACGAGCCGCGCGTGGAGCCGCCCCAAAGGCGGCTCCACGAAGTTCTCCCCGTCAGCACTCCTCTGTTAGGCTTGAGACCTTAACTGGTAAGAGGGCTTCGTTGTGCTGACACGTCTTTGGATGAGCCTTGCCGTTCTCGTTCTGGCCTTTGTCGGCTCAACCGCAAGCGCGGAAGACGCCGCGGCTCCAGCAGGCGGCGCGCCAGCCGCGGGTGCAGCGCCAGCGGTGCCCGTACAGTTGCCGCCGTGGATGAGCCCGGACGTCATCAAGGCCGCGGTCGCGATCAACATGACCGACGCGCAGAAGCCGGAGTTCAACAAGGTGGTCGGCCAGTACGTCACCGACCACTTCGCGATGATCCAGAAAGTCCTGAAAGTCGGCGCGCCGAACGTGGACATGACCATCCGGAGCAAGGACAACGCGCTGGTCCACAAGATGGACGAGGGCGTTCATAAGATTCTCACGAAAGAACAGTGGCCAGCGTATGAGGAGTACAAGAAGGTTCTGCGCGCGGGCCTGAAGCCGTAATCATGACCGCCTTCGGTGTGCTGATGTTTCCGACGGACTATGCGATTGCTCCGCACGTGCTCGCATCGGAGGCAGAAGCGCGCGGTTTCGAGTCGATCTTCTTTCCCGAGCACACGCATATACCGGCCAGCCGTAACACGCCCTGGCCCGGTGGTGGGGAACTCCCACGCGAGTACTCCCATACGCACGACCCGTTCGTGGCGCTGACAGCCGCGGCGGCCGTCACCCGCTCGATCAGGCTCGCCACCGGCATCTGTCTCGTTACCGAACGCGACCCGATCCTGATGGCGAAGCAGGTCGCCTCGCTCGACCTGTTGTCCGGCGGTCGTGTGGTACTGGGCATCGGCGCGGGTTGGAACGTCGAGGAAATGGCCAATCATGGCGTCGACTTCGCGGCCCGCTGGAAAGTCACGCGCGAGCGTGTACTGGCCATGCGGCGCATCTGGAGCGACGAGGCCGCCGAGTATCACGGCGAGTTCGTCGACTTCGATCCGATCTGGTCCTATCCGAAGCCGGCACAGAAGGGTGGCCCGCCGGTGTTGCTCGGTGCGTCTTCTCGCTGGAGCTGGAAGCGCATCGCCGAATATTGCGATGGCTGGATGCCGATCTTCCAGGATACGCGTCGCGCACAGGCGTCGGGCGGCATCGACTATCAGGACGGCATTCGAAAAACGAACGAAGCATGGCACGCGGCGGGCCGCAGCGGCGCGCCGCAGTTTTCGATCTTCGGCGTGCCGCCGAATCGGGCTCGTATCGAAGAGTTGATCGGATTCGGCTTCGATCGACTCGTCTTCGGATTACCGCCGGCCGACGCCGACACGGTGATACCGCTGCTCGACAAGCTTGCTGAACTCGCGGGAAGCCTGCAGACCTGAAGCAGCCCCTTAGCGGGTGTGTTAGTTGCTTCCCGCTTCGCAAAAGACCGGCGACAAAGCCAGCGTTTCCACGATTAAACGCGTTCATATTGCGTTCAGGACGCCTTCTCTAGAGTGAACATCGCCACATCGACATCAAGGAGATGGCAATGTTGAAGAGAGTCCTGGCAATCGCGGTAATCGGCGCTGCCGCGCTGACGTCGGTCGGCGCGTGTGCATCGGACTACGGCCCCGGCGCCTGGGGTTCGGGCTACCGATATGCTGCGCCCCCGGTGGCGCGCTACGCCCCACCCGTGCGCTACGTAGCGCCGCGTTACTACCCGGCCTACCGTTGGGCACCTGCGTATCGTTGGGCACCCCCGTATGCCTACCGGTATGGCTACCATCCCAACTACCGCTACTGGAACGATCACGGCCCCAATCACTGGTCCGATCGGGACGATCATCGCGACGACCGTCACGATGATCACGACGACGACCATCACGATTGGAATCGTCGCTGATGCTTTCCGCCGGGGCGGCCGAAGGGCCGCCCCGATTTCTTTTTCTTCGTGTAAACTGCCGCGCCCCGCGCGCCCCCGACCCGCAAGCGCGCGTGGAACTGCAGCGGAGTGCGCGATGTTCGCCGGTTTCGACTACGGTACGTCCAACTGTTCCATCGGACTGGTGCGTGAGGGCCAGGTCCGGCTGGTTCCGCTCGAAGACGGTGACCCGCTGATTCCCTCGACCCTCTATGCGCCGCGCCCGCAGCTGCAGTTGGAGCGATCCGTTGCCGATATCCGCGGTCTCGACGTAACGACGCGGTCATTTCACGAACTTCGATTCGGTCGTGCGGCGCTCGCCGCCTATCTCGATGCGCCCTCCGCGGGTTACTTCATCAAGAGTCCGAAGAGTTTTCTCGGCGCGCGAGGACTTAGCGACGAAATCCGGGCGCGATTCGTGGGGGTGGTAACCGCCATGATGGCGAACGTGAAACAGCACGCGGATTCGGCGTCGGGTGAGTCCATCGACGACGTCGTCATCGGGCGGCCGATCAATTTTCAGGGCGCGGGTGGCGACGAAGAGAACCGTAACGCGCTCGAGATGCTGGTCGAGTCCGCGCTGGAGGCCGGCTTCAAACGGGTCGCGTTTCTCTACGAACCGATGGCTGCGGCCATGGAATATGAAGCTCGACTCGATCACGAGGAATGCGTGCTCGTTCTCGACATCGGCGGCGGCACCACCGACTGCTCTTTCGTCCGTGTGGGCCCGACGCGACGCGCGTCGATCGAGCGCGACGCCGACATCCTCGGCCACGCGGGCGAGCGAATCGGTGGCAACGACTACGACCAGTTGCTCGCCCTGCGCGCCGTAATGGGACTGTTAGGCTACGAAGACGAACTGCTCTCGGGCCGACCGATACCCAATACTTATTTCGTCGATGCCGTGTCGACCAACGACGTCAACGCTCAGCAACGCTTCTACTCGCGGCGCACGCTGGAGCGGCTCGATCGTCTCGTCGCCGAGGCGCAATTCCCCGATCGCATCGGCCGACTGAGAGCGGTGCAGACGCAACGGCTGACATACCGCATCGTGCGCAGTGCGGAACTCGCCAAGGTCGCTTTGTCCGATGCCGAAACTACAGCCATCGACCTCGACTATCTCGAACAGGGTCTCGCGGGCCTCACCGACCGCAAGGTGTTCACACACGCGTGCGAGCGGCTGCTGGTGCACCTCGAGGGGCTCGTTAACGAATCGGTCGCGGCAGCGGGGCGTGAACCCGACGTGATCTATCTCACCGGCGGAATGGCTCGCGCCACCATCGTGCGCAGCTATCTGCGGCACAAATTTGACGCGGCGCGATTCGTCGACAGCGACCATTTTGCGAGCGTTACGCAGGGGCTGGCGCTGTGGTCGGAGCGCCTGTTCGGCCGCCGCAAAGACTAGAGCGTCAATACCCCGCCATTCCGGCGCGGATCTTCGAGAGAAACTGCTGGTCGAGCGGTTCGTACGTCGGTTGCCCCGGCTTCATCACGAACAAAGGCTCGTTGACGGTCGCGAGGTCGTATCCGTCGCGGCGCAGGTCGCCTTTCATCAGCTTGAACGTGCCGGTAACTTCCATCTCAGGTTGGATGCGGATGAACACCGGGCGTGCGTAACTCGGCAGTTCGCGCGCGACATAGGCCGAGAAATCTGCGACGTCGAGTTGCTTGAGTCCGGCCTTCAGCGTGATCGCGGCCATGCCCGCGCGACCGTCGGCGTTCGGAACCGACACGCCATAAACGTTGCAGAACTGCACTTGCGGATGCTGGTTGATGATCTCGCCCACTTCGTTGGTGGAGACGTTTTCCGATCGCCACCGAAACGTATCTCCCACGCGGTCGACGAACTGATAGTGCTTCTGTCCGACGGTGAAGCCGACGTCCACCTGCCGGATCAGGTCGCCGGAGTTGAACCAGGCGTCGTCTTCGGTCACCACGCCGTGAACGATCTTCTTCTGCGTCGCGTCAGCATTCGTGTAGCCCTCGAATACCTGTGTTTCGTTGATCTCGGCCAGCAACAATCCAGGTTCACCTTCGGCCACCGGCACGCAGCGGCCCGCCGCATCCCGGATGATCTCGTCGGCATCCACGTCGTAACGCACCAGCGCGATCCTGCTGGCTGTCATGCCAATCGTACGGTCTTTGTTCAGCAGGTTCATGAACGCGACGTTGCCCTCGCTCGCGCCATAGAACTCGGTGATTCGCTTTAAACCGAACCGCTTCTTGAAGTCGAGCCAGATGTCGGGACGCAACCCGTTTCCAACGACTCGTTCGAGGGGATTGTCAGCGTCGGTCGCCTGTGCCGGCTGGTTGACGAGGTAGCGGCAGAGTTCACCGATGTAGACGAAGCAGGTAGTACCGTATTCGCGCGTTTCTTTGAGAAAGTTCGAGGCCGAGAATTTGCGTCGAACGAACATCGACGAGCCTGACCACAATGCCGAACAGAACCCGACCATCAATCCGGTGCCGTGGTACAGCGGTAGACAGATGTACAGCCGGTCGTTCTCGTTGCTCTTCAGGCCGAGCCGCCACGTGGTGAGACCGGTCGCCAGAAAGCGCCGATGCGACACCACCGCCGCTTTCGGCAGGCCGGTCGTTCCGGAGGTGAAGAGGAACGTCGCGTTGTCGCCGAGTTTGATGCGTTGCGTTTCGGGCAGGTTCGACGTCGGCGCGTCCGCTGCTTCCTTCGTCAGGTCTACGGCCCAGTTGGGCGCCTGCGTCCTTCCGGCGTCCGCAACGAATAGAAAGGCGCTTCCTTCCTCGAGGCTCAAATCGGCCTTTACGCCGGCAACCGCA
The DNA here is from genome assembly GCA_035494855.1 of Pseudomonadales bacterium. Taxonomy (GTDB): domain Bacteria; phylum Pseudomonadota; class Gammaproteobacteria; order Pseudomonadales; family Azotimanducaceae; genus DATJGR01. The sequence goes on along the minus strand of DATJGR010000053.1, from coordinate 4,153 downwards.
TCGCTGAGTTCTTCGCCGAAGATCCACGCTTTCGACTGCGTCACCGAGATGCAGTGCGTGAGCGGTCGGCCGCGCAGGTTGGTGTTGATCAGCGAACTGACTGCGCCGAGTTTGGCGACGGCCATGAGCGCCGCGAGAAACTCGATCCGGTTTTCCATCATCAGACTGACGATGTCGCCATGGCCGATGCCGCGCGCCTTCAAAGCATGAGCGAACTGGTTGGCGAGCGCGTTGAACTCCTTCCAGGTGACTTGGCGACCTTCGAACAACAGCATCGTCCGGTCGCCGAATTTCGCCGCGGTTTCTTCGAGCTTCAGTCCGACGGAATCGAGCGTCTCGGCGGGTCGAGGCGCGAGATGGCGCCGATTGCGTAACAGCCCGACGAACTCCTTCAGCGTGGAAAAGAACTCGCGCACGCCCATGCAGAACCCCCTCCGGAATGGCACGGCGACCTTAAGCGAGCGCATCTGCAACGGCAAGCGTATTGCCAGCGCATGGGTGTTTGGAGATGCTGCAACGCTTCCTACGACGGAGCTGTGCAATGAATCAGTGGCAGATCGGCGACGTGAAGATCACGCGCATCGTCGAACTCGAAGTGGCGGGCGGAACCAGGTTCATTCTTCCGGACGCTACCCCGGAAGCATGCCGCGACATCGCATGGCTCAAGCCGCACTTCATGACGGAACAAGGCAAGCTGATCATGAGCGTGCACGCGCTGGTGGTAGACACCGGCGCGCGGCGCATCGTCGTCGACACCTGCATCGGCAACGACAAGGAACGCAACATTCCGAGCTGGAGCCATCTGCAGACGTCGTTTCTTTCCGACCTCGCGGCCGCCGGCTATCCGCGCGAATCGATCGACACCGTGTTGTGTACGCATCTGCACGTCGATCACGTCGGCTGGAACACCATGCTCGTCGATGGCCGCTGGGTGCCGACGTTTCCCAACGCGCGCTATCTCATCGCACAGCAGGAGTGGCGCTATTGGGACGAGCACGGTGAAGACGCGCAATACGGTTCGGTACTTTCCGACTCGGTGCGGCCCGTCATCGAAGCAGGTCTTGTCGACTTCGTTTCCATGGAGCATCGGCTGTGCGACGAAGTGTGGCTGGAACCGACGCCGGGCCACACTGCCGGCCACGTCAGCGTGCACATCGCCTCGCGTGGCGGTGAGGCGCTTATCACGGGCGATTGCATCCACCACCCGTGTCAGATCGCGCGCACCGACTGGACGAGTTCCGCCGATTTCGACAAGGCTCAGGGCGTGCGCACCCGCAACGATCTGTTGGCGAAGTATGCCGACTCCGCGGTTCTCGTGATCGGAACGCACTTTGCCACGCCCACCGCCGGTCGCGTGAAGCGCGCGGGCAAGGACGCATACCGATTCGAGGTTTGACGTGGCCGAGGCGTTCGACTTCCAACCCGTGCTGACCGGGCCAAGCGTGCTCGTGCGGCCGATCCGCACCGACGAGTTCGAGGCGCTGTACGCCGTGGCGGCCGATCCCCTGATGTGGGCGCAGCATCCGGCGAAAGACCGGTCGCAGCGCGGCGTATTCGAAACGTGGTTCAGAGACGCGGTGCCGCAACTCGCGCTGACGATCGAGGAACTGGCAACGCATCGCGTGATCGGATCGTCGCGCTACTACGACTGGAATCCTTCGGCGCGCGAAGTGGCGATCGGCTTCACGTTCATCGCGCGCGCCCACTGGGGTGGAGCGACGAATGCCGAAGTGAAACGCCTGATGCTGGATCATGCATTCAAGTCGGCGCGCACGGTCTGGTTTCACGTCGATCCCGCAAATACGCGCTCGCGCAAGGCGATGGAGAAGATCGGCGGCGTCTACTCGCACAGCGCGATGATTGCGATAGCAGGGGCGGCGGCGCGCGACTACGCCTTCTATCGGATCGACGCGCCGCCGGCGCGCCTTGGTTAGCGCGTCAGCTATTGCTTGACCGGACGATCCGTCTCTTGAGCGGGGCGTCGTTCGCGCCTGAGCAGGTCCATGTGATAACGGCGCCGCGTTTCGTTCAGCCAGTTTTCGAGACGTCTCCGTAACGGCGGAACGTCGGAAATCACCAGCGCAACGCCTAGCGGAAACATCCAGAAGCCCAGAACCGGCAGAAACCCGACAATGCCGGCGGCCATCATCAGCAGGCCCAGCACCGAGCGAACGCCCGGCGGAAGTCTGCGGTGAGACCAACGAACCAATCGGTATGTGACGATGACCAGCCGGTGGCGCCAGTTGCGCTTCTTGGTCAAAAGGCGTCAGACCTGCATCGGGCTGTCGTCGGGTGCCGTGTGGCGATCGGGGTTGGAACGGCGGCCGAGATCGGGGTCCGTCGAACGGAAGTGATAGCACCCGTCTTCGCCCAACGTGCGCGCGATTCGGTTGCGGTGCATCAGCAGATGCAGGTGCGCAATCGCTTCACCCAGCGCCATCATCATCTGCCGCGGATCGAGCTTACGCTTGAACAGCACCGGCAGCAGATCGCGCGCGAGCGCGGGTGTCTGGCAATGCTCTTCGATCGCGAGCATGCGGTCTTCGTGATGGTTGATCAGTTGCCGCAACCGCTCGCGCACGCCGTAGAACGGCAGGTTGTGCGCCGGTAATACCAACGTCTCGCCAGGTGTCTTCATGAACTTGTCGTGCGACTCCATCCAGTCCTTCAACGGATTCGCTTCGGGTTCGGTCGGATGCACGCTGACGTTCGACGTGATGACGGGGAGGATCTGATCGCCGGAGATCATCACGTCGAGCGCTTTCGAATGCAGGCACGCGTGTTCGGGTGAGTGGCCCGAACCGACGACGACGTCCCACACGCGACTGCCGATCCGAAGTTCGTCGCCATCGACCAGCCGCTGATAGCCCATCGGCAGTTGCGGCATCGCGAAGCCGTCGTTGCGTCGCGTCTCCCACATCTGCCGCATCTGGCCCATGTAGTCGCGCGGCATGCCGGCGCGCTCGTAGAACACCTGGCCTTGCCAGCTGCCATGGTTGCTGCCGGGACCCGACGAATGAAACGCGCGCGCCTGGTAGTACTCCGCGCGCGTCATCAGCAGCGGGCACTTGAAGTGGTCGGAGATCATGCCGGCTTGCCCGATGTGGTCGGGATGCATGTGCGTACAGATGACGCCCTTGACCGGCCTGCCACCCATGTCGCCGGTGAACAGTTGATGCCACAGCGCGTCCGTTTCCTGATTGCCAAGGCCGGTGTCGACGACATACCAGCCGTCGTCGTCGTCGAGCAGGTACAGATTGATGTGGGTGAGCGAGCCGCCCATCGGCATCGTGAGCCAATGGACGCCGGGCGCGACTTCGCGAGTCGTTCCGGGTTTCGGGTGATCGGCGAAGGGATATACGAGGTCAGTCATGTTCGCAGTATATGCGGACTATCCTGCCGGGGCATCCGTCCTGGCGGCCTTCAGTGTGACGCGCAGCAGGAAATATCCGACGAGCGCCGACAGCACCGACCCGCCGAGTACGGCGGCGCGAATCGGCGCGCTGTAGTCGATAGGCGAATCCTGGAAGGCCAGCGAGCCGATGAACAGGCTCATGGTGAAGCCGATCCCGGTCAGCAACGCAATGCCATACAGCGACATCCACGACGCGCCGCGCGGCATCTCGGCGAACCCGAACTTGATCAGCAGAGCGCTCGTCGCGAAAACGCCGAGCTGCTTGCCGATGAAGAGTCCCGCGGCGATGCCGACGGCCACACCGCCGGTGAGTTCGGTCGCCGTCATGCCGGAAAACGACACGCCCGCGTTCGCGAACGCGAACAGCGGCAGGATCATGAACGCAACCCACGGATGCAGGATGTGTTCGAGATGGCGCAGCGGCGAACCGGCGTAGGCCGGCTCGGGATGCTTCAGCGGAATCGTCAACGCTACGACGAACCCTGCGAGCGTCGCGTGCACGCCGCTCTTGAGCACGCATGCCCAGACGAAGATGCCGACCAGCACGTAGGCGGCGATGCGGCCGATGCCGAGCCGATTCAGGACGATCAGCACCGCGATGCCGGCGAAGGCGAGCGACAGCGACACGACGGACAAGTCGGTGGCATAGAACAGCGCGATCACGACGATGGCCGCGATGTCGTCGAAGATCGCGAGCGAGGCCAGGAACAGCCTCAACGAAGCCGGTATCCGATTGCC
>DATJGR010000052.1:0-8959 GCA_035494855.1 Pseudomonadales bacterium | reverse complement strand
GGGCTCGTGCTCGACGCGGTGGAGACGCGGAGCACGCCGCCCTTGTGGAACCGCATGACGACGCCCGCCTCGACGGTGACGGTCACCGGCGTCGTGACGCCGCCGACGGCCTCGATGCGAAGGTCGCCGGCGCTCGTCGCGAGGCCGACCTTGTACGGGACGCCGAGCGACCGGACCGTCGTGGTCTCCGTCATCGTGTCGTTGCCGGACGTCGCCGGGAGGAGGATCTCGTCGATCGCGTTGCCCGTGTACGTCCCGGTCGGGACGCTTCCGACGCTCCGCGCGAAGATGCTGATCGGATAGGCGGCGGACCCCGAGATCGTGACGCGCGCCGAGCCCGCGGTGAAGCCGGCGCCGTCGCGGAGGACGATGCCGTTGCTCGCGGAGCCGGTGAGCACGAGGTCGGCGGCGAGCTGCCGCCAGACGTCCGGATCGAAACCGTCGGGAGTGTCCATGAGGCGGCGTACTTCGGTCGTTGGGGATTTGTCGCTCAAGAAACGCCGCACCACCGCGCGAAACTGGTCCTGCTCGTCGGTGAACGCGAATTCCATACAACCTCCTTGGTCGTTCTAGCGCGCGACGGGCGCCGGCGGCGGCGGTCGGAACAGGCCGAGCACAACGCCGATCAAGGTGCCGATCGTGGCCAGTGCCATGTCTTTCTGCGCGTCCCACTCGTCGCCCTGCGTGCCGACATACGCAGCGCCCAGTTCACCGCCGAACATTTCGGCCGCACCCCATTCGATGAGTTCGTAGATGTGCGAGGCCGACATCGCGAGCAGCAGCGTCACCCACCATGCCGCCCGGCTCGATGCCTGTCCGCTGCGCACCAGCCAATCGTGGCACGGAATCGCAAGCAGCAGCCCGAACGAGAAGTGCACGAGCCGATCATACTCATTGCGCTGCGCGCCGGTGAGGTCGCTGATCGATTGTCCAAACAGGTTCTGTGCCCACGCGTCGTACGGCACCTTTGAATAGGTGTAGTGCGCGCCGAGCGTGTGCAACGCGAGGAAGATCAGCGCGAGGATCACCGACGTCTGCGACACGGTACCTCTGCGCCAGAACATCACCAGCAGCCCGGTGCCGACCAGGGTCATCACGTTTTCGAGCATCCAGTCGGAGCGGCTCACCGGCGCGATCGCCATCGCGCACCAGAAAAGCGCGAACGCCGCGATCGAGATCCGAAAGGCCGTCATGGAGTGCCTCGACGATTGGAGAAATGCGCCACCATGGTCGCGTCAGACGGGACCCGACCGCAATGACCGCGATGCGCTACCATCGCAGCCCAATGGTCACCTCGCGCCGCAGCCCGAAACGTCGAGTGCATTTCCGCCCCTACCGATGGGCGGACTACGACGACGACGCGCTGCTGAAGCTGCGGTTGCGCGATCTGCGGTTGCGGGTGGACGGCAGTCTGGTGCAGCCGGAGGTGTTCGCGCTCTACGACGAACTCGGCCGGCGCGGCATCGAATTCCAGCCGCACGTGTGGCTGTCGGAGGAGTGGTTCTCTCCGGATGGCGTTCCGGGCATCGCGGTTCCGTTTTTCGTAGCGCATCCGCGGTTGCGCCAGCTCGAACGCCGCATCATGGGCGACGTGGACGGCGGCAGCAGCCTGTGGCGGTTGCGGTTGCTGCGGCACGAGGCCGGCCATGCGCTCGACACGGCTTATGGTCTGCGCAAGCGCGCCGACTGGCGGCGCATCTTCGGTCCGGCCTCTACACGCTATCCCGGCACGTACATGCCGCGGCCGAGCAGCAGCCACCACGTACTGCATCTAGGACACTGGTACGCGCAAAGCCATCCGACGGAGGATTTCGCCGAAACGTTCGCGGTGTGGCTGCAACCGAAAGCGCGCTGGCGCCGCGACTATGCGGAGTGGCCCGGTGCGATCGAGAAACTCGAGTTCGTCAATACGCTGATGGACGAGATCGCAGGCAACCCGCCGCTGGTCTGCGATCGCGGCTCGATCGAACCGTTATCCGAGAACGACAAGACGCTCGGCCAGCACTACCGGCGCAAACGCGCGCGCTACGACCGCATCGAGCGTCGTTACGACGCCTGGCTGTTGCGCGACTTCGCCACGCGACCGGCGCGGCCGCGGGCGGTGCAGGCGAATCGGTTCATCCGCGAGATCGAACCGCAGTTGCGACGGCTGCTGGTGCGGCGCGCGCGGCTGCACCCGTACCTCGTCGATCATGCAATCGCCACGATCATGCGCCGCGTCGAGCAGCTCGACCTGGTGCTGCGCGACTCGCCCCGCGACAGCAAACGGCGCGTGGTTCGCCTCCATGAGCGCGTGGTGCTCGACGTTCTTCGCCGGAATCGGGAGAAATACACCTTATGAGGAGATACCGGATACTGCTCATTACGCACGAAGCGCTCGTGCCGTCGGACCTCGGAACGTTGGCGGAGAAAGAGGAATCGCTGACCGAGTACCACGTGTACTCGACGTTGACCGGTCTCGGCCATCACGTGCGGATGATGGGCATCGGCGACCAGCTCATCGAGCTGCGCGACACCATCCGCGATTGGCGCCCGCACGTGGTTTTCAATCTGATGGAGCAGTTCGCCGGTATCGTCTCCTACGACTATTACGTGGTCGCGTTTCTGGAGCTCATGCGGCAGCGCTACACCGGCTGTGGACCGCGCGGCCTCATGTTGTCGCGCGACAAAGTGCTCGCCAAACAGGTATTGGCGTGGCATCGGATTCCGACGCCGGCGTTCCTTTCGATACCGTTCGGCAAGCGCTTTAGAGAACCGCGGCGTTTGCGCTTTCCGCTGTTCGTCAAATCGGCAACCGACGATGCGTCGGTCGGCATCGCACAGGCATCGATCGTCGACGACGTGCAGAGCCTGCGCGAACGCGTCGAGTTCATTCACGAGCAGGTGCAGAGCGACGCGATCGTCGAGGAGTACATCGACGGCCGCGAGTTCTACATCGGCGTGGTAGGGAACTCGCAGTTGACCACCTTACCGGCGTGGGAGATGAACTTCGGAACGCTGTCGCGCGTGCATGCCGGCATCGCGACGCGCAAGGTCAAGTGGGACCGGAAATACCAGGAGAAACACGGCATCACCACCGGCCGTGCGCCGGACTTGACCCCTACGCAGACGGATCAGCTGAGCCGCCTGGCAAAGCGCATCTACCGCGCGCTTCACATGAACGGCTTCGCCCGCATGGACTTCCGGATGCGCGAAGACGGCAGCGTGTTCCTGTTGGAAGCGAACGCGAACCCGAACCTGACGAAGGACGAGGATCTCGCGGAATCCGCGAAAGCGGTCGGCATCGGCTACGAAGCGTTGCTCACGCGGATCGTCAATCTAGGTCTTTCGTACATGCCGGAGTGGCGGATGTTCGAAGGCTGATCGGCCGGTGTTCAGCGCGAGTGCAACGTTGACGTTGCGCAACGAATGCGTCACACTCGCCGCCATGAATGCATTTGCCTTCTTCTCCGATCCGACCCGCCTGGAGATTGTCGAGTTGCTCGCCGACTCCGGTGAGTTGCCTGCCGGGAAGATCGCGGAGCGGTTCTCGATGACGCGCGCGGGCGTCTCGCGACACCTGCGCACGCTCGAGGATGCGGGCGTGCTGATCGTGCGTCTCGAAGCGCAACGGCGGCTGTATCGCCTGAACCCGGAGCCATTTCGCGACCTCGACGCGTGGTTGCACCGATATCGGCGTTTCTGGCAGCGCGGCTTCCGCGCGCTGCAGCGGCACGTCGACGAGAAACGGCGATGATTACGAGCGGCGCCGACAGCATCGCGTTGACGTCCGCTTTCGACTGCTCCCTGCAGCGGCTGTGGCGCGCAATCACCCACGCCGAAGAATTGTCTGCATGGCTCGGCGGCGAATGTTCGATCGATGCTCGCGTCGGCGGCAATGTGCTATTCGATCTGTCTGATGAGGGCATCCACGCCAGGGGCACTGTGCGGCAGGTCGCGGAACCACGACCGGACCGCAGAGTTGCGCTGATCGAGCACACGTTCGTCGATTCGGCAGACGCCGAGATCACGTCCATATGCCGCTGGGCGCTTCGCGATACCCCGACCGGCTGCGAATTGGTATTCACACACGATGGATTCGGCGAGGCAGGCCGCGCGCGATGGGAAGCGTGGTGGAGGACGGGGCTGGAGTCGAGTGAACGTCGCATCGCTGCTCGGCCGACCACTCCGCAATCGGCCGCCGTCGCACTATTGCGGGCGGCACGGCGCATCCTGCTCGTTTCATTCATCGGGCCAGAAGTGCCCGAGACGCTGCTCTCGGCCGGATTCGAAGTCTTCGCCAAGACCGGCCCCGAGCCGGATGCATGGGCGCGGTGTCGTCGTGACTTGGGCGAACTCGTGTTCGAGCCTTGCACGACGCCGCTCAACGACATCGATCTGGTGCATCTCGACGTCAGCGATGCGTTCGAAGAGTATCTCGAGGTCGCCCACTCGCTCGGCGCCAGAACGTTCTGGTTTCACTCGGCGCGGACGTGCCCGCCGCAGCCGCACGACGACCGCGGTTGCTGGTTGCCAGCGGCGCAGTCCGCGCGGCAACGCGACGCTGCCGAGGCGCTCGGCATGGAGTACGTCGACGACCACTACATCGCGGACGTCGTGCGAGCACTGCCGGGCTGAGAGTGGCGCGCGAGCTCAACCGTCTGCGCTGCGAACACCGCGCGCTGCGAGTTCGGCGCGCAACTGCGCGTGACGCGTCGCGGTGATCGGGTAGTTCCAGACGATCAGCAACGCGACGAGATACAACAGCATCGGACCCGCGGAATAGAAAACGCGCAGCCCGAGGATTTCGTCAGGGCCGTTGGTGCCGCTGGCGTGAAAGCCGATCCACGCGAGCGTCGTGAACGCGAGTCCTTGGCCTACCGCCGCGATGAACTTGACGGCGAGCGACCAGGCCGCGAAAAAGATGCCGGCGCGGTTCTCGCCGCTTTCTACCGCGTCCAGATCGACGACGTCGGCTTTCATCGACGCCGGTAGTGCGGAAAGCGCGCCGGAGCCGATGCCCGACACGGCGAGAATGATCATCACCATCACGAGGTCGCCTTTACCGACGAGCATGTACGACGCTGTCGCGCACACCATCACCATCATGCCGGTGATCCACGCGCGATGCTTGTCCACGCGCCGCGCGAGCGCGCCCCAGATCAGCACGCCGCAGACCACGGTCGGGAAATAGATCAGCAGGATCTTGGGTCCCGAGGTCGTATCGCCCACGACGTGCTGCATGAAGAACGGGAACATCGCGCCCTGTAGGGTTGGGCCGAGTCCGACCAGCGTGAATGCCAGAAGCAGACGCAGGAACGGCCCGTTGCGGCTCATCACCGCGAAACCGCGCAACAGCGGCACTGCTTCGCCGCCGACGCCGCGGTCCGGCACGGTGGTAACGGCGAGTGCGACCAGCGCAGGAACCGCGACGAGCGCGATCGCCGCGGCCATCGACAACACCTGTCCCGGCGTGCCGCCGACTCCGAACAACTGTTGGCGAACGGCCGGAATCACGAGGAACACGAAGCCGCCGAGCGTGCCGAAGATCGTGCGCCAAGTCGTGATGCGGGTGCGCTCGTGGTAATCGGGCGTCAGTTCTGCACCCCATGCGTAGTACGGAATGTTGATCATCGAGAAGCCGAACCAGAACAGCACCAGCCAGAATCCGAAGTACAGCGCGGTGACCTCGGCCGGCGGCACGAACAGCTGCCACGTTGCGAGCGCGAAGATCGGAACGCCGGCGACGATCCATGTCTTGCGCCGCCCGAACCGGTTGCGCGTGCGGTCGGAGAGCAATCCCACGGCCGGGTCGATCGCGACGTCCAACAGACGTGCAATCATCAGCAGCGCGCCGATCTGCGTCAGGCTGACGCCGAGAGACGCATAGTGGAAGCCGAGAAACAGCGACGATGCGTTCATCGCACCGCCGACCGGGAACTCGATCAGCGCGTAAGCCAGCAGACGGCGCAGCGGAACACGCGCGGCGGCGTCCGTTGCCGGGAAATCGAGCGCCTGTGCGACGTCGTTGGGCGACGCCGCCATCAACGAGGATCCCGGATCGTCACGGTGCCTTGCGCAATCGCCGCGCGACGACCTTCGTTGACGATGTCGATGCGCACCACGGCCTGCGTGCGGGAGAGGTTGATGATCTCGGCGTGCGCCGCGACGGTGCCCTGAGTGACGGGCGCCGTGAGATTGATCTTGAACTCGGTGGTGGCGCCCCACTGGCCTTTCTTCATCACCGGATAGCAGACGCAACCAAGCATGTGGTCGCAGAAGGCGGAGAGAACACCGCCGTGCATGTTGCCGATGCCGGTCATCAGCTCGGGGCGCACCGTCAGTTCGCCGGTCATCGTGCCCGGACCGACGTCAGTAATGCGGATGCCGAGAAAATCCGGCAGGCCGCCAGCACCACCCTTGTTGGCGAGGAAGCGCGCCGCGATCTGTTCGTCGTACTCGAACTTCGGCTTAAGGTCGATGCTCTTGCTCATGCGTATCAGCTCCGGTTCGCGAACGTATCGATGATCGCGTCGACATTTTCGGCTACGCGGCCGGGTTTCATGCCGACGGACGGTGAATACAGCAGCACGTGTTGTGCCAGCGGTTCCCACTGCTTGAGCCGATCGCGCACTTCGTCCGGCCGGCCGGTGATGGCGATCGCGTCGACCATTTCGTCGGGCACCGCCGCGGCCATCGCGGCGAAGTCGCTTTTACGGAATGCGGCCGCGATCGTCTCGCCGATCGCTTCCCAGCCATGCGGCTTCAGAATCGAGTGATACAGCCGCGTGGTGTAATAGAACGCGATCTGCATTCGCGCCTCGTTGCGCGCCTGAATCGGGTCGTTGGCGATGCTGGTGATGACGTAAGGCAGCAATACGCACAGGCTGCCTTCGAGCAGGGGATTCACCGTTTCGGTGATGTATTTGCGCGTGTAGATCGGATGGCCGACGAGACCGTTCGCAACCGACGCTGCGGCTTTGATCATGCCGCGATTGACGGCCGCGATGGCGATCGGAATGTCGGGTCGGGCGGCACCGGGGCGCGAATACTGCGGGATCTTCACCTTGTAGTAAGCGCCATCGTACGAAAGCCCGCCGCCTCCCTGAGCCGCGAACGCCGCTCGGATCAGTCCGATTGCGTCTTTGATCCGGGGCGCCGGCGGATCGTTGAACGGCATCGAATACCAGTTCTCGTTCATGGTCTTCGTGCCGCTGCCGAGGCCGAGAATCATCCGGCCGCCGGAGATCTCGTCGATGTCCAGTGCGGCGCTGGCAGCGAGCATCGGCGAGCGCATGAACGCATACGCAATGCCGGATCCGAGCTTCACCCGTTGCGTCGCGGTGGCGATGGCGCCGAGGCGAACCAGGCCGTTCGCGTTGAAGAATTCGATCGTCCAGACGGATTCGAAACCTGCGGCTTCCGCGCGCACAGCGGCCGCGATCTGTCCCTTGATGTCGGAACGCGTGAGGATCAATCCGTACTTCATGGCGTGCCTCGTTTGCGGGTTTGCTTCAGTGGGGCGGAATCAGACAGGAGTGGATCGATTCGTCGCCCGGCACCTGGCGGGCGAGCGTACGTATCGCGAGCGACGCATCGGCGAGTTCGAAGTCGTGCGTGTGCATCCGCTCCATCGGCACGCGACCGGACTCGATCAGGCGAATGGCTGCTTTATACCCGGACGACGTCACGCCGATGGCGCCTTTGATCTGGATTTCCTTCATCACGACCAGATCCGATACGAAGTTGTCGACCGCCTTGAACCCTTTCACGCCGGCGAGCACCACGGTGCCGCCCGGGCGCACCATCGACAGCGCGTCGGCGACGGGTTTGGTGGCATACGACGAGACGTCCACCACGATGTCGGCGCCGCGACCCTGAGTGATCTCCTTGACTCGCGCGATCGCGTCCTCGTTCTGTACGTCGATCGTGTGGTCCGCGCCGAACGCGCGCGCCAGTGCCAGCTTGTTGGCATCGGCGGCCAATCCTGTGACGATGATCGTGCCGGCGCCGACTTCGCGGCACGCAACGACACACGCCAGTCCACGTTGTCCTGGCCCGAGTACCACCACCGAATCGCCGGGACGCGTGTTCGGCATTTCCACCGCCCAGCGGAAACCGGCGCCGAGCGGGTTGAACATCACCGCGAGCTGCGGGGACAGATTCGGATCCACCCGGTGCACGATGGTGTTGGGTGCGAGGTACATGTATTGCCCGTAAGCGCCCCAGAGTCCGGGCGGCTCGGACAGCGGAATGTACGAGTAGATCCGCCGCGTGTCGCACAGGTGATAGCTGCCGGACAGACAGGGGCCGCAATGGCGGCACGACAGCATCGTTTCGACTGCGACGCGATCGCCGACGTCGACTTTCCAGCGGTGCGCCGCGCGATCGCCGATCTTCGCGATGCGTCCGAGCGGTTCGTGCCCGGGCACGACCGGCATCGGCGTGCGCAGCTGGCCCTCGAACTGCTCGTAGTCCGAGCCACAGATGCCGCACGCCTCGATGCGCAGAATCGCCGAGTCGTCGTCGATGTCGGGAATCGCGATGTCGCGCGGTTCGAGCGTGCGCACCGCGGTCTGCACCATCGTGAACGAAGTGCGCGGCAGCGCGCTCATTTCGCAGCACCCTCCCGGATGCGTTGTGCTACGGCTTTCTGCTGCGCGAACTCGGTGCGCCGTCGCGCGAGTTCGTCGGCCGGCATTGCGTTCAGGTTCAGATAGTCGTCTTTCCAGCGTGCGTCGACGCTCCACGCTTGCGGAGAGACCGCAGTGCTGCGCGGGGCGGTTGCCGACTCGAACAGCGCGAGCGCCCGCGCCAGCGTGTCGCGTTGTGACGCTTGGTCGAACGGCTTCCCGGCGGAATTGCCGAGCGGGAAGTCGCTGAACAGGAAGCGCGCCACGCCCACGTGTTCGACGATGTCGCGCGCGCACCCCATCACCACGGTTGGAATGCCGTTGGCCTCGAGATGGCGGGACACCAG
>DATJGR010000051.1:0-10310 GCA_035494855.1 Pseudomonadales bacterium | reverse complement strand
GTCGAGGTCAAGCGCGCGCCTGTTCTTCATGAGGATAGAGCACTTCGTTGTTGCGTTCGTATTCTATCTCTATAGACGTAGTCGAGATTATCACGTAAAAAGGCACCGTGTGCCTTCTAAGGCACTATCGATACTAAATTCGAAGGGATATCTGTGAGTGCGACTCATCCGAAACGTCAGCTCGGAAAGCCATCAGCGGGCATACCGTTGGAGCGGCAAGCGGTCTGCGAACGAATTGCCCGAGTGATTGCAGAACGGCGATATGGAACGGTCGAAACCACGATTTACGACGGCCGGGTCGTACAGATCGAGCGAACGGAGAAGATCCGCGTAGCGAGCGATCCGATCGGAGATCCTCCCGTATAGAGGATGCACTGAGTCATATGCCCGATCGTTATGGGCTTGTGCCATAAACTCCATCGACACGATAGAGATTATCGATTAAAAAGCGCGGCCAGAAGGTGGCTTACGGTTCAAAACCACTGCCGGTCGCGCAGACCATCCAGAAGAAAACAGACCACCACGAGGAAACGACCATCATGAAACGGAGCAACGTTCGTCTGCGCGCGACGTCCGCCGGCATCGCGCGGCGTACGGTAGTGCTGGCATCGCTGGCAGGCATGTCGGCCGTGCTGGCGATGCCGGCCGTCGCGGCCGATGCCGAAACCGACGCGAAAATCAAAGCACTGGAAGAGCAAGTGCAGGCGCTCAGTACACAGATCCAGGACCTCAAAGCCGGTACGGCGAGCAAGTACGCCGAGACGCAGCGACAGATCACAGCCGTTGCGCCGACGCTCACCAATGGGCGCCCCACTCTGACGTCCGCGGACGGCGCCTTTTCGGCGTCGTTGCGCTCGCTGGTGCAGTTCGACATGGGTTACTACGACCAGGCCGCGCCGCCGAGGGCGCCGCAGCTGTCGAACGGCTCCGATTTCCGCCGCGCTCGCCTCGGCATCGACGGAAAAGTGTTCACCGACTGGGAATACAGCTTCATCTACGACTTCGGCGGCAGCGGCGTGGAGAGCACGTCTATTTCCGCCGCATATGTGCAATACAACGGTTTCAATCCGCTGCTGCTGAGACTCGGCGCGTTCGCGCCGTATGCGAACGTGGAAGACAGCGCGGGATCCGCCGATCTGCTGTTCCTCGAGCGCGCAACGGTCACCGAGATCCAGCGCGGCCTGGCGGGCGGCGACGGCCGTTCCGCCTTCAGTGTGGTGCGAGCGGGCGAGCGCTTCTTCGGATCGCTGGCGCTCACCGGCGGCCGCGCCAACCAGTCCAACGTTCTGGACGAGCAGGAAGCATTGCTCGGTCGCGTCGCCTATCTCGTCAGTTCCTCGCCGGATTCCAAGATCGTTCTCGGTTTGAACGGCACGTCGATTTTCCAACCCGCTGGCGTGAACCCGCCGCCCGGCGTGGCACTGAGCCTGGCGAACCCGACCGAACTGCGCGTGGACGACACCGGAACGAACGGTGCGCCGACCAGCCTCATTTCGACCGGCAACCTCAATGCCAACTCGCTCACTCAGTGGGGCATCGACGGCGCCGGCAATTACAAGAACTTCTATGCGGAAGGCGGTTACTACTCGTTCGACGTCGACCGCAAGCTGTCGCAGCCCGACGTGGAGTTCGACGGCTGGTATGCAGCGCTGTCGTGGGTGCTGACGGGCGAACCGAGGCGCTACGATCCCGCGCGCGCCGCGTTCCGTTCGCCGAACGTGCTGCATCCAGTGGGTTCGCCGGGCGTGCAGGGCGTTACCTCGGCCGGCACGATCACGCCCGGCTGGGGCGCGTGGGAACTCGCGTTGCGTTACTCGACGATGGATCTCGACGACCTCCAGTTCAATTCCGTCGCCGCTGATCGCGTGCGCGGTGGCGTGCAGGACATCTGGACGGTAGGTCTCAACTGGTACTTCAACAACGTGATCAAGACTCAGCTGAACTATCAGGCCGTGAACGTCAATCGGCTGAACGCGGCTGGCCAAACGCTGAACCAGGACATCGACCAGATCTCGATGCGCCTGCAGTTCGCATTCTGAGTTCGAAACAAGTGGAGAGTGTCATGAATCTGAAGTCATTTGCGCGTGCGGTCGCGCTGATGTTCGCGGCCGCGAGTGCTGCGCCGTCAGGTGCGGCGGAGAACGAGCTTACGCTGCTGAACGTCTCGTACGATCCAACGCGCGAACTATGGCGCGACATCAACGAGCATTTCATCGCCGACTACAAGGCGAAGTCCGGAGTCGAGTTGACGATCAACCAGTCGCACGGCGGCTCGAGCACGCAGGCGCGGGCCGTGATCGACGGACTCGAGGCCGACGTGGTTTCGCTCGCGTCGTACATCGATACCAATGCAATCGCCAAACGGGGACTGATCAAATCGCCGTGGATCGATCGCTTTCCGAACCACTCGCTGCCATACAGCTCGACGATCGTGTTCGTGGTGCGCAAGGGCAACCCGTGGAAGATCCAGGATTGGCCGGATCTGGTGAAAGCGGGCGTCGAGATCGTCACGCCGAATCCGAAGACCTCTGGCAACGGCTACCTGACGTTCTTCAGCGCGTGGGGATCGGTGGTGCTGCGGGGCGGATCCGAAGACCAGGCCAAGGCGTTCCTCGCCGAACTCTACAAGCACGTGCCGGTGCTCGACTCCGGTGCTCGCGGCTCTACGACGACGTTCGTGCAGAAGCGCATCGGTGACGTTCATCTCGCATGGGAGAACGAAGCGCGCCTCGAAGTGCAGGAAGCAAAGGGCGGACTCGAGATCGTCTATCCGCCGATCAGCATCCTTGCCGAGCCTTTCGTCGCAGTCGTCGACGCCACGGTCGATCGTGCGAAGGGGCATCGCGCGGCGGCCGAAGCCTACCTCGCGTATCTGTACACGGATGAAGGTCAGAACATCATCGCGAAGCACTACTACCGACCGAGCAATCCGGCCGTGCTGAAGGCGCACGCCGCCGACTTCCCCTCTATCGAACTGTTCCCGATCACCAAGAGCGCGCCGGGCTGGGAAGAAGCGCAGAAACGCTTCACGGCGGACGGTGGTCAGTTCGATACGTTCTACAAGCCGGGCCAGTGAGGGGCGTTCGGATTCGAATCGAACATCTCGCAGAAAAGCAGCGATCGTAAATGGCCAACGTCAACCGACGGGTGCTGCCGGGGTTCTCCCTCACGCTCGGGTATTCCGTCTTCTATCTGAGCGTGCTGGTGGTCATTCCGATCGCGGCGTGTTTCCTGAAGGCGAGCACGCTGTCGCTCGACGAGTTCGTCCGCGCGGTCTGGACCGACCGGGCGCGCGCGGCGTACTCGCTGACGTTCGGCGCGGCGTTCGCCGCTGCGGTGGCGAACGTCGCGCTCGGGCTGTTGCTTGCCTGGGTGCTGGTGCGTTACGAATTTCCGTTGAAGAAGCTGCTCGATTCGCTCGTGGATCTTCCACTTGCGCTGCCTACCGCGGTGGCGGGACTGGTGTATAGCGCTCTGTACGTTCCAACGGGCTGGCTCGGTCAGGTGCTGGTGCCGTTGGGATTCCAGGGTGCCTATACGCGTGCGGGCATCGTACTCGTGCTGATATTCGTCGGTCTTCCATTCGTAGTGCGCACGGTGCAGCCGATTCTCGAGGATCTCGATCCGGAAACGGAAGACGCGAGCGCGTCGCTCGGCGGTACGCGCTGGCAGACGTTTCGCCACGTGATTCTGCCGCTGCTCTTTCCGGCGTTGGTGACCGGATTCGGCCTCGCGTTCGCGCGCGGCGTCGGCGAGTACGGCGCCGTCGTGTTCGTCAGCGGCAACATGCCGTTCAAGACGGAGATCGCGCCGATTCTGATCGTGGCGAGACTCGAGGAATTTGCATACAGCGAAGCGACCGCGATTGCGGTCGTGCTGCTGATCCTGTCCTTCGGTTCGTTGCTGTTGATCAACCTGGTGGAACGCTGGAGCAGCCGTTATGAGCGCTGAAGGAACGTTGGCCAGGCGATCGCAGAACGACGCCACCTGGGTGCGCGTGACGCTCACGACCGCGGCGGTGCTGGTCATCGGCGTGCTGGTGCTGATACCGCTGGTGAACGTGTTCGCGCAGGCCCTCAGCGAAGGTGTTGGGGTGTATTGGGACAACCTGTTCAACGACCACGACACGCTCGCGGCGATCAAGTTGACCATGGTGGTCGCGCCGACCGCGTTGATGCTCAATCTCGTGTTCGGCGTGGCCGCGGCCTGGGCGATTGCGAAGTTCAACTTTCCGGGACGCACGCTGCTGACGGCATTGATCGATCTGCCGTTTTCGGTTTCGCCGGTGGTCGCCGGCCTGATCTTCGTGTTGATCTTCGGCCTGCAGGGATATCTCGGTCCGTTCCTGCGTCGCGACGGCTACTCGGCGATGCCGTATCTCCTGTCTCTGCTTGCGGTTGCGGTCTACGTGCTGATGTACCTCGGATTGCGGCCGATCAATCCGGTGGAACGCAGTGGCTGGTGGAACCACCCGTGGCTGGCCACGATCGCCGGCGGCGCGCTCGTGTTTCTCGTCACGTTTGCGCCGCAGATCTACTTCGAAATGTGGCCCAAGGATGCGAGCCTGAAGATCATCTTTGCGACTCCCGGGCTGATACTGGCGACCGCGTTCGTCACATTTCCGTTCGTCGCACGCGAGTTGATCCCGGTGATGGAAGCGATCGGTGTCGAAGAGGAGCTTGCGGCCGTAAGTCTCGGTGCGAATGGGTGGCAGGTGTTCTGGCAGATCACCGTGCCGAACATCAAATGGGGTCTGATCTACGGCATCATTTTGTGCAACGCGAGGGCGATGGGCGAATTCGGCGCGGTATTCGTGGTCTCGGGACACATCGCCGGCCTCACGGATACGATGCCGCTGCGCATCGAAAAGCTATTCCAGGAATACAACCTGCCCGGCTCATTTGCCGTTGCGTCGCTGCTCACGCTGGTCGCGTTGCTCACACTGCTTGCGCGCGTTGGCGTCGATCGGGCGGAAGCGGCGCGGGTCAAATCGGCAGCTGAAGGAACCAACGAGTTACGTTCATGAGCATCTCCATCGATCGCGTTTCGAAAAAGTTCGGCAGCTTCACGGCGCTCGAGCGCGTGAGCCTCGATGTGCCGGACGGCGAACTGCTCGCGCTGCTCGGACCTTCCGGTTCCGGTAAGACGACGCTGCTGCGCATCATCGCCGGATTGGAGGTCGCCGACTCAGGCACGGTGATCAGCGATGGCGAAGACATCACGAACGAATCGGCGCGCCATCGCAAAGTTGGTTTCGTGTTCCAGCACTACGCGCTGTTCCGCCACATGACGGTTGCGCAGAACATCGCGTACGGACTCAAGGTGCGCAAAGCGCCGAAGAAGCAGATTCGCGAGCGCGTGGACGAGATGCTGCAGCTGATTCGCCTCGAAACGCTTCAGAATCGCTATCCGGCGCAGCTCTCGGGCGGCCAGCGCCAGCGCGTCGCGTTGGCGAGAGCGCTCGCGGCGCAGCCCAGCGTGTTGCTATTGGACGAGCCGTTCGGCGCTCTCGACGCGAAGGTGCGTCAGGAACTGCGGCAGTGGATCCGTCGCCTGCACGACGAAATTCACGTGACCAGCATCTTCGTCACGCACGATCAGGAAGAGGCGTTCGAAGTGGCGGATCGGGTGGTCGTGATGAATCACGCGCGCATCGAGCAGATCGGAACCCCGCAGGAGGTCTACAGCCATCCTGCGACGGCATTCGTGTACCAGTTCCTCGGCAACGTCACGACGCTGCGCGGCACCGTTCGCGACGAGTGGTTCCAGCTCGGCGGCACGTCCGTGTACCTGCCCGTACACGACGCGGTGCGCAACGGTGCGGCGATCGCGTGCGTCCGCCATCACGACGTCAAGGTTCATTCGACCCCGAGCGAGGTTGCGCCGATCGCTGCGCGCATCACGCACGTCAACGCGGCCGGCTCGGTCGTGCGCGTGGAGCTCGAGCGGGCCGACGACAAGAGCCGGATTTCCGCGGAGCTGTGCAAGGAAAACGGCATTCCGCCGCTGCACCCGGGCGCACCTGCGTTCATCGAGTTGCGCAACGTGCGCGTCTTTGCCGACGACGAAGCCCACGTTCCGGCGGCGCCTGTTCAGATCGCTTCCCGATCTGAAGGTGTGCTGAACGCCTCGACTGAGGCGCGCAGCCGGCATCGGGATTAGAGCGCCTCGACCAGTGTCCACGCCCGGTCGGAGCGCATGCGACACGCGTCCTTGAAGCCGATCGCGGTATCGGAACTCGCGTTGCCGTCGAGGCCGCGCTTGTACACGCCCTGAATGATCGCGGCCGAGCGGAACAGGTTGTAGACGACGTAGAACTTCCAGTTGTCGATCGCGCCGCGGCCGGCGAATTTGCAGTAGTCCGCGATGAACTCGCTCTCCGACGGAATGCCGAAGTCCGAAAGATCGGGGCGGGCGAGACCCGCGGTCGTATACGAATCCGAGTGATAGTCCATGCAGACGTAGCCGAGATCCGCCAGCGGGTGACCGAGCGTCGACAGTTCCCAATCGAGCACGGCGGCGATGCGCGGTTGTGTGGGGTGGATCAGCACGTTGCCCATCCGATAGTCGCCGTGAACGATCACCGTTTCGTCGGCTTGCGGGGTGTGCTCGGGCAGCCATTTCATGAGTTTGTCCATCGCCGGCAGCGATTCGGTTTGCGATGCGATGTATTGCTTGCTCCAGCGCGAAATCTGTCGCGTGTAGTAGTTGCCCGGCTTGCCGAAGCTCTCGAGGCCAACCGCACGATAGTCGACGGTATGCAGCGCGGCCAGAACGCGCGCGAGATCCTTGTAGACGGCGCGTCG
Source organism: Pseudomonadales bacterium (assembly GCA_035494855.1). Lineage (GTDB taxonomy): Bacteria > Pseudomonadota > Gammaproteobacteria > Pseudomonadales > Azotimanducaceae > DATJGR01. The sequence continues at coordinate 3,504 of DATJGR010000051.1, read as the reverse complement.
TTCGTCGTTGTTCATCGACGGCAGCAGCAGATCGGTGAAGACGCGCCCGGCAACCTTCTCCATCACGTAGAACTTCGTGCCGATCACCGACGTGTCTTCGCACAACGCGTACATTTTCGGAACGGGTACGTCGGAGTGGCGCAATGCGTGCATCACGCGATACTCGCGGTCCACCTGATGCGCCGACGGCAGCAACTCGCCGGGCGGCTGTTTGCGCAGCACGTATTCGCGCGAACCGGCGCGCAACGCGAACGTCGGATTGCTCTGACCGCCCTCGAACTGACGCACGCTGAGCCCGCCTTCGTAGCCCTCGACGTGTTGCGCGAGGTAGATATCGAGCGCGCGTTCGTCGAAGCGATGCGCCTCGCGAACGGGCGTCAGCAATGGAAGATCGGTCATCGCGGGGTCTCTCGTGTTCGCAGCCGAATGGCGGCCAAGGATACGGCTTGATTCCGCTCGTCGCAAAATGAGAGGCTTCGATCCTTTCGCGTGATTTCAAACAGATTTTCGGGGGAAACGATGCCACTAGCGAAACGCATGGCGGTGACGCTGCCAGCCAGTCCGTTCATCAAGGATTCGGTTGAGCGGGTCAAATGGGCGGAAGCGAACGGCTACACGGACGCGTGGTTCGGCGACGGCGGTGCACCCGACGCACTCACGGTAACGGCCGCACTTGCACAGCACGTGAAGACGCTGCGTCTCGGCGTTGCGGTAACGCCGGTGTACACGCGCACGCCGGCGGTACTGGCGGCCACCGCGAACGCGATCGGTCAGCTGTTGCCCGGCCGCTTCGTGATGGGGCTGGGTTCGTCGAGCCAGACCATGATGGGTGGTTGGCATGGTCTGCCCCTCGACAAGCCCGTTACTCGGGTGAAGGAGACGGCGATCATGGTGCGGTCGATGCTGAAGGGCGAGAAGTCCGAATTCGACCTCGAGACCATGTCGAGCCACGGCTATCGCCAGTATCCGATGGAGAATCCGCCTCCGATCTACATCGCGGCGCTGCGCTCCAACATGATCGAGATGGCGGCCGAGGTCGGCGACGGCGTGATCTTCAATCTCTGGCCGAAGCGCGCGCTCGCCAAGATGATGGAGCACGTGAAGATCGGCGCGAAGCGCGCGGGCAAAGACTGGCGCGATGTCGAAATCGTCAACCGCGCGATGGTGCTGGTGACCGACGACAAGGCCGAGGCGCGCAACCGCTTCCGCGGGGCGTTTGCGCCGTATTACGCAACGCCGGTGTACAACAAGTTTCTAGCGTGGGCTGGCTACGAAGATGCGGCCGAAACGATCAACGAGGGGTGGGCCGCGAAAGACCGCGCGAAAACCGGTGGTGCATTGACCGATGCGCTGATCGACGAAGTGGCGATCATCGGCAGCGAAGACGAGTGTCGCGCCCGAATTCGCGAAGACGCCGCCGGCGGTATTCACACCCACATCATCGCGCCGCTGGCCGGTTCCAATGCCGCAGAGGCGATGCGCACGTTCAAGGCGTTCACGCCGGACCAGTTCTCGTTCTGAGGAGAAATCCACGTGGAATACCGCAAGATCATCGTCGATTTACCGCGGCCGAAGGTTCAGCGCATTACGTTGAATCGTCCCGACAAGCGCAATCCACTGTCGAACGAACTGCGCGGCGAGCTGTTCCAGGCGCTCGAGTCGGCCGACAACGACCCGAACATCGCCGTCACGATCATTCGCGGTGCGGGTGAGTGTTTCTCGGCAGGCTACGATCTGAAGTCGAACGTGGCGGAAGGCCAGCCGTTTCACACGGCGGGCGGTCTCGGTAACTGGCCGCGCCACGTCGTCGACGGGTTCTTCAGAATGTGGGACCTCGGTAAGCCGGTGATCGCGCAGGTGCATGGCTACTGCTTGGCCGGCGGAACGGAACTCGCGACCGCGTGCGATCTCGTATACGTGGCCGAGGATGCGAAGATCGGCTATCCGGTCGTGCGCGCCATCAGTCCCCCCGACAATCAGTTCTACCCCTGGATCGTCGGTTTGCGCCGCGCGATGGAACTGATGCTAACCGGCGATTCGATGTCGGGGCTCGATGCGGTGGAGTGCGGTTTTGCGAACCGTGCGTTTCCGCTCGCGGAACTCGAGACGCGGGTGCTCGACATCGCCGAGCGTGTCGCGAAAGTGCCATCCGACATCCAACAGATCAACAAGCGCGCGGTGCACCGGCAGATGGACGCGATGGGCATTCGCGCCGGCATTCGCGCCGGTACCGAAATGCAGACGCTGGCGACGTTCACCCGTTCGACGCAGGCGCATCTCGCAGAGTTGCGGCAAGGGCTCACCGAAGCGCTGACGAAGCGCGACCAGGAATTCGGCGACTACCGAACCACCAAGAAATGACCGGTCCGATCATCGAAGATCCGTCCGCCCTGATGCAGGCGTTGGGGGACGGACGGATCGTCGAATTCATCGCCTCCGAAAATCGCGCGATCATGGAGTTCACCGGGAAACCCGAGATGTGTCATTCGGGCGACGTCGTGCAAGGCGGGTTCGTGACCGCGTGGATCGATTCCGCGATGGCGCGAGCGGCTACGCTCGCGACCGAAGGCGCGCTCGCGCCGGCCACGCTCGAAATCAAAGTGAGTTTCTTTCGCGCCGCCAATCCGGGACCGGTACGAGCGGAGGGCTGGGTGGAACGGTTGGGCCGCTCGATCGCGTTTCTGGAGGGGCGCCTGACGACGCTCGACGGCGACGTGCTCGCGACGGCGACTTCGACCGTCAAGCTCGTGCCGACCGACCGGCCGTGAAGCCTGATCCGAGATTCCTGAAGGCCGCCGGCGAGTTCATCGATCCGGTGTGTGCGATGACGGTTCGGCCGGACGGTCTGCATCATCTCGAACACGCAGGATACGAGTACCGCTTCTGCAGCGCGCGTTGCCGGGAGAAGTTCGCCGCCGAACCCGCAACGTATCTGACGCGCGATCGTCCATCGAGGCCGCAGGCGGTCGTAGCGCCCCGGAACGGTACGGCGCGTTACTTCTGCCCGATGTGCGAGGGCGTGGAAAGCGACGAGCCCGGCGATTGTCCGAAGTGCGGCATGGCGCTGGAGGCGACCATTACCGACGGCGCATCGAATCCTGAGCTCGACGACATGTCGAGGCGGTTCTGGTGGGCACTGGCACTGACGGTTCCGGTGTTGGTTCTCTCGATGGGCGACATGATCGGCGATCGCCCCTTGAGCCATCTGTTGGGAAGCGGCACGCGGGACTGGCTGGAACTCGCCTTCGCAACGCCGGTGTGTCTATGGGCGGCGCGGCCGTTCTTTCTTCGCGCAGTCGGCTCGGTCGCTAACCGATCGTTGAACATGTTCACGTTGATCGGCCTAGGCGTCGGCGTGGCGTATGGCTACAGCCTCGTTGCGTCGTTTGCACCGGAACTGTTTCCGGCCGCGTTTCGCGGTCACGACGGCGCAGTGCCCGTGTACTTCGAAGCGGCGTCGGTGATCGTGACGTTGATCCTGCTCGGGCAGGTGCTCGAGTTACG
>DATJGR010000050.1:0-16673 GCA_035494855.1 Pseudomonadales bacterium | reverse complement strand
GCTCGAGCCATCCCTGGTCGCTCCGCGCGCGCCATCCATGGCGCGCTAGGGTCCTCCGCAACACATACCCACCTCCGCCTGGTCGTAGAGTCCCCATCCGCCAGCCGTTTGTGAAGAGTGAACGCGCGCTGTGCGCGCGTTCATCTCATCAAATAAGTCATCGCCGGTGCCGGCACCGGCATCCACTTGTTGCTGAACGAAGTCGAGTCGGTGCGGGTTGAAGGAGTGAGCGGTGGGTGACCGGTGTGAAGGGGCATTCGGGGCCAGGGATGGCCCCGGATAGAGCGTCCAGGGATGGCTCGAGCGTACCCGGAACACCGATCACCCACCGATCACGTCATCACAACCAGCACTGATTCCGATCACACGATCGCAGCTAGAGCGCTTTGATCAGATCGCCCCTTGCTCGCGTAGTTGGGCAATTGCTCCGGTGTCGTACCCGAGTTCCCGCAGCAACTGTTCGGTCGAAGCGCCCAACGGTTGAGCTGAGGTGCGTACGCGTGTGGGGGTGCGGGAGAATTTCGCGGCGGGTCCCACGAGTGGTGCGGTCGTGCCGTCGTGCAGGCGGGTGTGCTGCAGCATGTCGCGGTCGGCCACGTGCGGTTCGGCGGCAGCCTGTGCGTACGTGTTCACGCGCACGGCCGGCAGGCCGCTGGTTTCGAATGCGGTTTCGACATCGGCAACCCGGTGTTGAGCGCACCAGTCGGCGAGCAGAGTGTCCACTTCGTCGCGATGGTTCAGACGCTCCACCAGCGTCGCGTAGCGCGGATCGTCGGCGAGTTCCGGGCGGCCGATCGTCGCGGCGAGTTTCTTCCAGTGCGGATCGGTGAGCACCCCGGCGAAGACGTCGCCGTCGCGACATGCGTACAGGTTCGTTGGCGCGCACACGGTGAATTCGTTGCCGGTGCGCGGCGTCGGGAGGTTCAGCGCGCCCGCGGCGATGTTCGAGTCGCTCTGGAACAGCAGCGTGTCGACCAGCGCCACGTCGACGTGCTGACCTTCGCCGGTGCGGTCGCGGTGGCGCAATGCCGCAAGCGCGCCGAGCGCCGCGTGAATGCCGGAAAGATCGTCGCCTAGAAACATGCCGGCTTTGACCGGGCCGCCGTCCGGTTGGCCGTTGATCGACGTGAAGCCGGAGTAGTGCTGCGCGATCGGATCGTAGCCGACGCGATGCGACAACCGGCCGAACTGTCCGAAGCCGCTGATCGATACGTAGACGATGTCGGGCTTCACCGCGCGCACCTGCTCGTAGCCGACGCCCCATTCCGCCATCGTGCCGGGACGGAAGTTCTCCAACACGATGTCGACGCGTCGCGCGAGTTCGAGGAATACGTCGCGCCCTGAGGGCGCCGATAGATTCAACGTCATGCTGCGTTTGTTGCGGTTCACCGTTTCGTGCGGCAACGACAGCGACGATTCAGGCAGGATCGGCCGCAGTCTGCGCCCGATCTCTCCCGTTGGGTGTTCCACTTTGATGACGTCGGCGCCGAAGTCGGCCAGCATGCACCCGGCCATTGGACCCGCCCACGTGGTGGTGGCTTCGAGCACGGTGATGCCGTGCAGCGGGCCGGGCAGATCGGTCCGCGCATTGCGGTAGAAATCGGACTTCTCCATCGCTTCATCTCCCCCGCAGTTCCGCCACAGTCTCCTGCATGCGATCCCACTGGGTAAACAGAAACTCTCGTTGTGCAGCCGCGTTGTTCGGCACGTCGCGACGCGCGATCCGCCAGAACCGGATGCGGATCGCCGCGTCGATCCAGCTGCCGTTGATCAGCGTCGAGAAGTGCGACGCACCTTCGAATCCGGTATGGGCGCAGAACACCAGGTCGAGGTCCGGCGCGTTGTCGATCAGCGCGAGCGCGCCGCCGGGACGCGGCGGCAGCAGGTCCGTCCATCGCTGCATGCGTTGCAGATCCGCGGCGCCGACGCGCGCGACGAGCGAGTCGAGCACGCGCGCGCGGCGATCTGCGCTGAACCGCGTACCTTCGGGATAGATGAGAAAGCCCTCGTTCGACGCGCGATCGCTCGTGAGCGCCGCCACCCTATCGATGTCCGCCTGCGCATCGGCGCCGCTGCGCGCGACGAAACAGTTCGGCAGACGGTTGCCGACGATGTCGAGACACGGATCGAACAGCAACTCCCGTTTGAGCACGTAACGCAAGCGCACCTGGTGCGGTATCGCGTAGAACACCATCGGAATGATCGTGTCGGCGATGCTCGCGTGGCGCGGCAGTACGATCGCCGGTGCGCCGTCCAGTGCGTTTGCGCCTTCTACTTCGAAGCGCAGCCGGAACAGCCGCTCCGCGGCGACCTTCAGCGCGTTGGCCCACCAGCATTGCAGCGTGAAGTTTGCGGCGAGGAATCGTTGCCAGCGGCGACTGCCGCGCGCGGGCAGGCCATGCCGCAGCCAGAGCCAGCCGCTCACCGCGATGCCGATCGATTCGCACCACAGATACGCCAGCACGAACGCGCCGCTGCGCAATGCACCGCGCGTGGATGGACGCAAGGAAACGAGCCAGCAGAGGGGCGCGAGCAGCGGCAGCGACAGGGTCGCGAATGCGGTGAGCGCGAGATACGTCGGTACCGTGAGGATGCGGCGACCGTACCGGAACAGCAGGTTGTCAGGCCGGAACGAGGCTGCCACCGGTCGATGCGGACAATGAGCGCCGGAGCCAGGCGTATCCCCACAATCCCATCAGGCAGTTCGCAGTTGCGGTGGCGACGAAGATGCCGGTGTAGCCGAACAGATGGTCCGCCAGCATCGCGAGCGGCACGTACACCACGAACATGCGCGTGAACGCCATGATGGTCGAGGGAATCGGCCTGCCGAGCGAGTTGAACGAGGCCGACGCCATCATGAGTACGCCCCACAGGCCGTACGAGATCGGCACGATCGCCAGGTAATGGCGGGCCACTTCGATCACCGCGGGGTTGTCGTCGATCAGCGGTACCACCCAGTCGCCGATCAGCACCAGCACCAGCCATGCTGCGGCGCCCCAGGCGAGGCAGAAGCGATAAGCGACGCGGATGCCGCCGTGCACGCGATCGAGATCGCCGGCCCCCCAGTTCTGGCCGACGAACGGGCCGATGCTGCCCGACAGCGCGAACAACAACATCACCGCGACGCCCTCGATGCGACCGGCCACGCCGAAACCGGCAACCACGTCATGCCCGTGCGAGGCGAGCAAGCGCGTGATGATGGCGCCGGACATCGGCCCGATCATCTGCGTCGCCATGGCCGGCAGTCCGATCGCGAGGATCTCGCGCCATGACGCCAGCGCGTTGTCGCGCCATTGCCGGATCGGCAGGAACAGGTTGTCGCGATACACCGCGTAGTAGAAGAGGAGGCCGGACATTGCGAGGCGCGACACCACCATCGCGACGGCCGCGCCGGTCAGTTCGAGACGCGGCGCGCCGAACCAGCCGAAGATCAGGATCGGGTCCAGCGCGAGGTTCAGCGCCGCGCCACCGGTCATCACCAGCCCGGGAATGCGCGCGTCGCCGGTGGCGCGCATGGTGCTGCCCACCACCATCGTGACGGTGAACAGTACGGTACCCGGGAAGTAGACCAGCAGATACGCGTGGATCTGGCGCAGCACTTCGCCGTCCGCGCCGAGCATTCTGAACGTCGGATCGATCGTCGCCATGCCGACGGCGGTGAGTAGTGTCAGCAGAATGCCGACCAGCATCAGGCTGTGTGTGGCGAGACGCCGCACGCTGTCCCAATCGCCGCCGCCCACGCGCCGCGCGATGACCGACGACGTGCCGATGCCGATGCCCATCGCGACGCTCGTCAGCATCATGCTGATCGGAAACGTGAACGTGACGGCGGCGATCTGCGCGGTGCCGAGCTGGCCGATGAAGCCGATCTCGAGCATCTGCACGATGATCGACGACGACACGGCCAGCATCATCGGCGCGGTGAGACGCAACAGGCTGCGGGCGACAGGACCCTGGGTCAGGTCCTGGCCCGCCTTACGTGGCATGCGCCACGGCGTCTCGTTGGGTTTGTGCGATCAGGCCGGCTCGCTGGTCTGTCGCTTGGGCTCGGCCGCTCGCGCCATTGCACGTTCGCGATCGAGCGCCTGCCGGATGATGGTCGGATCGTCCCACGGACTGCGGCGGCCCTTGTAGAGCACGCGCGTATCCGACGACAACACCCAGAACTTGCTCTGCTGGTCTCGCATGATTTTCATAGTGTGCCTCCCGCCGGGTATGGTGGCCCAAAATCGACGGCCAAGTCATCCCTCGCGTTCCGCCGTCGTAGTAAGGCGCTTGTAAGATTCGCGACGGCACCGTGATACTCCCCGGCGGTGCCCCCGCACCCGACTCTTTTGACTCGTCGACGTCGATTTGGTGCCTGGCACCGAGCGTTGACTCATGGCAGTGACATGAACGCCGAGAACCGCAATCAAGGTCTGCCGGATGAACTCTTCGCGCGCGTCGACGAGGGCGACGACGCGAATTTCTATGACGTGCCACGACTCGTCGCGCACATCGATCCCGGCACGATCGCGGCGCTGACGCAGTACTACCGCGACGTGCTGCCGGACGGTGGCCGCGTCCTCGATCTGATGTCGTCGTGGATTTCGCATCTGCCGAAGGAAGCGCGCTACCGGTCGGTGGCCGGTCTCGGCATGAACGCTGCCGAGCTCGATGCGAACCCACGGCTCGACGTGCGCGTGGTTCAGGATCTCAATCGCAATCCGCGGCTGCCGTTCGCTGACGGCGCGTTCGACGCTGTGCTGATTGCGGTGTCGGTGCAGTATCTCGTGCGCCCGGTCGACGTATTCCGCGACATCGCGCGTGTGCTCGCACCGGGCGGGCGGCTGATCGTCGCGATGTCGCACCGCTGTTTTCCCACGAAAGCGGTCCGCGCGTTCCACCAGTTGGGGCCGGAAGACCGCATCAGGTTGATCGGCGCCTACGTCGAGCTGGCCGGCGGTTTCGACGTGGCGACCTTCGAAGACCGCTCGCCCGACGGCGAGGACCCGTTGTGGATCGTCACCGCCACGACGCACACCCGGATGCAAACGGAGGAGAAGTCATGAGCGAGTTCCGGCACCTCAGCGTCAGCGACGCGAACGGCGTGGTCACGTGCACGATGTCGAATCCGCCGCGGCACACGCTCGTGGCGGCTGAAGTCGGCGAACTCGATCGGTTGGTAGGTTCGCTCGAAGCGCGCGACGACGTACGCGTGCTGGTGTTCACCGGCGCAGCCGCAGGCGTGTTCATCGCGCACTACGAGGTGGGCGAGCTCGCGGTCAGCGCCGAGCGCAGCAGCGCGGCGCCGGTACGCGCACCTGCACCTGCACCGGAACTGCACGCGTTCCATCGCTTCATCCTGCGTCTGCAGCGCGCGTCGTTCGTGACGATCGCGGCGATCAACGGCAGCACCGCCGGCGGCGGACTCGAGTTCGCTCTCGGCTGCGACTTCCGCCTCGCGATGGCTGGCGAGTTCCGGCTCGGTCTGCCGGAGACCAGCGTCGGCATCATTCCGGGCGCCGGCGGCACGCAACGCTATGCACGTCTGCTTGGAACGGCGAAAGCGCTCGATCTGATTCTGCACGCGCAGACGGTGTCGCCTGGCGACGCGCTCGATCTCGGCCTCGTGCATCGCGTGTTCGATGCGGCGACGTTTCGACAGTCGGTCGATGCGTTCGCGGCCGACCTCGCGGCGCGCGCGCCGATTGCGCTCGGTGCAGCGAAGCGCGCCATCTACGAGGGCTCTGAACTGCCACTCACCGATGCGCTGCTGGTCGAACAACGCGAGTTCGACCGTTGCATGGCGAGCCAGGATGCGGCCATTGCGATGCGCTCCTTCGTCGAAGGCAAGCCGCGGCCGGACTGGCAAGGCCGATAGCCGTTGGGTACATTGCGGGACTTCATTGATTCTGGGGAAGACGATGGCCGCACCAGGCAAAGGCGTGCGCGTCCGGCTGGAACCGCAAGACGAATACACGCATTCGATCGAAGCCGCGCAGAACTTCAACGAGAGCATGTACTTCAACGTCTTCGACCGTGCGGGTCGAATCGGTGCCTGGTTTCGGCTCGCGAACCGGCCGAACGAAGGGCGCGGCGAGATGTCGTGCTGCGTCTATCTGCCCGACGGCCGCATCGGATTCATGTTCGCGCGGCCCGAAGGCCGCACGAACGAAGCGTTCAAAGGCGGCGGCATGTCGTTCGACGTCGTCGAACCGTTCAAGCGGCTGACGGTGCGCTACAGCGGCAAGCTGTGCGTGATGAAGCATCCGAAAGACATGGCCGATCCGGCCCATGCATTCAAGAACAATCCGGTCATTCCGGTGGAACTCGATCTCGACTACGAAGGCGTGTCGCCGATGTTTGGCGGCGAGCCGGTGAACGAAGACGGCTCGAAGATCGAACAGAAAGCCGAAGAGGGTTTCGCGCGCGGCCACTACGAGCAGCACATGGCTGCGCGCGGTGCGATCACGGTGGACGGGCAACGATTTCCGATCGACGGGCTCGGTCTGCGCGATCACTCCTGGGGACCGCGCTACTGGCAGGCCATTCACTGGTATCGCTGGCTGCCGATGAACTTCAGCCGCGACTTCGCGATGATGGTGTCGATCACCTGCGCGCCGAACGGTCAGCCGCGCCGCGGCGGCATGGTGTTGCGCGGCGGCGAATACGTGATGATCCGCGATGCGCGCATCGAATCGCAGTACGACGCCGATCAATGCCAGACGAATCTGTCGGTCTGGGCGCGGACCGACGAGCGCGAGTACAACGTTACCGGCAAGGTGATGTCGCTGATCCCATTACGCAACCGCCGCAAAACACCGGACGGCGAAGAGTTGTTGACCCGAATCACTGAGGGGATGACCGAGTACACCTGCGATGGGCAGGTGGGCTACGGATTGTCCGAGTATCTCGATCAGATCGTCGACGGCGTACCGGTCGGAATGAAGACCGGAGCCTGAGCGGCACCAGGAGAACAATGATGAGTTGGAACTATGGCGACATGCTGGACGCCGTCGGGGCGGTGATGCCTCCGCAGAAGCCGTGCCTGATCCACGTTGCGATGGACGACACGCAGGTTGTTTCGTGGGGCGACTTCACGCGCCGTACGAACAACCTCGCGCGGCGTTTTCTCAATCGCCACGCGCAGGCGACCGATAAAGTGGCGTTCTATCTGCGGAATCATCCCGCCTACATGGAAGGCGTCGGCGCGTGCTTCAAGGCGCGCCTGACGCACGTCAACGTGAACTACCGTTACGTGGCCGACGAGCTGTGGTACATCCTCGACAACTCCGATAGCAAGATCGTGATCTATGGGTCGGAGTTCGCCGATCAGATCCGCGGTTTGCGCGAACGGCTGCCGAAGGTGGAGTTGTGGGTGGAGGTGTGCGACGGCACGCCGGAGGTCGAGTTCGCCGTGTCGTTCGACGAACTCGCCGAGATCGGCGACGGTTCGCCGCTCGACATCCCGCGCTCCGGCGACGACATGATCTTCCTCTATACCGGCGGTACCACCGGCATGCCGAAAGGCGTGATGTGGGCGCACGACGATCACTGGCTGGCCGGCGCGGCCGGCGCGACGCCCGCGACGAACATGATTCCGCCGAAGAACATCGCCGAGCATGCAGCGAACGTGAAGGCCGCCGGCGGTGGGGGCGTGCTGCTGCCGTGCTGTCCGTTGATGCACGGCACCGGATTGTTCACCGCGATCGGATCGCTCGCGTCCGGCGGTGCGGTAGTGACGATGGGCGGTGCGAGTTTCGACCCGAACGAAGCGTGGACGAACGTCGCCAGCCACAAGGTCACCGGTCTCGCGATCGTCGGCGATGCATTTGCGAAGCCGTTGTTGCGGGCGCTCGACGAGGAACAGGGTCGGTACGACATCAGTTCGGTCGTCAGCATCATCTCGAGCGGCGTCATGTGGAGCCCCGAGGTGAAGAAGGGGCTGCTGCGCCACAACCCGAAGATGGTGCTGATCGATTCGTTCGGCGCGTCGGAAGCGATGGGTTTCGGACGTTCCGATACCACCGCCGACGGCACCACCGAGGTCGCGAAGTTCACGCTCGGACCGTTCTGCAAGGTGTTCACCGAAGACATGCGGGAAGTAAAACCCGGCAGCGGCGAGGTGGGCTTCGTCGCCCGCAGCGGGGCGATTCCGCGCGGCTACTACAAAGATCCCGAGAAAACAGCGAAGACGTTCCCGGTGATCGACGGCGTGCGCTACTCGATGCCGGGCGACTACTGCCGCCCGGAAGCGGACGGCACGCTGACGCTGCTCGGCCGCGGCAGCGTCTGCATCAACACCGCAGGCGAGAAGGTGTATCCGGAAGAAGTGGAGGAAGTGCTGAAGGCGCACGAAGCCGTGCACGACGCACTGGTCGTGGGCGTGCCGGACGAAAAGTGGGGCCAGATGGTGACCGCTGTCATCCAGATGGAGCGCGGCAAGAATCTCGACGAAGACGCCTTGCGTGAGTTCGTGCGCACGCGCCTCGCCGGCTACAAGACCCCGAAGCGGATCCTAACGATCGAGAACATCGGCCGCGCGAACAACGGCAAGGCCGACTACAAAGGCGTTACCGCCTACGCGAAACGACAGCTCGGAATTGCGTGATGGCGAGCCGGCTGTTCGACCTGACCGGCAAAATCGCGCTGATCACCGGATCCACTAAGGGGATCGGTAAAGCGATCGCCGAGGAAATGGCCCGACACGGCGCGCGCGTCGTGATCTCGAGCCGCAAGGCAGATGCGTGCGACGCGGTCGCAACCGCGATCAACGAGGAGTTGGCCGGCGCAGCCGGCAAGGCGGTGGCGATTCCGGCGCACGTCGGCGAACGCGATCAGCTCGAAAGGCTGGTTGCCGAAACGCGCCGGCGACTCGGGCCGATCGACATACTGGTGTGCAACGCCGCAGTGAACCCTTATCACGGTCCGTCGAAGGACATTCCTGACAGCGCGTTCGACAAGATCATGAACGTCAACATCCGCTCGAACCACTGGCTCGCGCATCTCGTGCTGCCCGAGATGGTCGAACGCAAGTCGGGCTCGATCATCGTTGTCTCGTCGGTGGGCGGTCTGCGCGGCAGCACCGAACTCGGTGCCTACGCGATCTCCAAAGCCGCGGACCTGCAGCTCGTGCGCAACCTCGCCTGTGAATACGGCCAGTACAACATCCGCGTCAACGCGATCTCCCCGGGTCTCGTGCGTACCGACTTCGCCCGCGCCCTCTGGGAAAACCCCACGAACCTCGCGCACCGAACCGCTCACGACCCGCTGCGCCGCATCGGCGAACCCGAAGAGATCGCCGGCGCCGCGGTGTTTCTCGCCTCGCGCGCGGGAGCATTCACCACCGGGCAGAATTTCGTCATCGATGGTGGCGCCACTATCGCGTGAGCGTCGTTGCGCCTCGTTCGGTCGACACCCACGCAGGCCTGCGAGTCGCTGACGACCGCGTTGGGTCGCGGGACGGGTGCTGCTATGCGAAAACCTGATCCCGCGCATCGGTGATCCCCAAAGATAAGGACCTTCCTCGCGCGCTCGCGTACACTTGGCGGCGCGGTGCAACGCCGGAATGGGGGGAACATGAACGGAACGACGCAAAAGTCCGCCTGGGCACAGGCGATCATGATCGGCGCCATCGTCGGCGCTGCGCTTCTGCCGATCGGCGCACTGGGCCACCGGATCGGGTTGTGGTCGTTCCAGACCGGTTTCATTTTTCTGGCCGGCGGCGCCTTGCTCGCCGTCGTCGCGGTGCTCGGCGCCATCATTGCGCTGATCGTTTCGCTCAGGCGGAAGCGCACCGGTGATCGACCGATGCTGTACATCGGCCTGCTGGTGGGCGGCGCGATCGTCGTGCTGGTGCTGGCGCAGATGGGCACCGCCCGCTCGGTGCCGCCGATTCACAACATCTCGACCGACGTCTCCGATCCGCCGGCGTTCGACGTGGCGGTGGGACTGCGCGGCGCGGACAGCAACCCGATCGATTACGACGTCGCCGCCATCGCAGAGAAACAGCAGGCCGCGTATCCGCGCGTGAAACCATTGCTCACCGATCGCTCGCCTGCGGAGAGCTTCGCGCGTGCGGTCGCCGTGCTGCAGGGCATGGGGCTCGAAATCGTCAACAAAGACGAGAATGCCGGTCGTATCGAAGCGGTGGCGACGTCGTTCTGGTTCGGCTTCAAAGACGACCTGGTCGTTCGAATCCGCGAACGCGGCGCCGGTTCCGGAACCGGGTCGGTGATCGATCTTCGGTCGGTGTCGCGGGTCGGCGTGAGCGACCTCGGCGTCAACGCGAAACGCATCGAGGAGTTCATCGATCGGTTCAGCGAGGCCTAACGCGTCAGAAGCGCAGCAGTTCGGTGTCGAGCGACACGAGGTCGAGCACCCCCACCGCGTTGTAGCCTTCGAGATGCCCGGCGCATTCGCCCGGATTGAAGATCAGACACGTTTGCGAGCGATCGAGCCGGTGATGGTGCGTGTGGCCGTGCAACGCGACGTGGTGATCGGCGCGGAGTGCCGCGTCGAGATCGCGCGGATCGTGCACCACGACGATCCGGCGTTCGTGCCAGACCAGTTCCAGCGGCGGATCGACGAAACGGAACTCACGTTCGGCGATGGCCGCCTCCAGTGAATCGCGTTCCTGATCGTTGTTACCGAACACGCCCCATAGCGGCGCTTCGAGGCCGGCGAACGCGTGGATGGTTTTTGCTTGCGTGATGTCGCCGGTGTGAATCACGCGGTCTACGCGCGCGGCATTGAACAACTCGACGATGCGCCGGACGTTGCGGAGATTGTTGTGGGTGTCGCTGACGATGCCGATGCGCATGGAAAAAGGCAGAAGCGATCCGGTCTTCGGCGGGTGGATGGATCCACCTGCATCGCGGGATGCGATGCATCCCGCGGGTCGCTTCTGCCCGTTTTGAGGCTAAGCCGCTTTTTCGAGGATATGAATGCCGCAGGCGCTGCCGAGGCCGATGACGTGCGTCATGCCGATGCGTGCGCCCTGAACCTGCCGCTTGCCCGCCTCACCGCGCAGGTGTGTGCACACCTCGTAGATGTTCGCGATGCCGGTGGCACCCAACGGATGGCCCTTCGACAACAGGCCGCCCGAGACGTTGACCGGAATGCGACCCCCCAGCGCAACAGCGCCGGTGTCGATCATCATGCCGGCTTCCCCGTCTTTGCAGATGCCGAGGTTTTCGTAGTGCAGAATCTCGGCCGTTGCGAAGCAGTCGTGCAACTCGATCAGGTTGATGTCGTTCGCGCCGACGCCCGCCATTTCGTAGGCCTGCTTCACGGCAAGACGCGTGCAACTGTTGACGTCTGGCATCACGAGGTCGCGTTCCTGCCACGGATCTGACGTCATGATCGAGGCGCGCACTTTCACCGCGCGCTTCATCAGGCCCAGCTCACGCACTTTCTTCTCGGAGCACAGCACCGCTGCGGCCGAACCGTCGACGTTGATCGAACACATGAACTTGGTGTTCGGATACGCGATCATTTCGGCGTTCATCACGTCGGGCAGCGAGAACTCCTTCTGCAGCATCGCTTTCGGGTTCATGGTCGAGTGGTGGTGGTTCTTCACCGACACTTTCGCGAACTGTTCGAACGTGGTGCCGTATTTGCGCGAATGTTCCATGCCGGCTTCTGCGAATACCGCGGGCATCGTTCCGGAACCGAACAGCCCCTCACGCGAAATGCCGCCGCTGCCGCCTCCGCCGAGCAGGCCGGAACTCATCTTCTCGACGCCGACCGCGAGCACGGTGTCGTAAAGACCCGCCTTGATGGCAGTCCACGCTTCACGGAATGCGGTGGCGCCGGTGGCGCACGCATTCGCGACGTTGACGACCGGTATGCCGGTCTGGCCGATCTGCTGCAGGATGCGCTGGCCGACCATGCCGCTCGCCTGGCCCAGGTTGCCGCAGTAGAAGGCCTGCATGTCCTGAATCTTCAATCCGCAATCGTCCAACGCACCGAGGGCTGCGATGGATCCCAGCACGTCCACGTTCGGACCGGTGCCGGCTTTCTGGAACTTCGTCATATCTACGCCGACGACATAAACGTCACTCATTTGCGTGCCTCCTTTAAGCGGCCCGGGGTTGGAAGAAGTATGCGAGGTAGGAGTTGCCTTCCCGATCTTTGCGACCCGCGTCTTTGATGATGACTTCGACCGGCATGTCGAACTTCAGGTTCTTCGGATCGGGATCGATGTTGATCAGGTTGCCCTTCAGCGATCCGCCGCCCTCGAGGTCGACGATCGCGGAGATATAAGGTACTTCGACGCCGGGGAACGACCGGTGCACGATCGAATAGGCGTACAGCTTTCCTTTCGTACCGAGCTTGTGTGCGGCGAGTTGGTCGCGAGCGCCGCATTTCGAGCAGACGGCGCGCGGGCCGAGATAGATGGCGCTGCAGTTCTTGCACTTCAGGCCTTCGAGATAGGGTGCACCTGTCTCGGGAATCTTCAGAAAGTCCACTGCGGGCAGTGGCTTCGCGTTTGTCATGGAAACGTCCTCTCTCTTTTTTAATGCGGATGGCTTATCAAGCAGGGGCCGAAGCATACTGCGCGGGGGGTGAGGGCGGCAACGCTCTCACGGTTTTAGTCCCAGAACGGCGCAGGCCGCAACCTGAGCCGGCGGGCTGTTCAGTCTTTCACGCCCAACCGCTGGTGCATGATCGGGCTCGTCGTCGTGTACTGCAGGTGCACCTTCTTGTCCGGTTCGATGCGGGCCTTGATTGCGAATGCCGCGAGTGCCGCTTCGTGGAAGCCGGACAGGATCAGTTTCTTCTTGCCCGGGTACGTCGCGATGTCGCCTACGGCGTAAATGCCGGGAACGTTGCTTTCGAACTTCTCGGTGTCGGTGTTGATCTGATTCTTGTCGAGATCGAGTCCCCACTCCGCGATCGGACCGAGTTTCGGCGACAGACCGAAGAACACCAGCAGGTGATCGACCGGTACCAGCGACAACGACTCGTCAGGGGCGCGCACTTCGATCTGTTTCAGCACCGTCCCGTTCAGTTCGAACCGCACCACGTTGCCGACCGCGAACTTCATCTTTCCCGCTGCGATCAGTTGCTCCATCTTTGCGACCGACGCGGGTGCCGCGCGGAATTTGTCGCTGCGGTGAATCAACACCATCGATTTCGCGTGCGGCGCGAGCTCGAGTACCCAGTCGAACGCCGAGTCGCCGCCGCCGAGCACGACCAGATCTTTACCGTGATATTGCCGCGGGTCCTTCACGCGATAGAAGACCTGACGATCGACGAGTTCGTCTACGCCGTCGACACGCAACGGCATCGGCTGGAACGAGCCGACGCCGCCGGCAATCACCACGGCCTTGCAGCGGATCTGCGTGCCGGCGCCGGTCGACACCGTGAACGTGCCGTCTTCGTGCTTCTGCACCTCCGACACCTGCTGGTCGAGATGGAACGTGGCGCCGAAGGGCTCGATCTGTTTCATCAGTCGCGCGACCAGATCCTGCGCATCGCACACCGGTATCGCCGGAATGTCGTAGATCGGCTTGTCGGGATACAGCTCCGTGCACTGACCGCCGGGTTTCGGCAACGCGTCGACGATGTGCGCCTTCAGGCCGAGCAGACCCAGCTCGAAGATCTGAAAGAGCCCGCAAGGGCCGGCACCGACGATGACGACATCGGTCTGGATGGTCATGGTGTCTCCGTTCAAAGAAGTTCTGTTAGCGCGAAAACGTCAGCGAGTGACGCCGCGACGCTGCAGCAGGTCGATCACGCGCTCGGCGCAGGCCTCGACGCTCAGTTCCGCAGTGTCCAATGTGAGGTCGGCGGCGATGGGCTCCTCGAATTCGCTGGTGACGCCGGGGAAGCTCGGCAGTTCGCCGCGCTCCGCGGCCGCGTACATGCCTTCCTTGTCGCGGCTCTTCAGCACGCCGAGCGGTGCTCTGAGATAGACCTCCAGGAATCGGCTGCCGCCGATCACGTCGCGTGCACGCGCGCGTACCTGCTCGTGCGGCACGACGAACGCGGTGAGGCAGATCACGCCGGCATCGTTGACCACCTTCGCCACTTCGGCGGCGCGGCGCATGTTCTCCGAGCGATCGGACGCCGTGAAGCCGAGGTCGCGACTCATGCCGCGGCGGAAGTCCTGACCATCGAGCACGGTCGCGAGGCGACCCATGTCGAACAGGCGCCGTTCGACGGCGTTGGCGATGGCGGTCTTGCCGGTTTTGGAGAGACCCGTCAGCAGCACCGTGACCGCGCGCTGACCGAGACGCTGCTCGCGCTCCGCCGCCGTCACCGGCGAATGGCGTTCGGTGAGGAACTGGCCGTGCGGCATCTCGTTCCAGTGGTCTTTCGCGGTGTCGCCGCTCGGTGGACAGATCATGCCCGCGCCGATGGTGCGATTGCTGATGCGGTCGATGACGATGAACGCGCCGGTTTCGCGGTTGTCCGCGTACGCGTCGAACGGCACCGGCTCCGACAGCGTGAACTCGCAGCGGCCGATTTCGTTCAGCGCGAACGTGGTGGCCGGCATCTGTTCCAGCGTGTTGATGTCGATGCGGTGACGAATGGCCGAAACGCGGCCGAACAACTGCTTCGTGCCGTGCTTGATGATGTACTGCTTACCCGGCACCAATGGATCTTCCGTCATCCACACGAGTTGCGCGTCGAAGCGATCTTCGAGGAACGGCAGGTTGCCCGGTTTCACCAGCATGTCGCCGCGGCTGATGTCCACTTCGCTGGTGAGCGTCAGCGTGACCGCGAGCGGCGGAAATGCTTCTTCCAGATCGCCGTCCATCGTGACGATGCGTGCGATCGTCGACGTCTTGCCCGAAGGCAACACGACGATCTGATCGCCGCGCCGGATGATGCCGCTCTGCACGGTGCCGCTATAGCCGCGGAACGTGGAGTCGGGCCGGCTCACGCGTTGAACGGCGAAACGGAAGTCTTCGAAGTTGCGGTCGGAGGCGATCTGCACGTTCTCCAACAGGTACATCAGGGTGCTGCCCTGGTACCACGGCATCTCGTCGGACTTTTCGACGACGTTGTCGCCGCGCAATGCCGAGATCGGAATGAACTGCAGATCCTCGATGCCGAGGTTGGCCGTGAACGCGATGTACTCGCTGCGGATCGCATCGAACACGCGCTCGTCGAAGTCGACGAGGTCCATCTTGTTCACCGCGACGATGACGTGGCGTATGCCGAGCAATGCAGCGATGAACGTATGCCGGCGCGTCTGCGTCAGCACGCCTTGTCGCGCGTCGATCAGAATCACTGCGACGTCGCAGCCGGACGCGCCGGTGGCCATGTTGCGCGTGTACTGCTCGTGGCCGGGCGTGTCGGCGATGATGAACTTGCGTTTCGTCGTCGAGAAATAGCGGTACGCCACGTCGATCGTGATGCCTTGCTCACGCTCCGCCTGCAACCCGTCGGTCAGCAGCGCGAGATCGAACTCGCCGTCGTCACCCGGCTTCTTCGAGCGTACCGCTTCGAGCTGATCGGCGTAGATCATCTTCGAATCGTGCAACAGCCGCCCGATCAACGTGCTCTTGCCGTCGTCGACGCTGCCGCAGGTGAGGAAGCGGAGGATCTCCTTGCGTTCGTGCTGCTCGAGATAGGCGAGGATGTCTTGCGCGATGAGGTCGGATTGGTGGCTCACGCTAGAAATACCCTTCGCGCTTCTTCTGCTCCATCGACGCGGCGCCGTCGTAGTCGATCAATCGACCTTGCCGTTCGGAGTACTTCGTCAGCAGCATTTCCTGAATGATTTCGGGCAACGTCGCGGCGGTGGACTCGATCGCGCCGGACAGCGGATAGCAGCCGAGCGTGCGGAAGCGGACCATCTTCTGCTGCGGCACTTCGCCGTCGCGCAACTGCATCCGATCGTCGTCCATCATGATCAGCGTGCCGTCGCGTTCGACCACCGGCCGCGGCGCGGCAAAGTACAGCGGCACGATCTCGAGCTTCTCGAGATAGATGTATTGCCACACGTCGAGTTCGGTCCAGTTCGAAAGCGGAAACACGCGCACTTCTTCGCCGCGATTGACGTTGCCGTTGTAGAGACTCCACAACTCCGGACGCTGATTCTTCGGATCCCAACGGTGATTGGAGTCGCGCACGGAATAGACGCGCTCCTTTGCCCGCGACTTCTCTTCGTCACGCCGGGCACCGCCGAACGCCGCGTCGAATTTGTAGTGATCGAGCGCCTGCAGCAGCGCCTGCGTCTTCATGATGTCGGTGTACTTCTTCGAGCCATAGGTGAACGGGGTGACGTTGTTCTTCACCCCTTCCTGGTTCGTGTAGACGATGAGCTCGAGTTCGTTCTGCTTCGCCACGCGATCGCGGAACGCGATCATGTCGCGGAATTTCCACGTGGTGTCGACGTGCAGCAGTGGAAACGGTACCCGGCCCGGGAAGAACGCTTTGCGCGCGAGATGCAGCAGAACGGTCGAGTCTTTACCGATCGAGTACAGCATCACCGGATTTTCGAACTCGGCGGCGACCTCGCGAATGATTCGAATGCTCTCGCTTTCGAGTTGTTTGAGATGCGTGATCTGGTAGCCGGCCATGGCGGGAGCGTCGCAAAAGGGCTGCCATTCTAATGTCAGCGACACCGGATTCGAAGCGGCCAGTCAGGCAGTTTCGTTATATCCATAAGTCGGATCGACCGCACGACCCCGTGCGTGCAGTTGGTGAACGGCTCGATGAACGGCAGCAGC